>NZ_JBSFMT010000034.1:0-105450 GCF_053599695.1 Streptomyces sp. NPDC000878 | reverse complement strand
GGCCGAGGGCGATCAGGTCAAACGCCGGACGGGCTGGGGGTGCCTGGGATCTGGGGTGAAGGTGCGGCGGGGTGGGTGGGAAGGTCGCGCTGAACGCGCTCGTCCTCAATCGCCGGACGGGCTGGATGGTGCCGGCCGGGGCTGGAGGGTTGCGGTCGGGGCTTGATCTTTCAGCGTCGGCCAGTATCTCCAGCCCGTCCGGCGTTTGAGGACAAGGCCCGTTCAGGGCCGTAGCGGGGGTTCGGGGGGCGCAGCCCCCCGAGGATGGGACGGGTAGGGGCGGCGGGGGCGAGAACAAACCGGGCGCGCACGCAACTACTCTGCGTGCATGACCCCACTGCCGGACTGTTACTGCCCCGTGGACGGCACCCGCGTCCCCGCGGGCTCCCTCACCTGGCGCTGCCCCCTCTGCCAAGGCCCCCTGGACCTCGACTTCGCACCAACCCCCGCACCCCTCAAATCCCTCACCGGCAGAGTCAACTCCCTCTGGCGCTACGCGGAAACCCTCCCGCTCCCCACCCCCACGACCACCCTCGGAGAGGGCCGCACCCCCCTCGTCGAACTCCGCGACGGCATCTCGGCGAAGCTCGACTTCCTGATGCCGACCCTCTCCTTCAAGGACCGCGGCGCGGTACTCCTCGCCGAACTCGCCCTCCGGCTGAACCCCCAGCAGGTCGTCGCCGACAGCAGCGGCAACGCGGGCACGGCGATCGCCGCCTACTGCGCCCGCGCCCGCCTGCCCTGCACGGTGTACGTCCCCGAGGGCACCTCCGCGAAGAAGCTGGAGCAGATCGAGGCACACGGGGCCCGGGTCCAGGTCGTCGACGGGAACCGGGACGCCGCCGCAACAGCGGCCCGCACGGCAGCCGACGCCCCGGGCACCTTCTACGCCTCCCACGTCTACAACCCGTACTTCCTGCACGGCACGAAGACGTACGTCCACGAGCTGTGGGAGGACATGGGCGGCCGGCTCCCCGAGGTGATCGTCGTCCCGGTCGGCAACGGCACCCTGCTGCTGGGCGCTGCCCTCGCCGTCGCCGAGCTGCACGGAGCCGGCCTCATCGACCGGCGCCCCGCCCTGTACGCCGTCCAGGCCGCGGCGGTCGCCCCGCTGGCGCACGCCTGGGCCGAGGGTGCCACCGACCTGACCGGCACCGCCCCTCCCCCACCGTCCCCCACGCTCGCGGAGGGCATCGCGATCCCCAACCCGCCCCGCGCCCGCCAGATCCTGCGCGCGGTACGCAATTCAGGCGGCACGTTCCTGACGGTGACGGAGGATCAGATCCGGCACGCGCAAAGGGACTTGGCGTCACAGGGCCTGTACGTGGAGTCGACCGGCGTGGCCTGCTGGGCGGCGGTACGGGAGGGGGCGCTCGGGGCGCGAACGGCGGTGGTGCCGTTGTGCGGAGCGGGACTCAAGACAGGCCTGGCGCCCGCCTGACATCCGCATACCCGCACATCTGCAGATGCGCTTCGTCCAACCTCAGGCCTCGTCGAACGCCGTCGCCCGGGTCCGCTTCTCCCAACCGGCGACATCACCCCGTACGCCTTCCAGATGATCGAGCACGGCGGTGACCGCGTCGTCGCCGAGGGGCAGGCGCAGCGGGGGGTGTTCGGCGTCGACGGCGGCGAGGATCAGGGCCGCCGCCTTCGCCGGGTCGCCGGGCTGGGTGCCGTCGTTCTCGGCGACCATGCGGCGGGTCGCGCCGACCGTACCGGTGTACGCGCCGAGGTCCCGGCTGGTGCCCGCCCGGCCGCGGTCGAACAACTCGGTCCTGAAGGCCCCCGGTTCGACGATCAGCACCTTGATCCCGAACCCCCGGACCTCCGCCGCGAGCGCCTCGGACATGCCCTCCAGCGCGAACTTCGTTCCGCTGTACGCCCCGAAGCCCGGCGTGGACAACTGCCCGCCCACGCTGCTCATCTGCACGATCGTGCCCGAGCCCCGTTGCCGCATGTGCGGCAGCACGGCCCGTACGAGCGCGGCGGGCCCGAACACATGCAGGTCGAACAGGGCACGCAGTTCGGCGTCGGTGGTCTCCTCGAAGGCACCGACGTGCGTCCGCCCCGCGTTGTTGACGAGGACATCGATCCGCCCGTGCCAGGCGACCGTGTCCTCCACGGCGGTCCGGATCGCGGCCAGGTCGGTGACGTCCAGGCGCAGTGCCTGGACCTGTTTGGGGTGGGCGGCCACGAAGGCGTCCAAGGCGCCCGTACGCCGAGCGGCGCCGACGACCACATCGCCCGCGGCGACCGCCGCCTCGGCGACGGCCCGCCCGAAGCCACTGCTCGCACCGGTGATGAACCAGACCCTGCTCATGAGGTCAGCCCTCCCGTAGACCGCTGTTCGCTCACTGCGCCAACCTGATCGGCAGCTCGGGCAGCAGCCTAGAGGGAGAGCGGCTTCCGCAGGGTGGCGTAAGCCTTCACAGGGCCGAATAGAGTCCCTGGTCGGCGAGCCGCCGGCCGGTGGAGGCCGCCGGCGATCAGCCGCTCACCACCCGCAGCGCTCCGGGCCTGCGGCCGTTGAGGCGGTCGAGGGCGGTCGCCGTGGCCTCGTCGGCCGGGATGTGCACCACCACACGCTGCCCCTCGTCCCGGAGCGCGAGCGTCTCGTACGACAGACGCAGTCGTCCCGCCTCCGGGTGGTTCACCAGGTCGGTCCCGAACCGGGCGGGCGTGACCGGGACGGCGGCGAGCCGGTTCCTGAACGGCGCCCCCGCCGCCGCCAGTTCCTCGGCCAGGGCGGCCACATGGGGGTCGTTCAGCGAGGTCTCGTCGCGCAGCTGGGCGACCTGTTCGTCGGCCAGCCTGTCCCAACCGGGGTACACCGCGCGGGCCCGGTCGTCGGTGAACAGGTACCGCAGGACGTTGGGCGGGTCTCCGTCGAGCAGGCCCAGCGGGCGGGCGTACCGCTCGTAGCCCTCGGTGTACGCCACGATGTCGCCCAACCGGTTGAGCAGGACGGCCGGTGCGGGCTCCAGGCTGTCGAGGAGTGCCCGGAGTGTGGGGCGGACCGTGCGCACGAGCGGTGCGGTGACCGTCAGGCACACCGACTGGCCCTCTCCGTGTTCCCTGGCCAGGCGGTGCAGCAGGAGACGGTCCGGCATCGGCAGCCGCAGCACCTCGCCGATCGCGGCGAGGACCTGGAGCGACGGGTTGCGGTCGCGGCCCTGTTCGAGCCGGGTGAGGTACTCGACGCTGATACCGGCGAGGGTGGCCAGCTCGGCCCGGCGCAGCCCGGGTGTACGACGACGGGAGCCCGGGGGCAGCCCCACCTCGGCGGGGGTGACGGCTTCGCGGCGGGTGCGCAGGAAGGTGCCCAACTCGTTGTCGCTCACCCGTCGAACGTACAACGGGTGCCGTCGCGGAGGATGGCCCCGCGACTACCAGCCTTCGCCCGGCCTCCCTCGCCCGGCGCGGGGCCCGCACGCTGAGGCCATGAGCAACGACAACTCCACCGACGTGACTGCCACTTCGGTCGCCACTTCCGGCGCCTCCTCCGTCTCCGAGCTGCCCCTCTCCCCCGGCGACTGGGAACTCGACCGCCTCCACTCGGCCGCCAACTTCACCATCCGCCATCTCGGGATCACCAAGGTGCGCGGCCGGTTCACCGGGCTGGAGGCCGCGCTGTACGTCGGTGAGACGGCCGCCGACGTACGGGTGAGCGCCGAGATCGCCCTGGCCTCCGTCGACACCGGCAACCCCGACCGGGACGCGCACACCCGCTCGGCCGATCTGCTCGACGTGGAGAAGCGGCCGACGATGACGTTCCGCTCGACGCGTGTGTCCGGGGCGGGCGAGGACTGGACGATGGAGGGCGACCTGGCCATCGGGGACGTGACCCGCCCGGTCTCCTTCGCCGTGGACCTGGGCGGGGTGGCCGTCTCCCCGCTGGACCAGAGGGAGCACGCCGGCTTCGAGGCGACGGGTGAGATCCGGCGCAGCGACTTCGGCCTGGACTTCGGGACCGGGCTCCTCAGCGACGTGGTCAAGATCCACTTGGACATGCAGTTCATCGGACCGCAGGGCCAGGACGGCTGACGGCCGATCCACGGGCCGGACGACCCAGGTGATCCTCAGCCCGACGAGCCTCGTGCTCGCCGGACTCGTCGTCGTCGCCGTCCTCGCCGTGTGGATTTCCCATCAGCGGGGCCGAGTTGCCCTCGGAACAGTCAGAACCAGCCACGTGTTCGACAGCACTGCTCACACCCGGGATTCGGCGGCTTCCGGCCGTCCACCGGGGCGGGCGGACGGCTATGCTGCGTGAAGGACGTCCCAGACCCCGGCGGCTAGCGGTTGCTCAATACAGATGGCTGGGGGGAGCGGATCTTCTGTCCGCCACTCGGCGCATCTCTGGAGGGAACTGGACGGGTCCACTGTCCGCTCGTACAGACTGCCGGACCGGCATTCCTCCGCCTTCTTCGAACGTATGTCCCTGCCGAGAGTGCGCCCAGAGGGCCGGGAATTCCCGTGTCACCGCGTGCGCTGCCGGACAGTCCTGTGAACCGAGGCGTCATGCCCATTCCGCAGCTCACCCTCTACCGTCATGACCGAAGGAAACGAGCATTGGTCACCCTGGCCGGTGAGATCGACCTGGAATCGGCGCCACTGGTGCGCACGGCACTGGCGGAGTGCCTGCGCGACGGCATACGCACCATCGACATCGACCTCAGTCCCGTCACCTTCTGCGACTGCAGTGGCCTCAACGCCTTCCTGTACGCCTCGCAGCAGACCACGGAGGCCGGCGGAGCCCTGCGACTGCACAACCCGCCTCCAATGCTGGCCCTCATACTCGAACTCACCGGCTCCGGGTTCCTGCTCCTCGACATTCCGTTCGGGCAGTTGCCGCCTCTTCTCGGAGGTGTCCCCGCCCCGGCCACCCAAACCCCGCCGCCCCTGTCTGTTCCCCTCGCCTCCGGTTTCCCGGGCGAGGTGCGATGACGGCCCGGCCGGAGCAGAGGCGGCTGTACGGGCACCACGGCGGCGGACCGCGGGACCGCGACGGGCAACGAAGCGCGGCGAGGCCGGTGGGTCTCGCGCACGATGCCTGGAGCCGGTGGCCCAGGTGATGCCCGGGAGTCGGTCGGCCAGGATCCAGGTGCTGGTCGCCGGCCAGGCGGCGCTGCGTGGTGCCCGGGTCGGTGTGGTGGACGTGTGCGCGGCGGCGGTGTCCGCGCTGCCGGTCCGCGGGGCCGGGGTGTCGGCGATGTCCCGGACCGCGGCGAGCCATCCGCTGTGCAGCACCGACGGCATCAGCGAGCGACTGGAGGAACTCCAGCTCACCCTGGGCGAGGGACCGTGCGTGGACGCCTTCACCCACGGCTCCGCCGTCCTGGTGCCCGATCTGCTGACCGGCGAGGCTCACGACCGCTGGACCGTGTTCGCCGACGCGGCCCTGGAAACCGGGGCACGCGCGGTCTTCGCACTCCCCCTGCAGATGGGAGCGATCAGCCCGGGAGTCCTGGACCTGTACGCCGACGTCCCGACCATGCTGGACGCGGGGGAGCTGGCCGACGCACAGGCGTTCGCCGATCTCGCGACGCTGCTCCTGCTCGACGCGCGGATCGAGGAGACGCGCGCACCGGTCGACAGAGCGCTGAGAGGCCGAGGCTCCGAGGATCTCGGCGGATACCGGGCGGAGATCGACCAGGCCACCGGCATGCTCACCGTCCAGCTCGGCGTCGGTATCGACGAAGCCTTCGTCCGGCTCCGCGCCCACGCCTACGCCCAGGGAAGGCGGCTCGCCGACGTGGCCGCCGACGTGGTGGCCCGCCGGCTCCGCCTCCCACCGGACACTGAACCCCAACGGACCGACGACGAAACCTGACGCACCGGTGCCGGCCGATGAACGTGCTGTGCTTCCCGCCCGCTCCCGGCGGGACTAGTCTCAATCGAGGGTGTCACGATGAATCAACAGCTCCTGGCCAAGACCTTCGTTGAGCTGGCAGACAACCTGGTCGCCGACTTCGACCTCATCGACTTCCTGCGCCTGCTCACCGACCGCTGCGTGGGCATGCTCGACGCGAGCGCCGCAGGCGTGCTGCTCGCCGACCGCGACGGCGAACTGCGCGTCATGGCCGCCTCCGACGAACGGGTACGCCTGCTGGAGCTGTTCCAGCTCCAGAACGACGAGGGCCCGTGCCTCGAGTGCTTCCGCACCGGCGCACCCGTGGCGATCACCGATCTGCCCCGGGAGATCGACCGCTGGCCCCGCTTCGTCGCGGCGGCCCACCGCAGCGGCTTCGGAGCCGTCCAGGCGCTGCCCATGCGCCTGCGGGACGAGACCGTCGGTGCCCTGAACCTCTTCCACGCCGCCCCCGGCCCCTTCGACCCGGTCGGCACACTGGTCGCCCAGGCCCTGGCCGACGTCGCCACCATCAGCCTGCTCCAGCAGCGCTCCACCCAGCGCAGCACCGTCCTCAACGAACAGTTGCAGAACGCGCTGAACAGCCGCGTGCTGATCGAACAGGCCAAGGGGAAACTCGCCGAACGCCAGGGCATCGACATGGAGGAGGCCTTCACCGCCCTGCGCACCTACGCCCGTGCGCACAACCGCCGGCTGTCCGATCTGGCCCGCGCCTTCATCGACAACTCCGAACCCCTCCCCGGACTGGCGGCCTGACCCGACGGCCCCGGCAGGCCGGGCCGCTCTACATGCGGCGCCAGCGTGCCGAGGCGAACGAGAAGACACCGAAGAGGATCAGCCCGATCGCGACGGCGACCAGGAGCCATGGCCCCACCGGTGTCTGCGTGAAGCTGCGGAGTGTGGCGTCCACGCCTTTGGCCTCGCGCGGGTCGAAGCGGACGGCTGCCGCCAGAACGAAGATCCCGGCCGCGGCGAACACCGCACCACGTGCCACACCACCGCCGACCCCCAGGGCGGTGACGACCTGCTTCGTACGCCGGCTCATGGCGCCGGTGTCCAGCTGCCGCAGGAAGCGCCGCAGAACCGCCCGGACGGCGAGTACCCCGCCGATGCCGATCAGGACGCAGCCCGCGGCACCCACCAGCACCCGGCCGTAGGGCAGTTCGAGCGCCGATGCCGTCCAGTCCCGCGACTGCGCGTTGCCACTGGAACCCTGGCCGCCGCCGGCCGCGTACGTCGCTGTGGCCCAGCAGACGACGGCGTAGAAGATGGCCCGGCCACCGTCGAGCGCGCGTGAGGCCGCCTTGCGTCGAGGCCCCCTGCCGAGGACCGCGCGGGAACCCCGCCACAACGCCATGCAGCCGAAGCCGACGACCAGTGCCCACAGCATCGCCTTCCCGAAGGGCTGTGCCGCGATCTGGGCCAGCGCGCCCTGGCGGTCCGCCGACTCGCCGCCGCCGCTGCCGAGGGCGATCCGGACGGCCAGCGCACCGATCAGGACGTACACCACGCCTCGCGCGGCGAAGCCCGCCTGTCCGGCGGCGGTCAGGGTCTGCTTCTCCGCGGGGCGACGGGTGCCGGGGCGGGCGGCCCGGTGCCGTCCGGGTATCCGGGATGTCGTCATGATCGCCTCCTCGGAGCGCGGGTGTCGGCCGTCACCTGGTCGCGCAGGCGGGCACGGATGCGGGTGATCAGTCGGGAGACGTGCATCTGCGAGACCCCGAGCTGCAGGCCGATGCGGGCCTGCGTCATCTCGCAGAAGAACCGCATGTACAGGATCTGCCGGTCGCCTTCGGGCAGGGCCCGCAGCAGCGGCCGGAGCGCCTCACGATCGACGGCGGTCCGGTCGGCGCCGGGGTCCGTGCCGCCCAGTAGGTCGCCCAGCGGGTCGGTCGGCGGGTCGCTGTCCGCGCGGTGGCCGGGACCGACGTCCGCAGGCAGAACGCCCGCGGGTAAGACGTCCACGGGCGGGACGTCCACCGGCAGGGCGTCCACGGGCAGGGCGGCTAAGCTCTCCGGCGCCCCCCGGAGGTCGTCGCGGAAGTGCCGCTTCATCTCGCCGAGGATCGTCGGGATGGCGAAGCTCGGGAAGGCGGTGCCACGGCCGGGGTCGAAGCGGGACACCGCCTTGACCAGGCCCAGCTGGGCGACCTGCCTGAGGTCCTCGAACGTCTCGCCGCGATGGCGGAAGCGCCGGGCGAGCCGCACGGCCATCGGCATCCAGGCACACGCCATCTCCTGCCGCAGCACGGACCTCTCGGGGCCGTCCGGCAGAGCCGCGATACGGCGGAACACCGCAGCGGTGTCGGGTGTGCCGTCGTAGCGGTGCGCGCGTCGTGAACCCTGCGTCCGTACGTCCGGCATCGACATGTTTCTCCCTCGTCGGTGGCGTCACCCACCGTGGGAGCCGGCGGACCGCTGCGCACCAAGGGAGCGGCGACAGCCGCTCCCACGGGCGTGCCTCCGGTCCGAAGCACCTCGGCCGAGTCCCCGGGCGGCCCGCTCTCAAACAGCGCCCGGAGAGACGGGCCACGGCCCCGGTGCCGGCCACCGGACACGTGCCGTCACCGCCGGCCCGCCTGACGAAGGCGCCGCAGCCCCCGGCGCAGCTCCCGCTGCATCGGCTCAGGCAGCCTCTGGCCGTCCGTCGTGGCGACCAGAGCGACGGCCACGTCACGGAGCTTGATGTTGCAGCGCTGCGAAACGTCCACCAGCAGGTCCCAGGCCCTGTCGCTGGAACACGGCGCCAGGACCATGAGCATGCCGCGCGCCTGGTCGATCACCGCACGGCTCGCCAGCGCCCGCTCCAACTGCTCGTTCCTGGCGCGCAGTTCGACGAGCTCGGCCGACGGGGCCGCTTCCTCCGCCGAGGCGGCTACGGCCGTCAGCAGCCGCCGTTCCTGACGGGGCGTGGTCACCTGGCGCATGGCCCGTACCTCACCACGGCCGTGGCAGGCCACCGGAGGGGAGGGCGGAACCCGAAACCGCACAGGATCGGGGTGACGACGAGAAGCGGGACGAACACGACGGGCCTCCCGGGAGCGGAAAAGACAGCACTGCCGGGGGCCGGGGCCTGTGCGGACAGACTAGTCCTCCCCTGAGGTTCGCGGACAGCGGCCGCTACCTGGGTGTTCCCCGGGACGGGATGGCCACTTGCCGCCTGTCCAGGGGGTTCGGCGAGGACTAGCATGCACGGTACGGCCCGAGTCCCCGGCAGCGTCGATCACCTCTCGCGCCCCTTCGAGGGCGCACCTCGCGCATCAGTGCCGGAACACTCCCCGCGCCGGCGGGCCGCTCTCGCACCCGCCGTCGCCATGCCGTCCCGGCACGGACTCGATGCGCCCCATGCGGGCACCGTCCATCTGCTGCCCGCCGCGTCGCACGCACCCCACCGCAGGTGTCACGCATGTACGTACTCATCGTTCCGGCAGCGCTCCCCTTCGTCCTCCTCGCCACCGTCATGGGCCTGTCCTGGTGGGAGGACCACATCCTGCCGACGACGCCGCCGCCAACTCCGACGCCGACGGAGCCGGCCGAAGCTCCCGCCGAAGCTCCGCTCGCCCCGGCCGCCCCTGCCCTGCTCGCCGAACTCGCCCGCGTCGACACGGCGTTGAAGCGGTAGGGCGCGTGGCGCGGGCAGCGCCGGGCCGGTCACACCCCGTACAGGCGAGCCTCCCGACGGGCGTGCGAGCGGCGGCCGGACACGCGCCACAGGAGGCGGGCGGGCAGTGGTGCCTTGGTGAGGAACGTTCGCTGCTCCTCGGGAGTCGCCACTGCCATCAACGCGCTGAAGGCGCGCAGCAGATGCTTCCTGTCCAGCTTCGCCAGGCTGATCTCGCCGAGTTCCTCCCACTCGGCGACGCTCAGGTGTTCGGCGGCCAACGGCAGGACGGTGTTCTCCTCCTCGTCCATGTGCGCGGTCAACACCGAGCCCAGTTCGTCGAGTCGCGCCGCCACCTGCTCGCAGAGGGGCCGGCGGGGATCGGCGGCCAGCCCGTCCAGCGCGCCCGTCACCTGCACCACCAGCTCTTCGAGGCGGTGGTGCTGTTCCTCCATGCGCGCGATCGCCTCGGCCGGGCCGACCGTCCGTGCCGTGAGCCGGGGCCAGAGGAACTCGTCCTCGCTGATGTGGTGGGCTTCCAGGCCCATGAGCATGAACCGCACCGCGTCGACGACCAGCGCGGCCCGCTCGGTGTCGCCGGGCCGCAATCCGCGTACCAGATCCGGCAGTTCCGCGCACGAGCGACGGAAGGTTCGATGCACCACCACCATGTCGTGGACATCCGGCTTCGAGCTGACTACCTCGGACACGGTGCTCCTAACCCTTGCTCAGCTGCTCGTGAAAACGGTGTGCCAGGTCCGTCAGCTCTTCCGCGGTCCGCGCGGTCTGCTGCAGGTCGATGAGGACCTCGTCGGCCCCGGCCGCATGGGCGGCGAGCAGGTAGTCCGAGACCTGTACGACCGTTCCCCGGTGCGGGACGGCGTCGCTCGGTGCGTCCTCGGCCGTCACCACGGGGTTCACCCGGACGACGGTGCGCAGGGTGTCGGGGTCACGGCCGTGGGCCTCCGCGATCTGCCGTATCTGGCTGATGACGTACGCCAGTTGCGGCACCGGCAGCCCGACTCCCGCCCAGCCGTCCGCGCGCCGGCCGATACGTTCCAGCGTGGCCGGAGCGAAACCGCCCAGGAGCACCGGCGGGCGGGGGCGCTGCACGGGGAGCGTCTCGATGTGCGCACTCGGGATCGTCCACAGAGCCCCCTCGTACTCCGCCGACGAACCGGACCAGACGTGGTCCAGGACGTCCAGGATCTCGTCCAGCCGTGCCCCGCGCCGCCGCCACGGCACGCCGATGGCCTCGTACTCGTCGGACGACCAGCCGAGCCCGAATCCGATGTCGAGCCGCCCCTCGCTGAGGATGTCGACGGACGCCAGCGAACGGGCCAGCAGCAGTGGGGAGTAGAAGGGCGCGTTGAGCGTGCTGGTCCCCAGGCGCAGCCGTCGGGTGGCGTGCGCCAGGAAGGACAGGGTGACGACGGGGTCCAGGAAGGTGCGGTACTCCTCCGGTACGGGGCCACCGCCTGGATACGGGTCACGGGGCCGCGTCGGCACCAGGACCCGGTCGCCCACCCACAGGCTGTCGAAGCCGATCGCTTCGACCGTGGCGGCGAACCCGCTGATCGTGGAGGGGTCGGTGAACAATCCGTACTGGGGAGCTCCCAGACCGATCTTGATCATGTCTGTCACCTGTTGGTCACCTGTTCGAGGAGATGCTGCGGTCCGTTCTCGGACCACCGTGCCGAACACGGATCAACGTACGGTCGACGACGGGTGAAAGCGCTGCTCAGCGCGTCGCCGCTGCCTCCCGCAGGCGATCGCTCACCTCGTACACATGCTGTGCCGCGGAGATGTTCACCTCGGCCCGGTCCGAGCTGAGGGCGGTGAACAGGCGGGCCACCTCCTGGAGGAAGTAGGCCGGGCTGTTCGGATCGTCCTCCGCGCCGGCGACGGTCTCCGACTCGGCGAAGTACTCGACGGCCTCCGCGGTCCGCCCCTGGTCCGCCAGTACGACCGACAGCAGCCGGCTGGACATGAAGAACGTCATCTGGTCGTGGCCGTCGCGCGCACGCCGGATCGCCTCGCGCAGATCGGTCTCCGCCGCGGTCAGATCACCGCGGATGAAGGCGAGCCAGGCCCGTATGTGCCGGGGCTGCGCCTCCAGCGTCGGGTCGTCGCCCAGCTCGGCCGCCGTGACCGCCTGGTCCGTGATGCGTTCCAGTTCCCGCTGATGTGCGGGCCCGGCGAAGAGTCCGCTGGACGCGATCACCGACAGCGCGGCGACGACGATCCGCACGGCGGCCGGGATGTCGCGCAGCACCCGGGAGAACACCGAGACCAGCAGCGTGTGCTCGGCCAGCAGCCAGGTACGCGCCGCCTCGGCGTCGGCGAACCGCAGTCCGGTCAGGGGCACGGAGAAGAGATGGTGGCTGAGCGAACCGGCCCGCTCGGTCGCGCTCATGGCCTGGAGCAGGGTGGCATGGAGGAACATCGTCAGCCGCACCAGCGCCGCCTCGCGGTCCGCGACGGGATCCTCGCGATCGGCACGCCGGGCGGCGAACGCCCGTACGAGATCGTGGAAGCGGTAGCGGTCGGCCGAATGCGGTTCGAGCAGCCCGGCCTCCACCAGATGCTCAAGCTGCTCCTCGGTCTCCTGCGCGGGCCGGTCGAGCAGCACCGCCGCGACCGCGACCGGGAAGTCGGCGGCGTCGAGCAGCGCGCACAGGCGCATCGCCCGGGCCCGATCGGGGGCGAGGGCCCGGTATCCGACCTGGAAGGTGGCCTCCACGGACATGCCGCCGGCCCGCAGCTCGTCGAGCCGGCTCTCCTCGGCCCGCAGGCGCGACAACTGCGCGCCGAGCCCGCGTCCGGGACGGGCCGCCGCACGGGCGCCGATGATCCGCAGCGCCAACGGCAACTGCCCACACGCGCTGACCAGTTCGAGCGCGAGTTCCGGGTCGGCGGCGATCTGGGCATCACCGGTGAACCGGCCCAGCATGGCCACCGCCTCCTCCTGATCGGGCACCGGTACCTCGAAACGCGTCGCGCCCGGCGGTACGAGCGACCGGTGCCGGGTCGTGATCAGCGCGGCGTTGCCGGGTGTGCCCGGGAGCAGCGGGGTCACCTGGGCGGTGTCGGAGGCGTTGTCCAGGAGCACCAGGATCCGGCGGTCGGCGGTCAGACTGCGACAGGCCCCGGCGCGGGCGGTGGGCGTCGCGGGGATCTGGGCGGCGGGCATGCCGAGCGCGAGGAGGAAGTCGACCAGCACGTCGGCGGGGTCGGCGGGTTGGTCGCCGTCGCCCCGCAGGTCCACGTAGAGCTGCCCGTCCGGATAGTCGCCGCGGAGACCGTGGGCGACGCGCAGCGCGAGCGCGGTCTTCCCCACGCCGCCGATGCCGCTGAGCACCGTGAGCGCGACCGCTTCCCCGCTGGGCTGCAACGCGAGCCCGAGCCGCTCCCGCAGCCGCTCCCGCCCGACGAAGTCGCCCGGCGCCGGAGGAAGTTGCTGCGGACGGACACCGCCCGAGACCTCCTCGGCCTGCGCCGCAGCGGACCGGTCGACTCCGTCACCGGCACCCGACTCGACGCGCTGCCCCTGACCGGCGGGGTTCGTGGCACCGGTCGACGTCGTAGCAGGAGTCGAGACCGTGCCACCGATCGACGGCGTGGCACCGGCGCGATGTCCCCCGGGACGCGGCTCAAGGGGCTCGGCCCCGGACCCGACCCCGCTGAGGATCCGTACCTGCAACTCACGCAGCTCCGGCCCCGGATCCATGCCCAGCTCGGCCACCATGGTCTCGCGGGCCGCGGCGTAGACCGCCAGGGCCTCCGCCGCCCGCCCGGCCTGGTACAGCGCACGCATGCGCAGTGCGTACAGGTCCTCCCGCAGCGGATGGTCGGCGATCAGCGAGATCAGTTCCGTCGCCACGCGGGCGTGCTCACCCAGCTCGTCGGCACACTCCAGCCGCGCCACCTGGGCGTTCAGCCGCAGATCGACGAACCGTCGGCGGTGCCGCTGGGCGTAGGGCCCGGGTACGCCGGACAGCGGCTCCCCCGACCACAGCGCCAGCGCGGCGTCGAACGCGCGCAGGGCGGGGCCGGTCCGCCGAGCGGCCCGCAGTTCCTCGCCCTCCCGGACGAGTCGCTCGAACCGGAGGGCGTCGACGGCCTGCTCAGGGATGTCGAGCTGGTATCCGCCCTGTGTGGTCTCCAGCCGGGAACGTTCCCCGCCCAACGAGAGGCGGATGCGGTAGACGTACGTCTGCACGGAGCGCACCGCGTTGCCCGGCGGCTCTTCCCACAGCGCGGCGATGAGGTGGTCGAGGCCGCACCGACGTCCCTCTCCCAGCAGCAGCCGAACCAGGACCGCACGCTGCAGCGGACTGCCCAGCTCCAGCTCGCGCCCGCCATGACGGCCACTCAGCGGCCCCAGCAGCCCGAACTCGTACCCTTCCACCGCCGTTGCCACCCGACGGAGTCTAGAGGCGTCAGCGCCGGCAGCACGTCACGGAGAACTCAGACGTTGAAGCGCAACGTTCACTACAACGCTCTCACCTGCGGAAACGAATATCTGCGAGACCCGGGTCAGCACAGAATCAGCACCGGTTCGAACAAGGCGGCGTCGAACAGTTCAGCACCTACGCGGCGTCCGAGCATCCGCGCGCCCAGGCGAGGAACACTTTGCCCGAGATCGAGGCGTCGGAGGCGACTGCGAAGGCTTCCAGCGCGTCGCCGACGGGGAAGGTGTGGGTGACGATCGGCCCGGTCGGCAGGAGGCCGACCATGACGACGGTTCCGCCACGGGTCGCGGCTCTGGCAGCACTTGGGTGTCTGCGTGGGGACGCTTGGAATGCTCTGCGTGGTGACGGGGCGCCGGTGCCACCGAAGTCCAAGGTCGATCCGTACGCGGCGATCCGACGCGACGCCCGGGCTGGGATGGCGAACCGGGCCGTGCAGCGCGAGTACGGGGGTGGGCTTCCGGACGGTGAAGGCACAGACCGGCACCGACTCCTACCGCCTGGCCCTCACCCAGGCCCGAACAGCAGCACAGAACGCCGCTGGCCGACCTCACCCGGCCGGCGGGAGGCGATGCCGTCCTGCCCCGCACTCAAGGGTCCGGACGGCCTCCCGCTACTGCGGTGCGATGGCTTTGAGCCAGTCCTCGACGGCGACGACATCGGCCCACTGCGGGAACAGCTTCTCGGTGAGCATCGTGTGCACCTCGGGGTCGGTGTCGAGGCAGCCATCCGCCAGGACGGTGAGACCGAAGTCCAGGTCGATGGCGTGCCACAGGGTGGACAGCACCACAGCGCTGGTGGCGATGCCGGTGAGAACAAGGCTGTCGATATCGCGAGCCCTGAGTATCAAGTCGAGGTCGCTGCCCGAGAACGCGCTCCCCCGCCTCTTGGTAACCACGACGTCGCCCTGCTGGGGCGCGACGTCGTCATGGATCTCGGTACCAGCGGCACCCTCGGTGAACAGGCCGGCCCGCACGGCGTTGGTCATCACCCTGTTGCGAGGGCTGACTTCCGGATCGCCCGGCCGTAACCCGATCACCACGTAGATCACGGGGATGCCGGCAGCCCGGGCACCGTCGATCGCCCTGCGCAGGCGCGACAGATATCCGGAACCGTCGTCGGCGACGGCCACGATGTCCCGTTGGACGTCCATCACCAGAAGTGCGCTGCTCGCCATGCCTGCCGTCCCTTCTCCGTTGGGAAACAAGAGCAAGTCTGGTGGAACAACCGAGCCGCAGTGGAGGTTCCGGAGATCCTCATCGGTGGTGAACTCGGCCTCCGCCAGGACCAGTCCGTGTTCGTGATCAGTCCCTGGACCGCGCCCGGCCGAGCAACCGGCACCTTCTGGGTGAGCTTGAGCTCGCAACCGCAGTCTGGCCACTCGGCGCGTCGCGGACGCAGGCGCGTTCCCACCAGATACGGGTCGGCGATCATCCGGGTGGCCGTCACCGCTGACGGTGCCGGCGGTTCAGCCAGGAGGAACCGCCGCAATCGCCGCCACCTGCGCCGTATGAAGATTTCATACCCGTGGGCTTTCAGCCTTCACCCCCTTCTCGTGGCGCCCTCACTGTTGTCCTCCCGACGCTGCGTGCCAGGCTCGCGCCATCCGGAGAGAAGGGAACTGGCATGGCTTATCTGGATATTGGGCTGCTCGGATCGTTCACGGCCTCGGTGGGCGGTGCGTCCATCGTCCCCAGCGCGGCCAAGCAGCGCAGGCTGCTCGCGCTGCTCGCGGTCGGCTGCGGACGCGAGATCAGCATGGCCGTCATCGCCGAGGAGCTGTGGGAGGGGTGCCCTCCGGCCGGCCCGTCGGCCGCCGTGCAGACGTATGTGAAGCAACTGCGGCAGCGGATCGCCACCGCTGTCTCCCGGCTCACTCCGGGTGTCGATCCCAAGGAGGTACTCAGTCGCGGGCACAGCGGCTACCGGCTCGACATGCCCGAAGTGCGGGTGGACGCCCGGGAGTTCGAGAGTCTCGTACGACAGGGCGAGCAGGCCGTCAACCGTGGTGAGGACGAGCAGGGTGTCCAACTGCTGTCCGAGGGGCTCGCCCTGTGGCGTGGGCAGGCCCTGAGCGACGTACGGATGTCGGGGGTCCTGCGGGCCGAGGCGCTGCGACTGGACGAGGTACGGCTCGCCGCTGTCCAGTCGCGTATCGACGCCGACCTGCGGCTCGGTCGCCATGTGCATCTGGTGAGCGAGTTGACGGCGCTCACCACCCTGCATCCGCTTCAGGAGCATCTGCACGCTCAGTTCATCGTCGCGCTCCATCGCAGTGGGCGTTCCTCACAGGCGCTGGAGGCGTTCCGGAGGCTGCGTGCGGAGTCCGTGCGGGAGCTGGGGATCGAGCCGTCGCGGCGGCTTCAGGAGCTGCACCGTTGGGTACTGGCCGGTGAGCCGCTCCTCGATGCCCGGGTCCGTACCCTGACCGCGTTCTGACCGACGTCAGGTCCCCTCGAAAGGAGGCCAGGCCATGTCACACACTCCTGCTGACGTCGTCACGATCCGCCTCTGGTCGCTGTCCGAAGACGTGACCGTCGAACACGACGAAGGGCGCGACCAGGTGGTGATCAGGAGCCGTTGGGGCACGGACTGTCTGGAGCGGCCCGGGCCCGAGGTCCGGGAGGCTCTGCGACGGATGGAGCTGGGGCCCGTGGTCCTCGCCAACGCCGCTGATCAACACGTCGACCTGAACGCGGTGCTGATCCCGGTGCTGGACAAGCTGTCCCATCTGGTGGTGCACAC
This sequence comes from Streptomyces sp. NPDC000878, assembly GCF_053599695.1. Lineage (NCBI taxonomy): Bacteria > Bacillati > Actinomycetota > Actinomycetes > Kitasatosporales > Streptomycetaceae > Streptomyces > Streptomyces sp. NPDC000878. The sequence goes on along the minus strand of NZ_JBSFMT010000034.1, from coordinate 88,763 downwards.
GCTCGGCGTCGGCGACCTCAGGGGCCCGCTGCTGTCGGTGTTCCCGGTGGCACAGGACGCACTCTTCACCCTGGTTCTGCTGCCGGACCGGCGGGCCCTGCGGCTGCCCCGCGGGATGGTTCTGACCGTGCTCGACTCCGGGCTCTCGCTGGAGGCCGAGGACAGTCCGCACCGGGTCGTGCTGCACCGGCCCGAGGCCGCGCTCGTCATGGCGATGCTGGCCTGGCCGGTCACTCCGGACAAGGCGAAGGCCGCGCTGCCGCTGCCGCTGCAGATGACCGAGGGCATCATCCGCTATCTGGCAGCGGCAGGAATGGCGTCGCCCGTGGACGACGACGCGTACGACGACGTCTGAACCACCGGCCTCCTGTACCGCCCGGGTCCTTCTCCTTCGGGGACTCCTCCCCGGTCCCCTCGATCAGACCAGCCAGCCGGCGTCCCGGGCGATGCGGATCGCGTCGACCCTGTTGCGGGCGTTCAGCTTGGCGACCACCGTCGTGAGGTAGTTGCGCACGGTCCCGGCGGACAGGTGCAGAGCGGAGGCGATCTCCTTGGCCTCCGAGCCCTCCGCGACGAGGCGCAGCACCTCCGTCTCGCGCTCGGTCAGCGGGCTTTGCGCACCGCTCCACGAGGCGAGGGCCAGCTTGGAGTCGATGACCAGATGCCCCGCGACGACCCGCCTGATGGCGTGGGCCAGTTCGGCCGGCGACTCGTCCTTGAGGAGATAACCGTGCACCTTCGCGTTGAGCGCCCGGCGCAGGGTGCCGGGGCGACCGAGGCTGGTGAGTATGAGCGTCTTGCAGCTGGGCAGACGTTCATGAAGCTGGACGGCGGCGCTCAGGCCGTCCAGGCCCGGCAGGTCGATGTCGATCACCGCGATGTCGGGTCTGACCTCGAGGGCCGCGTCGAGGATCTCGTCCCCACGCTCCAGTTCACTGACGACTTCGAGATCCCTCTCCATGTTCAAAAGCGCCACCAGCGCTCCCCGGACCATGTTCATGTCTTCTGCGAGCAATATCCGAATCATCGCAGCGCTCACCCCCCGTTGGCACAGCGGCATACGACTGCCAGGGTATCAACTGGCATACCCAGGTGGGCAGTTCAAGGTCAGGCTGCCGACTTGCTGTCGTCCGCGCGGTACCGGTCCGCGTCGGCGGTGCTGTCCGGATTTCGCTGTTCGGGGGCCTGGGCCACCACCCGGAACGTTCCGTCGCTCTGCTCCACGCCCAGGCTGCCGTCGACCGCGCTCAGTCGCGTCTGCAGGTTGCCGAGGCCGCTTCCGCTGTGCGGGGACGTGTCCCGATAGCCCTTCACCACACCGTCGTTGACGATGGTCAGCCGTACCTGGCCGGCGGCTCCCTCCGCGGCGATCTCGCAGTACGTCGCGCGGCTGTGGCGCAGTACGTTGGTGACGGCCTCGCGGAGCACCGTCGCGAACACGGTGTCCAGCTCCCGCTCCAGCTGCCCGATCCGCACGCGCGCGGTGACGCGCACGTCGGCGGCGCTGAGCACGGACTGGGCCGAGCCGATCTCGTCCTTGAAGGACATGTCACGGTAACCGCTGGCCACACTGCGCACGTCGGCCAGCGACTGGCGGGACATGGTGAGCACGTCCTCGACCTCGGCCTTGGCCCGGGCAGGATGCGCGGGCAGCAGGCGGTGGATGAGCTCGCCCTTGAGCGTGATCGCCGAGAGGCTGTAACCGAGCAGGTCGTGCAGGTCTCGTGCGAAGCGGAGGCGTTCCTGGGTGACCGCGACGCGGGTGAGTTCACCGCGGGTCTCGTGCAGGACGCGGATCAGGTCGGCGAGTCGGGTGAGGCCGAAGATCACGAGGCCGGTCAGCAGGGTGGACTGGACGTAGTAGAACGTTTCAACCACAGGCAGGCCTCGAAGCAGGGGCGGGGCGAGCATCGAGGCGCCCACCACCCCGTACAGGAGCCAGCCCTGGCGTGGGGGCAGGAGCAGCAGTAAGGAGCCCGCGAGGAAACCCGCCATCGAGCCCCACTGTTCCTTGAAGACGAGGAGGGGAAGGTAGGTCAGAAGTGCCTGGGCGCTCAGAGTGAGGATCTTGCAGCTGGTGGACGCGAGGTGCGCACCGGGTCTGGAGTGCAGTAATTGCAGTCCGAGGATCCCGAGGAGACACACGACCGCCGCGGTCAGAGGGACGGCCGAGGAGTGTGAGCTCACGATGTTGAGCAAGGTGATGCTGAAGTAGCACAACAGCGCCGCGAGCAGAACGAGCCGGCCCAGCCGGGGTGCGGGGATGTTGCCACTCCTGGCCAGCAGTTCGTTTGGCTGCCAGGCGTCCTCGGCCGCCTCGTGCGAGCCTGGATGTCGATACGTCATGTGTGAATCCCCTCTCGCACAGCCCCGTCCCCGTGCGGAGCATAAGCGAGCAGGATGTGGGTCACGTAAGGATTACGGCGCGGCAGGCGGCTGTGCAGCAAGCGCTTGTCCGGCGGATCGGGCCGGCGGAGGGCAACGGCGCCTCAGGGGCGGTGGGGCACCCCGGGTTCAGGGGCGGGCGAGCAGCCCCTGTTCCAGGGCGACGACGACGGCGCGGGTGCGGTCGCTGACGTCGAGTTTCGCGAAGACCCGCAGAAGGTGAGTCTTCACCGTGGCTTCGCCGATGACCAGGCGACGGCCGATCTCGGCGTTGGACAGGCCGTCGGCGACCGCGTCCAGCACATCCCGCTCGCGGGCGGTGAGCACGACCGGCTCGGGGCGGCGCATCCGGGCCACGAGACGCTCCGCGACCTTGGGCGCGAGGACCGTCTCACCGCGCGCGGCCGAGCGGATGGCGTCGGCGAGTTGCTCGCGGGTGGTGTCCTTGAGGAGGTAGCCGACGGCGCCGGCCTCCACGGCTCGTTCGATCTCGACGTCCGTGTCGTACGTGGTGAGGATCAGCACCCGGGTGGCCATCGGCAGGGCGACGATCTCGGTGGTGGCGGCCACGCCGTCGAGCACCGGCATGCGCAGGTCGAGGAGGGCCACGTCGGGAGCGAGCCGCTCGACGAGGTCGACGCCCTCGCGGCCGTCGCTCGCTTCGCCGACGATCTCTATCGTGGGCTCGTTGGCCAGCAGGGCGATGACTCCGGCGCGCATCACGGCGTGGTCGTCGACCACGACCACGCGGATCCGGCCGTTTGCGGTGTCGGTCATGGTCAGTCCTGACTCTGCGTGGGAAGGCTGGCGAGGACACGGGTGCCGTCCCCGAGGGAGCTGGTGACGGCGAGTTCACCGTCGAGCTCGGCCAGCCGTCGGCGCATGCCGTCGAGGCCGAAACCCTGGGAATCCTCGACGACGAAGCCGCAGCCGTCGTCGGTGATCTCCAGCTCGACTCCGCCCGCGAGTTCGGTGAGGACGACGCCGACGGTGGAGGCGCCCGAGTGTTTGCGCACGTTGGCGAGGGACTCCTGGGTGCAGCGCAGCAGGGCGACGCGGGTGCGCTGGTCCAGGTCCATGTCGGGCAGTTCGGCGGTGACGGTGAGGCCGGTGTCCTGGACGAAGCGGTCCAGGGTTCTGCGCAGGGTGGTGGCCAGCGAGCCGGGTGCGACGCCGCTCTCGGGGGCGGAGCCGACGAGCACCCGGGCCTCGGCCAGGTTCTCGCGCGCGGTCTGCTCGATGGAGGTGAGCTGCTCGACGCAGCGCACGGGGTCGGTGACGGCGGCGGCGCGGGCGGCCTCCGCGAGCACCACGATGGAGGCGAATCCCTGGGCGAGGGTGTCGTGGATCTCCCGGGCGAGCCGTTCGCGCTCTTCGGCCGCGCCCTGCTGCTGATACACGGTCGCCAACTCCTCCTGGGTCACGGTCAGTTCTGCGGTCAGTTGGTCCTGCCGCTCGTTGCTCTGACCGACGAAGCGGTGCACCCACAGCCCCAGACCCACGCCTGCGGCGTAGGCGACGACGGTGAGCACCACGTTCCCCGTGAGGAATTGAGAGCTCCAGCCCTGGCCGAGCATGCCGCCGGACACGGTGAGGGCCGCGGCGGCCCCGCTGAGCGTGATCGCGTCCCGCGGGGCGCGGGCGAAGAGCCAGAACTGCGGCAGGGACACCATGTAGAAGGCGGCCCCGCCGTCCAGGAGGTAGGCCGTCGCGCCCAGGACGAGGACGAGGACGGCGAGGTAGGTACGGGGACGCAGGACGGGGTTGTCCGGCCGGGTGAGAACGACGGTGTGACACAGCGCGATCAGGGCGAGCAGGCCGAGCAGCCAGTACCTCCGGGTCGGCGACGCGTCGAACACGGCGAGGGCCGGGGGCAGCAGCCCGAACAGGATCCAGCCTGCCGAGTTCCAGCGACGGATACGGTCCGGGGTGAGCCGGTCACCCGGCTGCTGCTGCCACTGACTCACGCTGATTCACCTCGTTCGTAAGGGAGTTGAGGGCCCGGCGGTCGAGTCGGTCAGCCTACCGATTCCAGGGGGCGGGAGGCCTGTTCGGTGGTGCGGCGGGCACGGCGCACTCCACGGGAGGGCCACCAGTTGGCCTCGCCGAGCAGGAGCATCATGGCCGGCAGAACGAGCATACGGATGACGAAGGCGTCCAGGAGGACGGCGACCGCGAGGCTGAAGCCGATCTGCTTCATCTCGATCAGGTGCAGGGCCGCGAAGCTGGCGAAGACCGTGACCATGACCGCGGCCGCACTGGTCACCACGCCCGCCGAGCTGCCGATGCCCTCGATCACGGCCTTGCGGGTGGGGACTCCGCGCAGGGCGGCCTCCCGGATCCGGCTGATCACGAAGACCTGGTAGTCCATCGACAGGCCGAACAGGATCACGAAGAGGAACAGCGGGACACGGGTGCCGATCGACCCGGTGGAGGTGAAGTCGACCAGGCCTTCGGCCCAGGTGTGCTGGAAGACCATGACGAGGATGCCGAGCGAGGCGGCGGCGGAGAGGAGGTTGAGGATGATGCCGACCAGGCCGAGGACCACGGAGCGGAACGCCCAGACGGTCATGGCGAAGGTGACCAGGAGCAGCGCCCCGATGATGAGGGGCAGCTTCTGTTCCTGGTGGGCCGGGTAGTCGGTGTAGCGGGCGACGTCACCGGTCACCGCGGACTCGGCACCCTTCACCTGGCCGACGGTCTGCGGGAGGTACGTGTCGCGGATGTCCCCCAGCGACGACTGGGCCTCGTCGCTGCTGACGTAGTGCGGGACCTGTAGCTGGAGCATGCTGATCCGCTTGTCGGGCGACGTGGTCAGCTGGGAGGTGCCGCTCAGGCGCGGGTCGTCCTTGACGTCGGCGGCGAGTTCGCGCAGGGCGGCGGTCACCTCGGGCGAACGGTCGGCGTCGGCGCGGACGACGACCTGGTGCATGGACTTCAGTTCCGGGTAGGCCTCGTTCAGCCGGTCGTAGACCTGCATGGCTTCGATGGAGCGGGAGTGTGTCTCGCGGCCCATGTCGGTGAGCTTGATGCCGAGGACCGGGGCGGCGAGGGCGAGCAGCGCGACAACGGTGACGGTGAGCGTGGCGACGGGGTGTTTGGCGACGGGGCGCAGCACCGCCGCGGTCAGGCGGCCGGGGCCGGTGTTGTGCGTCTTCTGCTTCTTCGGCGCGAGCCCGCGGGCCGCCCGGCGCTCGGCACGGCGCTCGGCGCGCATGCCCAGTTTGGCGAGGAGAGCGGGCAGCACGGTCAGGGAGCTGATGACGGCGACGAGGGTGACCAGGATCGCGCCGGTGGCGATGGACGAGAAGATGACATCGTCGGCGAGGTAGAGGGTGGCGCTGGAGACGGCGACCGCGAGGCCGGAGACGACAACGGCCCGGCCGGACGTCGCGGCGGCGAGTTCGACAACGGCCTGCGGGCTCAGTTTGCCGCCGGCGCGGGCCCGTTCCTCACGTTCGCGCTTGAGGTAGAAGAGCGTGTAGTCGACGCCGACCGCGAGGCCGATGAGCAGGATGATGTTGGTGCTGATGCCGTTGTCGGGGAAGACGTGCGAGGCCACCATGGTCAGGCCGACGGCCGCGGCGATCGAGGACAGGGCGAGCAGCAGCGGTACGAGGGCCATCGCCACGGAGCTGAAGACCAGCAGCAGGGTGATGAGGGTGACCGGCAGGGCGATCATCTCGGTGCGCGCGAGATCGTCACCGCGCAGCTTGTCGACGCCCTTGCTGATGGAAGGCGATCCGGTCTCCTCGACGCGCAGCCCGGGGTTGGCCTTCTGTACGGCCGCGCTCTGCTCTAGCAGCGGGTCGACGTGCTCCTTGCCCTCCAGTTCCGGGCCCTTCATGGTGACGGTGACCCGCACCGCCGTGTTGTCCGCGGCGCGTACCGGGTCGGTGACGGAGAGCACCTCGGGCAGCTTGCGCATCCGGGCGGCGACGTCGGCGGCGGCCGAGTCGGCCGCGGCGATGTCGAGCTTTCCGGTGCCCGGCTTCGCGGTGATCAGGACGTGTTCGACGGGGCGCTGCTGTAACCCGCCCTCCGCGGCGATCGTCTCGCCGCGTCCCGCCTCTCCGATGCGGAAGTCCTCGGTGGTCGCCGCGTTGGTGCCGACGGAGATGCCGATACCGAGGCACAGGACGACGAACACGAACCAGCCGACGATGCCCCGCCAGGGGTGGACGGCGCTCCAACGAGCCATGCGTACGGGAAGATTCTTCATGTCGTCCATGCTCTTCGTCGGGGGTGCGGTGCCGACAGCAGCGACCGGTTGAACTTGAGGTCCACCGACTGGTGGACCCCCGTCCGGCTCAGTGGAAGCTGAGGGTGTGGAAAACCGTCACGTTGCCCTCCAGTTCCTGGCACCGCTGCGCGGCGGCGGCGAGCCGGCTCCCGCTGTCGGGCGCCGTGGTGTCCAGGAGGATCCCGAGCGAGGTGCCGCTGTGGCCGATGACGACACCGAGACCGCCGACCTCCTCGCAGACGCGGATCATCGGCTCCAGCGACCTCTTGTGGCGCAGCACCTGGTTCATCCGGGCGCTTTCGGTGGCCACCCGGCCGACCTCGGCCAGGTCTCTGCGGGCCACGGCGCGCGTGATGCGGTCCAGGAGACGGGCGTACGTCCGCCGGTCGGCCGTGGTGAACGGTTTCGGGATGGCGTTGAAGGCGACCGTGTCGACCGCGCCTCCCTCGTCGATGCCGACGACCGTCATCGGAGGCAGTGAACCGAGTTTCGCGCGCAGCCGCACGCTGCGGTGGTGGAAGGCGACGATCGCCGGGTACAGAACGCCGTCGGTGGGTTCGATGCGGGCCAGGTACGACTCGATACGACGCGGCGGCATGGGTTCGCCGAGGGCGTTGGCGACGGCCCGCGCCGTGGCCACCAGGTCGGCGGACGAACTGGCGAGGCCCTTGCCCTCGGGCAGGGTGCTGTCGATGACCAGCGCCCCGCCGCCGGGTCCTCCGGCGTCCTCCAGGATCATCCCGGCCAGCCGCAGCGCCTTCTTCTTGTGGGCCGGTTCGACGACCACCTCCGCCTGGTCCGCGGCGAGTACGAAGCGAGCCGTGGACCAGCGGGCCACCGGCAGGGTGACCAGGAAGTCTCCGTCCTCCTCGGGCAGCACACCCTGGAGCAGTTCACCGAAGGTGCCGAAGGCCGTGCTGACCCCGGTGGCCGCCACCTGGCGGTAGTCGGTCGTGGTCACGTGCGACTCCTGTCCTGTACGGGTCTGCTCTGCGCGTGTGTCCGGGTGGTCGCCTCTCGTACGCGGGCCGCGCTGAGGGCCGGCCTGGTACCGATGAAGTAGTGGCCGCCGTCGTCCAGTTCGTGGAGCGTGACGCGCTCGGCGAGGGTCCGCCAGGCGCCGACCGCACGGGCCGCGTCCGCGGTCTGCGGGTCGTCCCGGGCGACGACGACGTCCACCGGGGCGGCCAGGCGGTGCGGGTGCGGCTGTTCCTGAAGCCGGATGAGGTGCCGGTGGGAGGTGTCGACGTCGTGCCGGTAGGCGCGGTCGGCGACCTCGGCCCGCTCCGGCTGGTACGCGTCCAGCTCCACGTAGGCGTGGCCGCCGCGCAGCCGGCCGAGCAGGGTGCGCCGGTCCACGCCCGCGAGCTCGGCCAGTTCGGTTCTCAACGCCTCGGCGTCCGGGAGCAGTTGGGCGCCGAGAAAGACCCGTTCGACGGGTCGGCCCGCCGCCTCCAGGAGCCGGGCGGTCTCCAGGGCGGCCGCGGCGCCGGCGCAGTGGCCCCACAGCAGGACGGGTGTGGTGAGGTGGGCGAGGATCTCGTCCCTGGCGCGGCGGGCCAGCTCGGGCACGTCCAGCAGAGGTTCGTCGGGGGCGGCGAAGTCGTGGCCGGGCGGTTCGGCCCCGTACACGGCGACGCCGTCGCGCTCCAACTCCTGTGCGAGCGCCCGGTAGTTGACGGCGTTCCCGGAGGCGTACGGGAAGCAGACCAGGGTGTGGTGCGGGCTGCGCACCGGAAGCAGCGGATGCAGCAGCCGGTGGCGGTGCGGTCGGCGGGGCCCGCCGTCGCGGCGGCGGGTCAGGACGCGGGCCAGGTCGGCGAGGACCGGATGGGCGACCAGGTCGGCGACGGTCAGGCGGCGGCCGAGGTGGGCGATGAGCCGGGCGGCGGCCAGGGAGGTGCCGCCGAGCGCGAAGAAGCTGTCGTCCTTGCCGATGCGTTCCAGGGGGACGCCGAGCACTTCGGCCCAGGCCACGGCGAGGCGCCGCTCGTCGGGTGTGGCCGGGGCGGTGCGGGTGACTCCGCCGTGGCCGAGAGTGCCGGCGAGTCCGGCCAGCGCCGCCTTGTCGACCTTGCCGTTGGCGGTCAGCGGGAGGTGGTCGAGCCGGTGGCAGTAGGTGGGCACCATGTAGTCGGGCAGCCGGGCCGCGAGGAAGTCGCGTGCCCGTGCCGCGGTGTCGGGGGCGGCGGCGTCCGTCTCGTCCGTGGTGAAGAAGGCGACGAGGGTGCGGGTGGCACCGAGGTCGCCGTCGATGACGACCGCCACGTCCCGCACACCCGCCATGGTCGCCAACTGGTGCTCGATCTCTCCGAGTTCGATCCGGTAGCCGCGGATCTTCACCTGTTCGTCGTGGCGGCCCAGGAACTCGAGGCGGCCGTCGGGCAGCCAGCGGCCGAAGTCGCCGCTGCGGTACATGCGGGTGTGGGCGCGGAACGGGTCGGGGACGAAGGCCTGCCGGGTGCGTTCCTCGTCGTTGATGTAGCCGCGGCCCACGCAGACGCCGGAGAAGGCGATCTCGCCGGTCGTGCCGAGGGGGACGAGCTCCAGATTGTGGTCGAGCACGTACGTGGTGACGTTCCGCAGGGGCCGCCCGAGCGGCACGAAGCCGCGCTCCGGAACGCCGTCCAGGATCTCGTGCATGGTGTCGTCACACACCTCGGTGGCGCCGTAGGCGTTGACGAGGCGGATGCCGGGGTGGGCGGCGAACCAGCGGCGGACCGCTTCGAGGCCGAGGACCTCGCCGGTGACGGAGAGGGTGTGCAGGGCGCCGAGGTCGCGCGGGTGGCGCTCCAGGTGGCGCAGCAGGACGTCGAGATAGGAGGGTACGGTCTGCGCGACGGTCACGTCGCGGTCGACGAGTTCGCCGAGGAACCCGGAGACGTCGAGCATCACGTCGGTGTCGATGATGCGGGTGGTCGCGCCGGCCAGCAGCGGCGCGGCGAACTGCCACAGGGAGATGTCGAATCCCACGGACGCGGTCTGCGCCACCACCTGCCCGTGACCCGGCGCGAGCCCCATGTCGTCGATCTTCGCGTAGAGGTGGTTGACCAGGCCCGCGTGCTCGCACAGGGCGCCCTTGGGGGTGCCGGTGGAGCCCGACGTGAAGTAGATGTAGGCGGCCTGGGCGGGAGCGGGCGGCCTTGGGAGGGAGCGTTCCCGGGAGACGTCACTCATGTGGTCGAGCGTCAGAACGGGGAGCCCGCCTTCGAGTTCGGCGGCCGCCTTGCGGACCACGGACTCGCAGTGGTGGTCGGTGAGGGCCAGCACGCAGACGGCTTCCTCGAGTTGGACGGCCACGCGTTCCACGGGCAGGTCGCGTGGCATCGGGAGGTACACGGCCCCCGCCTTGAGGACGCCGATGGCGCTCGCGATCCAGTCGAGGGTGCGGTCCATGACGACCGCGACCACGTCTTCGGCGCCCGCTCCCGCCGCGATCAGGGCATGCGCGACGCGGTCGGAGCGTTCGTCGAGCTCCCGATAGGTCCAGGTCCGGTCGCCGTGGGCGGCGGCGGGGGCGCCGGGGCGTTCCCGTGCCCGTTGCCGGAACAGGTCCACGAAGGTGAGGCCGGGCGGGTCGTCGCGCGGACCGGCGAGTCCGTAGAGCTGGGTCGCGGTCTCCTCGGGGGACAGCAGGCTCCGGCGGTCGTGACGGGCCGACGGGTCCTCGGCGAGCAGGCGCAGGGCGGCCAGTTGGTATCCGGCGAGGCGTGCGGCGTGGTCGCCGTCGAAGGCTCCGAGGTCGTACGTCACGTGCAGTGCGAGGCCGTCCGGGCCCTTAGCCCACGCGAACCGCACCACGGCGCCCGGACCGTGGCCGGGGGTGCCGGTCGTGAGGCCGGACAGGTCGAGCACGGTGTCGGTCGCGCCGGGCGCCGTCTGAGGCGCGAGGGAGACGGCTTCGGCCAGCTCGGCCCAGGTGGAGGGGTCGACGGTCAGGCGCAGCGCGCGCGGTGAAGACCCCCTCGGCGGCGGCACGTAACCGGAGACGACGCCGCGTTCGGAGGTGAGCGTGGCCAGGACCCGGGCATGCGCGGTGAGCAGGAGGCCGGGCAGGTCGGTGCCGAGGGCGCGTGCGGTGCGCTCCAGGTCGCCGGCCAGGCCGGGAGGGAGTGTGGTCCGGTGTGTGCCGGCGCCGGGACCGCCCGCGTGCGGGGCGCGCCAGCGGGGGACGGTGGCGGTGAACCCGGCGGTGGAGGGCTCGGGCGGGCGTCCGTCCCCGGTACCCGGGTGCCGGGCGTGGTCCTGGTGTGCCCGGCCGGAAAGGCTCGTCGCGGTCATCTGGTCGCGGCCCTCTCTCGTGATGGGTGCGGGGCGGGTACGGGATCCAGGTCGACCTCGATGAGGTCCGCTGCCGCCAGGGCGCGGCGGGCCGCCTTCAGCGGGTCGGGTGCCACGGCCACCACGCAGGCCAGACGGTCCTGGAACGAGTGGGTGATGCGGATGTCGCGGCCGGGTGCGGTGGTCGCCCGCACGGCCAGGACGCCGGGGGCCGCGGCGGCCTCGGGCAGCCCGCGTACCGCTGTCACGCGGCCCTCCCGGGTCGCCCGGACGAAGCGCACCGCGGCGTGGCCCGCGCCGGGGGCCGGCGCCGCCGCCGGGAGGCCTGCGGCACGGGCCACCACGGCGTCCACCAGGTCCACGCCCAGAGCGGCTCGTACCGCGACCGGGATCATGCCGCCCGCCAGGCGCGGGTTGACCTCGATGACGACCGGGCCGCCGGCGGACCAGCGCAGTTCGGTGTGGGCCGCGCCCCAGCCGAGGCCCAGCGCGGACAGGGCTCGCACGGCCGTCTCGCCCAGGGCGCGGGCCGTGGGCCCGGGGACGGCGGCAGGGACGTCATGGCCGGTCTCCACGAAGTACGGGACCGGGCCCACGTGTTTGGCGACCACCGTGACGACCCGGCCGTCGAACGTCTCGACCGAGAACTCCGGTCCGGCCACCGCCTCCTCCACCAGGATGCGGGTGTTCGCGCCGTCGTCCAGGAGCCGGTGGGCCCAGTCAAAGGTGTCGTCCGCGTTCCGGCACAGGCGTACGCCGACCGAGCCCGAGCCGCTGACCGGCTTGAGCACGACGGGGTATCCGAGGGACTCGGCCGCGGCGACGGCCGCCGCGGCGTCCGCGACGGCCTCGAACCCCGGCACCGGCACCCCGGCCGCGCGGTGCCGCTCCCGCTGCACGTCCTTGGCGCGGCAGGCCGCCACCGCGTCACCGTCGGGACCCGGCAGACCGAGCACCGCGGCGGCGCGGGCCGCTGCCGCGACGTAGTACTCGGAGCTGGAGGTGACTCCCGCGAGGCCGCCGGCCGCGGCCAGGCCGGTCAGGGTACGCAGCACCGCGTCCGGGTCGGTGGTGTCCAGGGTCCGGGTGTCGACGGCGTCCTCGACGGCGTACGGATACCGTCCCGGGTCGCGGGCGAGCAGCACCGGCCGCAGGCCCCGCGTGCGTGCGGCGGCGCAGAACTCCCGTCCCGTACCCGTGGTGTTGCTCTCCACGAAGGCCATCCAGCCGCCGCTCATCGGGTGCCTCCCGGCGTGTACCGCGCCACGATCGCCTGTGCCTCGGCGTCCAGTCGCCGGCGTGCCTCCCGCAGGCGGGCGTGGTGGGCGGTGGCCCACTCCGCGTGGTCGTGCAGACGGCCCCGCAGGGAGTCGACCACCTTGTCGCACTCCCCCGGGCCGCCGCCGCGGTTCAGCTCCGCGACCACCTCGCGCAGTTCGGGGAGCGGCGTTCCCAGGCCCTCGTGCGACAGGTCCGCCGCGCCGAGTTCGGTGGAGCCGGACTCGACCGCCCTGCGTACGGCCGCGCCGACGGCGTGGTGCGCCGTACGGAACGGGACGCCCCCCGCGACCATCCGGTTGGCGACCACGGTGGCTGTCACGAAGCCCTCATGGGCGCGGGCCTCCATCCGCTCGGCGACCGGGCGGGCCCCGGAGACCAGCACCTGGCCGAGCAGGATCGCGTCCCGTACGGCGGCCAGGGCGGGCCAGGCCACCGAGACGGCCTCCGTGCCGACCTCGATGGAGTTGGTGAACGGGGTCGACTTCATCGCCGAGGCCGCCGCCGTCCAGGCGCCGATGGCGATCGCCGCCTTCGCCTTGACGTGTTCGAGCAGGAACGCGTTGCGTTTCTGCGGCATCGCGGAGCTGCCCCCGACGAGCCGTTCGGGAAAGTCGACGAAGCCGAACTCCTGTGTGCTCCACAGCTGGAGATCGGTGGCGAGCCGGCTGAGGGTGACCGCGGCCGACGCGACCACGGCGAGCCCGCGCAGCAGGGTGTCGCGGGCGGCGACCGCGTCGGTCGCGTGCAACGGCGGCGCTGTGAAGCCCAGCAGAACGGCCGTGCGCTCCGGGTTGACCTGTAGGTCGGTACCGGCGACGGCGCCCGCCCCGAGGGGGCAGCGGTCCAGTTCGTCGACCGTGTGCCGCAGTGCCGCGAGGTCCCGGTCCAGAGCGGCGGCGACGCCCGCCAGGTAGTAGCCGTAGGTCACGGGCATCGCGGGCTGGAAGTGGGTGTAGATGGGCATGACGACGTCGGCGTGCGCGCGGCTCCGGGACAGGAGGACACCTTGCAGGCGCATCAGCTGCCCGTGGAGGTCGGACAGTTCGTCGCGCAGTCGCATCGCCGTGACGGTCGCCTTGAGGTCGTTGCGGGAGCGGGCGGTGTGCAGCTTGCCGCCGACGTCGGCCCCCAGTTCGGCGGAGAGGTGGCCCTCGTACATGAGGTAGGCGCCGCGCGGGGCGTCCAGGCCCTCCAGTTCGCGAAAGCCGCTCGCCCGCAGTCGCCGTACGGCCTCGATGAGCCGGGCCGCGGCCTCGGCCGGCAGCAGTCCGCTCTCGGCGAGCATCACCACGTGCGCGAGGTCGACGGTGGTGATGGGTTCGAGCTCGCGGCGGATCTCACCGGGGCTCTGTTCGCCGTAGACGATGCGGCGGGTACGGGGGGCGAGAGTGCCGGTGAGGCGGCCGGTGTGCTTGCTCCGGGGGCTCATGACAGGGCTCCTTCGGCCAGCGGGGCGCGCGGGACGACGCCGGGCACCGCGTCGTAGGAACGCCGTCGCCAGACGAGCCGGGACCAGCGGTCCCCCGCCGCCCCGGGCCCGGTGACCCGGGAGGGCTCGGCCGGACGGTCCACCGCCGTGTGGCCGCCGGCGGCGAGCCAGGCGTCGTCATAGACCGTGGCCTGGTAGCGGTAACCCTCGTCGGGGAGCATCACGACACAGGTCCGGTCGGGGTTGCGCGCGGCCCACCAGCGGGCGACCTGGTAGGCGGCGCCGCTGGTGGGGCCCTGGAACAGAGCGTGCCGGGCGTGCAGCGCGCGGGTGCTGGCGTACGCCTCCGCGGCGGACAGCCAGTGCACCTCGTCGAAGACGCCGTGGTCGAGGTTGGCCGGCCACAGGCTGTTGCCGAGGCCGCGCAGCTCCCGCGGGCCGTCCGGCTGGCCGAACAGAACGCTGTGGTGGGTGTCGACGCCGAGCGCGACGGTGTCCGGGGTACGGGCGCGCAGGGCGCGCGTGGTACCGCACATGGAGCCGCCCGAACCGACCGGGCCGACCAGGCAGTCGACCGTGCCGAGAGTGCGCTGCAACTGGTCGGCGACCGTACCGTACGAGCGCGGGTTGTCCGGGTTGCTGTACTGCTCGGGGCAGAAGGTGTCGGGCAGTTCGGCCCGGATCTCCGCGAGGCGGTCGAGCCGGGCCGCCTGGTAGCCGCCGACCGGCGCGGGCTCCCGGCAGATCTCGACGCGGGCACCGAGATCGGTGAGCCTGCGGTACAGGTTGGCGTCGATGGCCGGGTCGCTGACCAGGATCAGCTTCCGGCGCATCAGGGCTGCCTGCATGGCCAGGGCGAGTCCGAAAGTACCGGAGGTGGTCTCGACGATGACCGTGTCCGGCCCCAACTCGCCCTTCTCCTGCGCGCGTTGCAGGATGTAGTGGGCGGGAAGCAGCTTCATCAGGGTGAAGACGGCACCGTAGAGGTTTGAGTCGATCCGGATGAGGCGCGGCATCATCGTGGCCTCGGTGATCGAGGGGTACGTCGAGGTGGCCGGAGGCATGGTGCTCCTGGGATCGTGGGCGGGCTCGAGGCTCCCGGGGTGAAGGCGGAGACTCTTCGGACGGATACGAGCCTCTTCGGGCGAACACTCCCGTGCGGTCCATGCTGACGCGCCGGCCTGACACGGGACTGACACCGGGGCGGGGCCGCCTTGTCAGCGGGGTGTCAGCGCGGATCGAGACCATCGCCCGGGCACCGGTGGGTGCCGGAGCGACTGACGACCCCTGGGGGCAGGATGCTGTGGACGCAGGTCGTGGAACCGAGGCCCTTCGCCGGGCGGCGCCTGGTGTGCTTCCCGCACGCCGGCGGTTCTCCCTACTTCTTCCGTGGCTGGAGCAAGGCTCTGCCCGGGTTCGAGGTGCGTGCGGTGTGCTATCCGGGGCGCGCCGAGCGTTTCGGTGAGCCGTACGCCACCGAACTCGCCCCGATGGCACAGCGGATCGCGGCGGAACTGCTGACCGACGACGACCCCCGCCCGCTCGCCCTGTTCGGCCACAGCATGGGCGCGACCGTGGCCTACGAGGTGGCCAGGGCCCTGGAGGCGGCGGGCCGCACCGTGCACCATCTGTTCGCCTCCGGCGCCCGCGCCCCGCAGCTGCACGTGCCGGACGCCGCTGCGGCGACCGCCTGGGACGAGGCCGCGGTCGTCAGGACCCTGATCGAACTGGGCGGCACCGACCCGGAACTGCTGGGCAACCGGGCGTTCGTGGACCTGGTCCTGCCGTACATCGGTGCCGACTTCCAGATGCTCGCCGGTTACGGGCGTGGCCCCGCCGAGCCGCTCACCTGCCCGGTCACGGCGCTGGTCGGCACCGACGACCCCCGGGTGACCGGCGATCAGTCGGCGGCCTGGCGGGAGGTCACACGGGGGCGGTTCCAGTTGCGGACCCTGCCCGGAGGGCATTTCTACCTGGAGCAGGATCCACCGTACGAAACGGTGGCCGGGACGCGACACGGCGAGTAGCCCGACCGGGCCCGGTCACTGGTCGCGGTACATCTCCGCCAGCAGGAACGCGAGGTCCAACGACTGCGTGTGGTTCAGGCGCGGGTCGCAGGCCGTCTCGTACCGGACCGGCAGTTCCTCCACGAGGAGCGCGTTGCCGCCGCCGACGCACTCCGTGACGTCGTCGCCGGTCAACTCGACGTGGATGCCGCCCGGGTGGGTGCCCAGGGCGCGGTGGACCTCCACGAAGCCGCGTACCTCGTCGAGCACCGTCTCGAAGCGGCGGGTCTTGTGGCCGCTGGGCGCCGTTGTCGTGTTGCCGTGCATCGGGTCGCTGACCCAGCAGACCTGGGCTCCCTCGGCGCCGACCTTCTCGACGAGGACCGGCAGCACGTCACGTACGCGCTCCGCTCCCGCCCGCACCACGAACGTGAGGCGGCCCGGCTCGCGATGCGGGTCGAGGCGGTCGATCAGTTTCAGCACATCGTCGGCGGCGGCGGACGGGCCGAGCTTGACGGCGATCGGATTGCTGATGCGGGAGAAGAACTCGACGTGGGCGCCGTCGAGTTGGCGGGTGCGCTCACCGATCCACAGCAGGTGGCCGCTGCCCGCGTAGACCTGGCCGGTCGCCGGGTCGGTGCGGGTGAGCGCCGTCTCGTAGTCCAGGAGCAGCCCTTCGTGGCTGACATAGAACTCGGCGGTGCCGAGCTCCCGGGTGTCGATGCCGCACGCGTGCATGAAGGCCAGGCTGCGGCCGATCTCGTCGGCGAGCGACTCGTACCGCTCACCGGCGCGTGAGCGGGCGACGAACCCCTGGTTCCAGGCGTGCACCTGGCTCAGACCGGCGAAACCGCCCGTGGTGAGGGAACGGACCAGGTCGAGTGTGCGCGCCGACGCTTCGTACATGGTGCGCAGGCGGGCCGGGTCGGGTCTGCGGGCCCCGGCGGTGAACTCCAGACCGTTGACCGCGTCCCCGCGGTACGACGGCAGGGTCAGATCGCCCTGCCGCTCGATCGGGCTGGAGCGCGGTTTGGCGTACTGGCCCGCCATCCTGCCGACCTTGACGACCGGCAGGGCGGTGGCGTGCGTGAGGACCACGGCCATCTGCAGCAGCGTCTTCAGCTTGCGGCGCACGGAGTCGGGGGTCACCTGCGCGAAGGTCTCGGCGCAGTCGCCTCCCTGCAACAGGATCGCCTGGCCGCGGGCCACGGCCGCCATGCGCCCCCGCAGGTCGGCGCACTCGCCGGCGGTGACCAGCGGTGCGTCGGCGGCGAGCCGGTCGGTGACGTCGCGCAACGCGGCGGGGTCGGGCCAATCGGGTTGCTGAACGGCCGGGAACTTGCGCCGGAGTTCAGCGAATTCTGCGGTCTTCCCTTCCAGGACTTCCATGGCCGAGCCTTCCCTGTGGGTGTCGAATATGCACCCACTACATATCCACCTCCGGCACCCGGTCAAGCAATTCGAGAATGGACCGCATCGGCTCCACGGAATTGGTCTGGCTCTGTTCGCAGGGCGGTTGATTGACTCTTCCCGGCATGACACCCAATTCGGTGGGGAGTTCGTCTTGAACGGAACGGGAACCATTGAGGTGCGGATGGCCGCTGCCCGTCTGCCCCGGCATGAACCACTTGCGCTCTACGCCTTGTTGACCGGCGGCCGTCCCTCGGCGGACGTGTTCCTCCTGGAGAATCTGCCGGACCACGGCGAGGACCCGCGCTCGGCCGTCGTCGGTGTCGGACGGCTCGCCGAGATCCGGGTGTACGACCGGTATCTCGACATCGACGGCGTGCCGGCCGTGGCGGCGGCCCTGGCCCGGGCCGCCGGATCGGCGGGGCTCACCGAGGACGCGCCGCCGGGCCCCGAGCCCGGCGACCCGCACCGTCTGCGCTTCTCGGGCCAGGACATGCTGTGGGCGGCTCTCGACCGGGCCCGGCGCGTCTTCGCGGTGCACGGTGAACTGCCCGAGCAGGGTCACGCGTTCGGATTCCTCTCGTCGTTCGCGTACGAGTCCGCCTGGCACATGGAGACGCTGCCCGGCCGGACCAAGGAGCCGCACGGCCCCGACATCACGCTCTCGCTCTTCCGGGACACCGTCCGGTACGACGCCGCGGGCGGAGCACCACGTCATCTGCGGGCGCACAGCGCGGCGTTCGCGGACGCCGGACCGGCGGCCGACGTCTCCTCGGCCGCCGCCGAGGCGGCACGGACCGCTGCCGTGGCGGCACCGGAGGCACCCGCACCCCGCTCGGTGCGCGACAGTGTCGGCCGTGACACGTTCCTGGACCGGGCGGACCGCTGCCTGCGGCACATCGCGGTCGGCGACCTGTACCAGATCCAGATCGGGCACCGTATCGACGTCACCACGGACCTGGAGCCGCTCGACGTCTACCGGCGGCTGCGCGCGCGGAACCCGTCGCCGTACATGTATCTGATGCCCAGAGCGGGCGGCACGCTCATCGGTGCGAGCCCGGAACTGTTCTTCCGGATCGAACCCGACGACCTCACCGGGGACGAGATCGTGATGCGCCCCATCGCGGGCACCGCGCGGCGCGGCCCCGACGACGAGGTCAACCGGCGTCGCATCAAGGAGATGCGGGAGTCCAGCAAGGAACAGGCAGAGCACATCATGCTCGTCGACCTGTGCCGCAACGACATCGGCCGGATCAGCAGGCCCAGCACCCAGCCGGTGGACCGGCTCATGGAGGTGGAGACCTTCTCGCACGTCTTCCACCTGGTGTCGACGGTCTCCGGCCGTCTGGAGCCGGACGTGGACGTGTGGCAGGCGGTACGCGCGACGTTCCCCGCCGGAACCATGACCGGGGCGCCCAAGGTGCGCGCCATGGAGATCATCGACGGCCTGGAGGCAGAACGCCGCGGCAGCTACGCGGGCGCGGTGGGTCTGATCGACGTACGGGGCTGGTGCGAACTCGCCCTGTGCATCCGCACGATCGAGTACGACGGCGCCGTCTACTCCACGCAGAGCTCGGCCGGCATGGTCGCCGAGTCGGATCCGGCGGCGGAGTGGCAGGAGACCCTGGCGAAGATGGGCGCGGCGTACTGGGCGCTGACCGGAGAGGAACTGCTGCCGTGAAGGTACTGCTGATCGACGCGTACGACAGCTTTGTGCACATCATCGACCAGTACCTGCGCACCCTCGGCGCCGACACCCTGGTCGTCCGCTCCGCGACCCGGACACCCGCCGCTCTGGCGGGGCTCGAACCGGACGCCGTGGTGCTCGGGCCGGGTCCCGGGCATCCGGCCGACTCGGGGCACGTGGAACTGGTGCACGAGTTCGCGGGGCGGGTGCCGCTGCTCGGCGTGTGTCTGGGGCACCAGGCCATCGGGCTCGCGTACGGCGGGCGGATCGAGGTGGCCGAGCGGGTGATGCACGGGCGGACCAGCACTGTGCGGCACGACGGGGCGGGACTGTTCCAGGGGCTGGGTCACACGCTGGAGGCGACCCGGTACCACTCGCTGCTGGTCGCCGAGCCGCTGCCGGAGGAGCTCGTCACCACGGCGGTGGCCGCCGACCACGGCTATGTGATGGGGCTGCGGCACCGGACACTGCCCGTCGAAGGGGTGCAGTTCCACCCGGAGTCCGTGATGACGACGGGCGGGCTGACCATGATGCGCAACTTCCTGGAGCTCCGCACCTCCCCCGTCAGTTGAGGACCGCGCCCAGCTCCGCGACGGCCTCCCCGATCCCCGTACGCGGAAGCTGGGCATGCCCCACCACCAGCGCGGGCGGTCCCTCCCCCGGCCGCGCGTGGAACGCCGCCGCGCCCCGCACCAGGACGGAGCGGCTGAGCGCCCCCGCCACCAGCGCCGCCTCGTCGGTGCGCGGGGGCAGCTGTACGCAGGCGTGCAGTCCGGCCGCCGGTCCCAGGACCGTGGCACCGGGCAGATGCCGTCGCACCGCCGTGTCCAGGACCTGTCGGCGGTCCCGGCACAGGGAGTTGAGGCGGCGCAGATGACGGTCGTACAGGCCGCTGCGCAGGAACTGTGCGAACGCCAGCTGCGCCAGGCTGTCGGTACCCAGGTCGTGCCGGGCGCGGGCACGCAGCAGCGGGGCGAGGATGGCCGGCGGTGCCGCGAGCCAGCCCAGGCGCAGGCCGGGGGCGAGCGTCTTGCTGGCGGTGCCCGCGTAGACGACGTGGTCCGGGGCGAGCCGGCGCAGGGCGAGCGGCCGGGGCGTGCCGCGCTCGTACCAGAGGCCGCCGTCGTAGTCGTCCTCCACGATCCAGCCCCCGGTCTCCCGTGCCCACGCGACGAGTTCGGCCCGCCGCCGCATGGAGAGGGTGACACCGGTCGGGTACTGGTGGGCGGGCGTGACGAGCACGGCACGCACCCCCGACGCCCGCAACGCCGCCACATCGAGGCCCTCCGCGTCGACCGGCAGCGGCACCGGCCGCAGTCCGCACTCGCGCACGAACCGGCGCAGGCGCGGATGCCCCGGGTTCTCCATTCCCAGGGCGTCCACGCCCAGTTCGGGCAGCGCCGCGCCGAGCAGCCCGAGGGTCTGGGCGAAGCCCGCGACGACCATGATCCGGTCCGGTGCGCTGGGCACACCGCACACCCGGCCCAGGTAGTGGGCGAGTTCGGTGCGCAGGGCCGGCACCCCGGCGGGCGGCGGGTAGTCGTGGTCGGCCGGGTCCGCGGACTGCAGGGCCCGCTGGTAACAGGTGAGCCAGTCGCGGCGCGGGAAGTGCGGGAACACGGGGGCGTTGGGACGCAGGTCCCAGCGCACGTCCGGCACCCGGCAGTCCTCCAGCAGGGTCGGTACGACCGGCTCGGGCCGCAGATGCCGTACGACGCGGGTGCCCGCGCCCTGCACCGCCTCCAGATAGCCCTCGGCGACGAGTTGTCCGTACGCCTCGACGACCACACTGCGGGAGACGCCGAGGTCGTCGGCGAGGCTGCGGCTGGAAGGCAGCCGGCTGCCCGGGTGCAGCACTCCGGCAGCGACCTCGCTCTTGATGAATCGCTGGATCTGTGACGTCAGCGGAACTTCGGAGTCCCGGACGACGTTCATCGCCACCTGCATGCGGCTCACATCCCTTTCGCCGAATTGGACCGCACGAACAATGCGGCGGTGGTCTGGAAAGGACCCGTCGCATTTCCCAGACTGAAACCGGACGGAAAAGTGAACCCATTCGTGCAGGAGGAGAACGCCGTGGAGAACTGGCCCCAATTGCTGAACGCTCTGCTGGCCCGCCAGGACCTGTCCACGCCCCAGACCGAATGGGCGATGAACGAGGCCATGTCCGGTGCGGCGGGTCCGGCGCGGCTCGCCGCCCTGATGATGGGCCTGCGCGCGAAGGGCGAGACGGCCGCGGAGATCGAGGGCCTGGCGCGCGGCATGCTCCGGCACGCGGTGCCGCTGACCGTGCCGGGCCGCTGCCTCGACATCGTGGGGACCGGCGGCGACGGCTCGCACAGCGTGAACATCTCCACGATGTCGGCGCTCGTGGCGGCCGGGGCCGGCGCACGGGTCGTCAAGCACGGCAACCGCTCCGCGTCCTCGGCGTGCGGATCGGCCGATGTGCTGGAGGAGCTGGGGGTGGCACTCGACCTGCCGGCCGCCGAGGTGGGAGCGGTCGTCGAGGAGACCGGCATCACGTTCTGCTTCGCCCCGCTGTTCCACCCGGCGATGCGGCACGCCGCCGGGCCGCGCCGCGAACTCGGCATCCGTACGGTGTTCAACGCCCTCGGTCCGCTGACCAATCCGGCGCGGCCGGCGGCCCAGGCGATCGGGGTCGCCGACCCGGGACTGGCCGAGCGCATCGCCGAGGTTCTCGCGCGGCGGGGCACGGACGCGCTGGTGTTCCGCGGCGACGACGGGATGGACGAGCTGACGGTCACCACTACCTCCACCGTGTGGTCGGTCACCGGCGGCGAGGTGCGCCGGGAGTCGTTCGATCCGCGGGACATCGGTGTCCCGCGGGCCGCCGCGGGGTCGCTGCGCGGCGGGGACCGGGTGTACAACGCCCGGGTGGCCCGGGACGTCCTGGCCGGGGCTCGGGGGCCGGTCAGGGATGCGGTGCTGTTGTCGGCGGCGGCGGGGCTGGCGGCGTTCGAGGGCGGTACGGCGCCCTTGACCGAACGCCTGGCGTCCGGTCTGGTCCGTGCGGGGCACTCCGTGGATTCGGGGGCGGCGGCGGGGGTGCTGGAGCGGTGGGTGGCCCTTGCAGGGCGGGCGGGGCGGGTTGCGGTGGCCTGAGCGTCCGGGTGCGGGGCGGGTGCGGGTGCGGGTGCGGGTGCGGGTGCGGGTGCGGGTGCGGGTGCGGGTGCGGGTGCGGGTGCGGGTGCGTCGTGGCTGGTCGCGCAGTTCCCCGCGCCCCTTGACGGCGCACTCCGTGCGCCGTGTCAGGGCGCGCATCCCGCGCCCTCTGGGTGCGCGGCGGAGCCGCGCATCTCAGGGGCGCGGGGAACTGCGCGAACGGCCACGACGCACCCGCGGACGGCCGACCGCATCAGCCCCGCAGACACTCAGCCGCCATCGCCGCATCAGCCCCGCAGACGCTCAACCGCCGACGCCGCGTCACCCTCGGCGACCAGCGACGAGCCCACCAGCACCGCATCCGCCCCGAGCGCCCCGTACCCCGCCACGTCGGCAGACCCCCGCACACCCGACTCCGCGACCCGCACGACGTCGGCCGGCAGGTGCGGAACGACCCGCGCGAACGTCGACCGGTCCACACTCAGCGTTCGCAGATCACGCGCGTTGACGCCGATCACCCGCGCCCCGGCCTCGAGCGCGCGCTCGGCCTCCGCCTCGTCGTGGGTCTCCACCAACGGCGTCAGGCCGATCTCCGTGGCGAGTGCCGACAGATCGGCCAGCAGCGGCTGTTCGAGCGCCGCCACGATCAGCAGCACCAGGTCCGCGCCGTGTGCCCGAGCCTCCCAGACCTGGTACGGGTCCACGACGAAGTCCTTGCGCAGCACCGGCAGGGCGACCCTGGCCCGCACCGCGTCCAGGTCGGCGAGGCTTCCGTCGAACCTGCGACGCTCGGTCAGCACACTGATCGCGGCCGCGCCACCCTTCTCGTACGCCGCGGCGAGCCCGGCCGGGTCCTCGATCGCGGCCAGCGGACCGCGGGAGGGACTCGCGCGTTTCACCTCGGCGATGACCCGGGGGCGCCCGTCCGCGGCCCTCAGCAGGGGCACGCAGTCCACACCCCGGCCGCGCGCCGACGCCCGCTGCCTCACCTCTCGTTCCGGCACGGAGCGCCGGCGCTCCGCGAGGTCCTCGCGCGCCCCCGCCACGATGTCGTCGAGCACTGTCATCCGTACGCTCCCCCTGGTTGTCTGCCGTGCCGGAGGAACCCGGCGCTCTCCGCCGGGCCGCTCCGAACCGTCCGGTGCGCCCCGCTCAGGTCATCGAGACGACGACCTTGCGCGTGCCGGTGAACGCCTCCCGGCCGTGCAGGACGGAGAGGTTGTGGACGATCATCACGTCGCCCCGCTGCCAGGGCTCGGTCAGCATGTGCTCGCGCTGCGCCGCGCGGACCTCGGCGAGGTCCTCGTCGGGGAGGGGGGTGCCGTCGGCGTACGTCACCCAGTGCGGCAGGTCGTCGACCGAGTCGGTCAGGGACAGGAGCAACTCCCCTTCGTCGTCGGGGAGGTTGGAGGGGTGCCACTGGTCGGCCTGGTTGAACCAGGTGTCGCGGCCGGTGCGCGGGTTCTTGCGGACACCGGGGCGGTGCTGGCTGACGCGCAGGCCGCCGTCGGCCGTCCACACGAAGTCGGCGCCCGACTCCGTGAGGAACTCCTCGACGGCCGCCCTGCCGTCCGTCTCGAAGGTGTCCTGCCAGGACTTGCCGAGCCCGGCCCCGCCGTGCAGGTACTGGCGGTAGACGACCCCGGCGGCGAACCGCTCCCGCACCTCGGGGCTGAGCGCGCCGAGCAGTGCCTCGCCGTCGCAGACCGGGGTGGCGCCGCCGGTGTCGGGTGCGTCCAGGCAGCAGAAGTACAGCCGGTCGGGCCAGCTACGGGCGTACGACAGCTCGTTGTGCAGGGTGATGTCGTAGCGCGCCGGGTACTCGGTGGAGGTGAAGACGCCGTCGGAGAGCGTCTTGCGGGGGGTGTTGCCGCCGCGGTAGCTCTCGATGAGGTCGCCGCCGAAGCCGCTGACGGCGGCGTGGAACGCGGTGGCGTCGGGGATGCCGGCGCCGCGCAGCAGGACCACCCCGTACGAGTCGAGCAGCACCCGCGTCCGGCCGCGCACCTCCTCCCAGCGTGCCTCGTCCCAGGCGTCGGCCGGGGTCTCGGTGTGCAGGATCGCGAGCGTGGTGCCGCCCGTGGTCCGTGTCGTGTGCCGCATCTCAGCGAACCTCCTCGGCGGCCGGCTCCGCGCGCAGTGCGACGGACAGGCCGCTGTAGCCCTGGATGAAGTTGGAGTAGAGGCGCCGCGGGGGGCCGAGCAGCGTGATGTCGGCGACCATGGCGCGCAGCGCCTCCACCATGGCGTTCACATGGACCCGGCCCAGGAAGGCGCCGAGGCAGAAGTGCGGGCCGTGGCCGAAGACCACGTGCTTGTTGGGGGTGCGGCCGACGTCGAAGGCGCACGGGTCGGTGAACACGTCCTCGTCGAAGTTGGCGGAGGCGTTCCACAGTGTGACCACGTCACCGGCCCGGATGACCCGGTCCCCGAGTTCCACATCGGCCAGGGCACGGCGTCCGAAGTGCATGGCGGGCGTCGTCCAGCGCAGGACCTCCTCCGTGGCCGACTCCGAGGTGACGTCGCCGTTCTTGAGGCGGCGCCACTGTCCGGGGTTCTCGGCCAGCGCGATGAGCCCGCCGGTGATCGACATCCGGGTCGACTCGTCGCCGCCGAGGATGAGGCTGTAGCTGTTGAGGACGATCTCGTCGTCGGTCAGGAGTCTGCCGTCGATGGTGGCGGTGGCCAGGGTGCTGAGGACGTCGTCGCCCGGCTTCGCCCGGCGCTCGGCCGCGAGTTGGGAGAGGTAGAGCAGGATCTCGTTGCGTGCCAGGAGCGATTCGAACTCGCTCTCCTCGGAGCTGTGCCGCGACAGCGTCCGGGTGTTCCACTCGACCAGCTGCGGGCGGTCGGCGGCCGGGATGTCGAGAAGGTCGCCCATGGTGTGCATCGGGATGTGGTCGACGACGTCGGTGACGAAGTCGATCCGGTCCGACTCGACGGCCGCACCGAGCAGTTCACGTGTGTGCCGGTGCACGCCGTCCACGACGGGCGCGAGGACGCGCGGCGAGAACGACTTCAGCATCAGGTTGCGGATCTCGCGGTGGCGCACTCCGTCGGTGACGGCGAGCATCTTGCCGGAGGCCGAGTCCTCGCCCTGGAGCAGCGTGGTGAGGACGGTCCCCTTCTCGGAGGTGAACCGCTTGTTGTCGCGGTAGACGGCGACCGCGTCCGCGTACCGGGAGATCACCCAGAAGCCGGGGCCGGCCGGGCCCGCCGGGTGCCAGTGCACGGGGCTCTCGGTGCGGAACCTGCGCCACATGGCGTGCTGGTCGACGTCGAGGAAGGTCTGCGGATCGGTGAGGTCGAGCGAGGCGGGATCGGGTGCCGCCTCGCGTTCTGTGACAGGCATGGTGGGTGTTCCTCACTGCTTCGGGGAGGCTCAGGGCTTTCGGAATCGGCGCAGGCTGAGGGCGAGGCAGGCCGCGAACAGCACGCTCAGGGTCACCGCGACCACGACCAGCGGATGCTCGCCGACGAAGCCGGGGCTCGTGGTGGCGGGGTTGCCCCACAGGTCGCGGCAGGCCGCGATGACGGCGCTGACCGGGTTCCACTCGGCGATCGGGCGGATCGCACCCGGCATGGACTGCGGGGAGAGGAAGGCGCTGGACAGGAAGGGCAGCACGACGACGATGAACGGCGCGACGACACTGATCGTCTCGATGCTGCGCAGGGTCATGGCGAGCAGCACGCCGAGCCACAGCATCACGTACGTGAAGACCGCGACCAGCGCGAACCCCGCGAGCGTGGGCAGCAGCCCGGTGTGCGAACGCCAGCCGAGCAGCAGCCCGGCGCCCGTGGTGACGGCGAGCGCGGCCAGGGCGACCAGGAAGTCCGCGCCGGTGTGCCCCAACGGCACGGCGGACCGGCTGATCGGCAGCGAACGGAACCGGTCGATGATGCCGCCCTGCAGGTCCATCGCCATCGACACAGCGGTCGGTCCCACGCAGGCGAGCCCCACCTGGACGGCGCCGCCGGCGAAGACGTACTCCACGTAGCTTCCGCCGGCGGGCAGCGTGATGGCGTCCCGGAACAGATAGCCGAGCAGCACCATCGACACGAGCGGGTTGAGCACGACGCCGATGGCCCGGCCGGGCCCCCGGCGCAGCCGCCTGAGCCTGCGTCCCATCACGGCGAGCACCTCGGTCCCGAAGGTCCGGGCTCCGCCCGGCCGGGCCCCGTCGAGGAGGGGATTCGCGACGGGGGCCCGGCCGGGGTCGGGCGCCGCGGGGGGCGGCGCCTGCGGGAGGGTGGTCGTCATGATGGCTTCCGTTCGTCCAGGGCGGGGTCCGCCGGCCGCTGCGGCGCGCGGGGCGACGGGCCGTCGTGTGTGTCCCGTGCCGCGCCGGGGCCCGGCGTCAGGAGGACTCCCTTCCAGCTGGCCCGGGCGCGGGAGCCCGCCGCCGTCACCGCTCGCTCCTGTCCGACTCCGCGTGCAGCCGTTCCAGCTGGGCCGCGACCGCGCGTCCTATCTCGTCCAGCGGGCCGGGGCTGAGCATGTCGTCGTGGGCGCAGTCGACGTGGTGCGTGGTCACGGTGCCGTTGGTGTACGGGGCCCAGAGGCGTTCCTTGTCCGTCTCCTCGCCCCACGGGGAGCGGTCGGCCAGGAACAGGTGCATCTCGCCGTCGTAACCGCGGGGCCGGTAGCGGGTGTTGAGGATCTGGTGGCGGGCCATCAGATCCACCATGCGGGCCATCCGTTGCTCCCCCGTCCGGGCCAGAGCGCTGCCGTCGCGGCGCAGGGCGTCGACGATGTCCGCCGGGGTGAGTTCCCGGTCGCCGAACTCGTCGCGGCTGTGCCCGATGCCCTCCAGCAGCCAGGCCAGGCTGCCCTGCACGTCCCGCTCGTCGACGGCGCCGGTCCGGGGGTAGGAGTCCAGGTTCGCCAGCAGGCCCACCTGGTGTCCGGCGGCCCGCAGTTGCACCGCGATCTCGTACGCGAGCAGTCCGCCGAACGACCAGCCGAGCAGGTGGTACGGCCCTTCGGGCCGGACCTGGCGGATGAGGTCGATGTACGCGGCGGCGTTCGCCTCGATACTGTCGGGCAGCGGCGCGCCGTCGACGACGCTGGGCGACTGGATGCCGTAGACCGGATGGTCCGCCCCGATGTAGCGGGCCAGCGGCAGGTACGAGAGCGCGAGGCCGACACCGCTGTGGACGCAGAAGACGGGCGGGCGCCCGCCGGTCGGACGGATGCACAGCATCGGTGCGAACGGGTCCGCGTGATCGAGGCTGTCGGTCTCCTCGATCGCCTCGGCCGCGAGGCGCATGGTGTCCCTGGGGGCGAGGGCCGTCGGCTCCTGCGCCGTCCCGGGCTCCGGCTGCGGGCGCAGCGCCGTCGCGAGCGCGGCCACGCTCTGGTGGGTGAACACGTCGGCGATGCTGAGCTCGATGCCGGCCTTGCGGGCCCGGGCCACCAGGCGCAGCGACGTCATGCTGTCCATGGACCGGGTCTCGAAGAAGTTCTCCGCCGGGGCCACGGACTCCGCCCCGACCACCTCGGCGACGATCTCGCAGAGCCGGGCCACGACCGGGTCGGCCGCGTCGGCGGCCGGCTGCGCCGGCGCCGGCTGCGTCAAAGCGTTGTCGCCCCGGGTCACCTTCCGGCCCGTCCGCCACATCCGGGCCCCCGCCTCGCCCCAGGGATCGGCGACGAACCGCTCTGCGGTGACGCCGACCCGGCCCGCGTAGGACCGGGCGACGGCCGCCCCCGCGAGATACAGCTCGCCCTCCGGGGCCGGGCTCAGCGCCTCGTCCAGTACGTAGCCGTGGGCCGGCCATCGGTCCGTGTCCGCCGGGAACGTGTCCGGTGCGGCCCATGCGGCGGGCGGGCGCTCCCGGGTGGCGACGCCGGTCCCGGCGAGCAGCGCCCCGAACAGCCCGGCCTCGCCGGGCCGTCCGCCGTCGAGCGCGGCGGCGACCCGGGCGGCGGCCGTGCGGTGCTCCACCACCGTGCCCGCCGTGCCGCCGCGGATCACGTACGCGGCCTGCTCGGGCCGTGCCGTGGCGGTCACGGGCCGGTCCTCGTCGCCGGCCGTGCCGCGCAGCCCGGGGACGTCGAGGACGAGCACCGGCACCCCGGTCGTCCGCAGCCGTCCCGCCATGCCCACCGTCGTCAGGACGCACACCGGGTCGGTATCCGCGAACAGGGCCCGGATCCCGTCACCCGGTTCGTCCGCGGCCAGCGGCACGTACGCCGCGCCCGCCTTGAGGATCGCGAGCGCCGCGAGGGCCTGGTCGGCCGCGCGCGGCACGGCGAGCGCCACGGTGCGCTCGGGTCCGGCCCCGGCCGCGACCAGGGTGTGCGCCAACACGTCGGCGCACCGGTCGAGTTCGGCGTAGGTCAGCGCCTGGGGCCCGCTGCCGGTGGCGACGGCGTCGGGTTTCTCCGCGACCAGTTCGGCGAACAGGTCGATCAGGGTCACCTCGGGCAGCTCCCGTACGACCTCGGCGAAGTCCTGAGCGGAGGTCTCCGGGGGCCGGGCCGACACCGTCGGCTCGTCCGCGCCCTCGATCTCCAGGTCCCCGATCCGTACGCCGGGATCGGCCACCGCGTCCCGCAGTACCCGCGTGAACTGCCGTACCAGGCTCTCGGCCGTCTCCCTCGTGAACAGATCCCTGCTGAAGGTCAGCAGCCCCTGCATGCCGTCCTTGTCGGGCCACGGCACCAGTTCGACGACGAGGTCGAGCTTGGCCTGCCGGGACGGAACGTACTCGGGGCGCGCGGTCAGGCCGGGCAGGCCGAGGTCGCGTACGCCGTCGTACTGCACGGTCAGCGACACCTGGAACAGCGGGTGCCGGTTCAGTGCGCGGGACGGCCGCAGCGCGTCGACGACCTGGTCGAACGGCACGTCCTGGTGGGAGAAGGCCGCGAGGTCGGTCTCCCGGAGCCGGTCGAGCAGTTCGCGGAAGGTCGGGTCGCCGCTCGTGTCGCCGCGGAGCACCAGGGTGTTGAGGAACATGCCGACGACGTCCGAGAGCGCGTCGTCCGTGCGGCCCGCCACCGAGACACCCACCGGGATGTCGGTACCCGCGCCACGCCGGGTCAGCAGCGCCGACAGCGCCGCCTGGAAGACGATGAACTCGGTCGTGCCGGTGGCGCGGGCCAAGTTCCCTATCGCCGACCGGAGGTCGGCGTCCACGTCGAACAGCACCGCGTCGCCCTCCCGCGTACCCCGCGCCGGGCGGGTGAAGTCGGCGGGCAGCGGTGTCTCGTCGGGCAGGCCCGCGAGCGCGTCGCGCCAGAAGTCGAGCTGTTCGGTGGCGAGGCCGTCGGGATCGTCGGGGTCCCCGCCACCGAGCAGTTCGCGCTGCCAGACGGCGAAGTCCGCGTACTGGACGGGCAGCGGCTCCCAGCGGGGGGCGCGGCCCTCGCTCCTGGCCCGGTAGGCGGCGGCGAAGTCGCCGAGGAACGGGCCCATCGACCAGCCGTCGAACGCGATGTGGTGGATCACGAACAACAGCACGCACTCGTCCTGTCCCACCGGGAAGAGCCGGACGCGCAGCGGGGCCTCCTCTGTGAGGTCGAAGCCGCGGTCGGCATCGGCGGCCACCACCTCGGTCACCTCGGCGGCCGGCACCGACACCACCTTGACGGCGGGCGCGCCCGCGGCGGTGTCCAGGACGCGCAGCGACGGCACCCCGTCGGTGTCCGGCATGACGGTGCGCAGCACCTCGTGCCGCCCGACGACGTCGCGCAGCGCGACCCGCAGGGCGTCCGTGTCGAGTTGCCCGGTGAGCCGGAAGGCGAGCACCGAGTTGTACGACCCGTCCGCTGTGCCCTCGCGGCGGTTGAGGAACCACTGCCGTTGCTGGGTGAAGGAGAGCGGCCTCTCGGTTCCGGCGGGCGCGGGTGCCAGCGGCGGCCTGGCCCGGTCCGCCTGCTCCACCCGGGCGGCGAGGGCGGCCGCGGTGCGGGCCTCGAAGAGGGCGCGGATGGGCAGTTCGGCGCCGAGGACTCCGCGGACCCGGCTGACCAGCCGCGTGGCGAGCAGCGAGTGCCCGCCGATCTCGAAGAAGTCGTCGTCGGCGTGGACCTGGTCGCGGCCGAGGATGTCGGCGAACAGGCCGCACAGGATCTCCTCGACGGGCGTGCGCGGGGCGCGGCCTCGCGCACCGGCGCCGAGGTCCGGGTCGGGCAGGGCGGCGCGGTCCAGCTTTCCGTGGGCGGTCAGCGGGAGCGAGTCCAGGGCGACGACGGCGGACGGCACCATGTAGTCGGGCAGTTCCCGGGCGAGGCGGTCGCGCAGTACTCCGGTGTCCGCCCCGGACCCGGCCCCGGAAGCGACCACGTACGCCACCAGGCGCCGCTCCCCCGCCTCGTCCTCGCGCATCACCACGGCGGCCTGCTCGACCAGGGGCATGGCCGTCAACGCGGCGGAGATCTCGCCGAGTTCGATGCGGATGCCGCGCAGTTGCACCTGGTCGTCGGCGCGGTCCAGGTAGTCCAGCTCGCCGTCGGGCAGCCAGCGCACCAGGTCGCCGGTGCGGTACATGCGGCTGCCGGCCGGCCCGTACGGGTCGGCCAGGAACCGCTGGGCGGTCAGCCCCGGCCTGCCGAGATACCCGCGGGCCAGTCCTCCGCCGACGTACAGCTCACCGACGCAGCCGACCGGTACGGGCCGCAGCGCGCGGTCCAGGACGTACACGCGGTGGGCGTTGGTCGGGCGGCCGATCGGCGGCCGGCCGCGGCCGGGGGCGAGGGGGCCGCTGACGGTGCAGCCGACGACGGCCTCGGTGGGGCCGTACCCGTTGAACATCCGCACGGAGCCCGCCCAGCGGTCGACGACCTGGGTGGGGACCGCCTCGCCGGTCACCACCATGCGCAGGTCCGCGGGGAGCGTGCTGCCCTCCGGGAGCGCGCCGACGACGACGGGCGGCAGCGCCGCCAGGTTGATACGGGCGTCGTTGATCAGGTCGACCAGGGGACGGCCCGGGGTGCGGTGCTCCTCGTCGGCGATCACGAGGGTGCCGCCGTTGAGCAGCGCCAGCATGATGCCGAAGACCGACGCGTCGAAGCTGAAGGACGCGAACTGCAGGACGCGCACGTCGTGGTCGAGATCGAATCGCTGGGTGAGGCTGTCGACCATCGCCATCAGCCCGGTGTGCGGCACGGTCACGCCCTTGGGCCGGCCGGTGGAGCCGGAGGTGTAGATCATGTACGCGGTGTGCAGCGGGTGCAGCGTTCCGTTCCGGTCCGCGTCGGTGAGGTCGGCGCCGGAGAGTCCGTCCAGCTCCGCCACGGTGTCGGGTGCGTCGAGGATCAGGGGCACGTCGGTGCGGCCCGGCCGTTGCGGCAGTCCCGTCGCACGGGCGGTGGTCGCGGTGTCGGTGAGCAGCACCGCGGGGCACGCGTCGTCGAGGAGGTGGCCGACGCGGTCGGCCGGGTAGTCGACGTCGACGGGCAGGAACACGGCGCCCGCCTTCAGCGCGGCCAGGGCCGCCACCACCAGCTCCACGGAGCGCGGCAGCATGACGGCGACCGGTTGTTCGGGGCGCACCCCTCGGGCGACGAGAAGCCGGGCGATCCGGTTGGCCCGGGTGTTCAGCTCGGTGTAGTCGAGGACCTCGGCACCGAGGGAGACCGCGGGCTTGTCCGGGAACCAGGTGGCCCACCGCTCGAAGGTTTCGGTGGCGAGCAGGGCGGGCTCGGGCAGTGCGGCCTCGGCCCCCGCCCAGTCCGCGGTGAGCCGGCACCGCTCGTTCTCGTCGAGGGTGTCGAGGCGGCCGAGCGGGACACCCGGGTCGGCCGCCAGGCGCTCCAGGACACGGAGGAAGCGGCGGACGAACGCGTCCGTCTGCTTCTCGGTGAACACGTCGGGCCGGTACTGGGCCTCCACCCTCAACTCGCCGTCCGGGCCGGGGAAGACGCCGATCGCCAGGGGGTACTCGGCGACGACGCGCGCCTTCCAGCCGAGCATGGTCAGTCCGGGGATGTGCTCGCCGATGCGGTCGAGGGCGCCCGTCGGATAGTTGTGGAAGCTGACGACGGTGTCGAACAGCTCGCCCGTGCCTGCGCACTGCTGTACCTCGGCGAGGCCCAGGTGGTGGTGGGGTTCGAGGCCGAGCTGGCGGTCCTGGAGGTCGGCGAGCATCGCCTCGAAGGGCTGCGCGGCATCGAGCCGGGCACGGACCGGGAGAGTGTGCAGGAACGCGCCCACCATCCGCTCCACCTCCCGGAGCTCGGCCGGCCGGCCGGAGACGACGGCGCCGAAGATGACGTCCCGTCGTCCGGTGAGCGCGCCCAGGACCGCGGCCCAGGCGCCCTGCATCACGGTGTTCATGGTGAGACCGCGGGTGTGCGCCCAGGGGGTGAGCGCGGCGGTGACCTCGGCGGGCACGTCGGCCACGAGGGTCTCGGGCAGGACGGAGACGCGGTCGCGGTCCGCGGGGCCGAGCCGAGTCGCACCGCCTGCTTCTTCGATGTCCGCGAGTTCGGCGCGCCATGCCTCGCGGGCGGCGTCCTTGTCCTGGGCCGCCGACCACTCCGGATGACGGTGGGCGGGGGCGACGCGGGCGAGGGCGGTGGTGTCGGCGCCGTTGGACCACAGGGTGACCAGTTCCTCGGCGAGCACGGCGGACAGGGACCAGCCGTCGACCAGCATGTGATGCGTGGTCCACACGACACGGTGCCGGTCGTCCGCGATCCGGTAGACGGTGAACCGGGTCAGCGGACCGCGGGTGACGTCGAAGCGGTGCAGCCACTCCTCGTCGGTGCGGCGGGCCACCTCGGCGTCCACGTCGGCTGCGGCGACGCCGGTCAGGTCGACCTCCGTCCACGGCAGTTCGACGTGCTCGGGGATCAGCTGGACCGGGTCGCCGGTGTCGCGTTCGCGGAAACTGGCGCGCAGCGCCGGATTGCGGTCGAGGAGCGTGACGGCGGCGGCCCGCAGTGCCGAGCGGTCCATGGCGCCGCCGACGTCCATGACGACCTGGAGGGTGTACGCGTCCATGCCCTGACGGTCGAACTCGGCCTGGAAGAGCAGTCCGCGCTGCAACGGGGAGAGCGGCAGGATGTCGGTGACACCGCGCAGTTCGCTCTCGTACGCGTCGATCTCCCGCTGTTCGACCTGGACGAGCGGGAAGTCGGACGGAATGCGCCCGGTGGTGCCCGGCCGGTCCGCGTGCCCGACAAGGGTTTCCAGGGCGCGGAACCAGGTCTCGGCGAGATCCCGTACGTCGGCCTCGTCGAGCAGGGCGGAGGCCCAGGTCCATTCGGCGACGAGGACGGGGCCCTCGGGGCGGTCCTCGGCGACGGCCACGAGGTCGACGGGCTGACGCAGCGGTGTGCTCGGGGCCGCGGTCTGGCCCGCCCCGCCGGCCTGCATGGACCAGTCGCCGCCGCTCGCGGCGAACCGGCCCAGGTAGTTGAAGCCGAGCTGCGGGACGGGGGTGCGGGCGAGAACGGCGGCGGTCTGCGGGTTGAAGTGGCTCAGCAGGCCGTGGCCGATGCCGTGGTCGGGCAGCGCGCGCAGGGTGGCCTTGACCCGCTTGAGCGCGGCCGTGAGGGAGGTGCCGCCCTGCCACACGTCGGCCCGGTCCAGCTCGCCCACGTCGAGGCCGACGGGGAAGACGCTGGTGAACCAGCCGACCGTACGGGACACGTCCAGGTCCCCCGCGATCTGCTCGCGGCCGTGTCCCTCCAGTTCGATCAGCGCTCGGGTGGCATGCGGGGCTCCGGTGCGGCGGGCCCGCTCGACGAGTGCGAGGGCGAGACCGGTCAGGAGCACCTCGTTGATCTCGGCGTGGAAGGCGGCGGGCACCTGGGTGAGCAGGGCCGCCGTGTGCTCGGCCGGCAGTTCGACGCGCAGCCGGCCGGCGCTGCCGTGCACGTCACGGGCCGGGTCCAGCGGCTGTTCGGTGAGCGCTGCGGACGCCCCGCTCGACTGCTGCGTCCACAGCGGCAGTTCGGCCATGCGGTCCGCGGTGCGGGCCTCCTCGGACAGGGCCTTCGCCCAGCGGCGGTAGGAGGTCGGCACGGGGTCGAGCCGCGGTTCGCGGCCCTCGGCGACGGCTTCCCAGGCGGCCTGGAGGTCGGGCAGCAGAATCCGCCAGGACACGCCGTCGACGGCGAGGTGGTGAACGACGAGGAGCAGGGTGCCGGTGCCTTCCTCCGTCAGGAGCACCGCCTGCGCGACGAGGCCGTCCTCGGGACGCAGGCGGGCGCGGGCCGCGGCCAGTTCCTCGGCCAGACGTACGGCCCGGTCGGCGCCCTCGGGAACAGTGGCGGTGGTGAGTACGTCGGACGCCGCGACGGCGCCCGGGGGCCGGGTGCTCAGGGACCACAGGCCGGGAACCGGGCAGGCGAGGCGCAGACGCAGCGTGTCGTGGCGGTCCAGGACGGCCTGCAGCGCGCGCTCCAGCCTTGGGGCGTCCACCGCGGCGGGCACGGTCACGGCGAAGTGCTGCGCGAACTCCTTGGTCTCGTCCGGAAGATGGGACAGGAGTTCACGCAACTGCTCAGCCACGGGCAGGAGTTCGACTTCTCCGATGCCGTCCTCCTCGGCTGTGGGCGCTGCCTGTCCGGTGTGTCCCGCGACGGCGGCGATGGCCGCCGGGGTGCGGTGCCGGAAGACGTCGCGGGCCGTGACGACCAGGCCTTCCTTGCGCGCCCTGCTGACCACCTGGAGGGAGCTGATGCTGTCACCGCCGAGGGCGAAGAAACTGTCCTCCGGGCCGACTTCGGGCACACCGAGGACCTCGGCGAGGACCTGGCACAGGATGCGCTCGTCGTCGGTGCGCGCGGCGCGCCCCTGTGCGGAGGCCCCGAAGTCGGGGACCGGCAGGGATGAGCGGTCGACCTTGCCGTGCGCGGTCAGCGGCAGTTCGTCCAGGGCGACGAGGACGGTCGGCACCAGGGCACCGGGCAGCCGCTCGGCCAGCAGGGCGCGGGCGGCCGCGGTGTCCGGGCGGGCTGTGTCCCCGACGACGTACCCGACGAGCCGCTGCTGTCCGGCCGGGTCGGTGACGGCGGCGGCCACCGCGTCGGCGACGCCGGGCAGTTCGCGCAGGGCCGTCTCGACCTCGCCGAGTTCGATGCGCTGGCCGCGGATCTTGACCTGGTGGTCGACGCGGCCCACGAAGGCGAGCTGTCCGTCGGGGCGCAGGACGACATGGTCGCCGGTGCGGTACATGCGGGAGCCGTCGGCGGCGAACGGGTCGGGCACGAACGTGGTGGCGGTGCGGCGCGGGTCACCGAGGTAGCCGCGGCCGACTCCCCGGCCGGAGATGAACAACTCGCCCTGCGCGCCGCGCGGCACCGGCCGCAGGTCGGCGCCGAGGACATGAAGGCGGGTGTTGCGCAGCGGCCGGCCGATCGGCACGACGGGCGCGTCCAGGTCGCCGGTGGTGGAGACATAGGCGTGGGTGACGTCGTCGGAGCACTCGGTGGGGCCGTAGAGGTTGGCGAGCGGGATGTCCGGATAGCGGGCGAACCAGCGCCTGCAGAGGTCGGCGGGAAGCGCCTCGCCGTTGGAGATCATCCAGCGCAGGGCGGGTAGTCCGGGTGCCGAGCCCGCCGCGTCCCAGACGTCGAGGGTGGCGCG
This sequence comes from Streptomyces sp. NPDC000878, assembly GCF_053599695.1. NCBI lineage: Bacteria > Bacillati > Actinomycetota > Actinomycetes > Kitasatosporales > Streptomycetaceae > Streptomyces > Streptomyces sp. NPDC000878. The sequence goes on along the minus strand of NZ_JBSFMT010000034.1, from coordinate 53,374 downwards.
CAGCAGCGACGGCACGACCTCGATGACGGTCAGCTCCTCGGCGCCGATGGCGGGGAACAGGGCGTCCGGGTCGGCGGCGTCACCGCGGCCGAAGGCGCGGACGCGTCCGCCGACGAGCAGCGTCGTCAGGGTCTGCCAGACGGTGACGTCGAAGGTGACGGGTGCGTTGTGGACGAGCGCGTCGGCGCCGGTGAGCCCGAACTCCTCGATCTTGGCGAGGAGATGATTGACCATGCCGCCGCGCTGCACCATGGCGCCCTTGGGCTTGCCCGTGGAGCCGGAGGTGTAGATGACGTAGGCGAGGTCGAGCGGGCCGCCGGTGACGGGGGCCAGTTCACCGGCGGTGTCGGCGCGGGCGTCGAGGACGTGCACGGGCAGCGGGTCGGCCAGGGAAGCCGCCGCCGCGCGCGCCAGGCCGGCGTGCTCGTCCTGGGTGAGCAGGAAACCGGCGCCGCTGTCGCGCAGCAGTGCGGTCAGCCGGGCCACAGGCGCCCCGGGGTCGAGGGGCACGAAGGCGCGTCCGGCGCCGAGGACGGCGAGTTCGGCGGTGACGAAGTCCCGGCCCGGCTCGGAGAGGATGGCCACCGGGCCGTGGCCGGTCAGGACACGGGAGACGGCGGAGGCCCGGCCGATCAGCTCGGCGTAGTCGACGCTTCCGCCGTCGTCGGTGACGGCCACCGCATGCGGCGCCCGCGCCGCATGCTCCCGTACCCGCTCCACGACCCCCCGGTAGGGCGTCTCGCGGACGGGCCCGGTGAGCGCGGCGGTGAGGCCGGCCCGCTCGTCGGCGGTGAGCAGGTCGAGGCCGCCGAGCGGAGCGTCGGGCGCGGCCTGGAGGAAGGCGTCCAGGAAGGCGGTGAACCGGTCCAGGTGCGTGCGGATCTCGGCACGGTCGTAGCGTGCGGTGTTGCCGCTGAGGTCGATGCCGATGCCCGCGGCGCCCTTGTCGAAGACGGTGATCTCCAGGTCGTCGACGAGTCCTGTGGAGGGGGTGTAGATGGTGGCCTCGCACGGACCGATGGCCAGCGTCTCGGGCTGCGGGATCATGTTGAGGTACGGGCCGAACGGCCGCCGGTCGTCGCTGGGAAGACCCATGTCCCGGCGAATCCCGCTGACCCGGTGGCGCTGGTGTCTGAGCCCCTGTGAGAACACCTCGTGCGTCGCCGCGAGCAGTTCGGCGCGCGTGGCGCCGGCGGACACGGTCAGGCGCAGCGGCAGCGTGTTCACGACCACGCCGGGGATGCGCTGCATCGTGCCCCCGAGGCGCCCCGTCACCGGCAGGGCGAGAAGGACGTCCTCGATGGCGGCGGTGCGCGCGGTGTAGGCGAAGAGGGCGGCGGCGAACGTGCTCTGCCAGATCACCCGGGACTTCCAGGCGACCGTGCGCAGCAGCTCGGCCGTCCGCTCGGGCAGCACCGCGCTCTCCTGGTGGAAGGACGGGGCGGGCTGGGCGTCCCGCGTGGCCAGGCTGATCAGCGCGGGGCCGTCACCCACCTGCTCCCGCCAGTACGCCGCGTCCCGCTCGCCCTTCGTCGAACCGGTCGATGCCGCCTCGGCGTCGACCAGTTCGACGAGTGCGGGGAAGCGGCCCTCGTCGAGCGAGGTGCCGTCGAGCAGGGCGTCGTAGATCTCGGAGAGCCGCTGGAAGCAGATTACGTAACTGAACCCGTCGGAGACGAGGTGATGGGTGAGGAGGCAGAGGAAGGTGCGCTCCGGGCCGAGCACGAACACGCTCAGCCTGAACAGCGGGCCGTGTCCTTCCGTGCCGTCGGCCTCGTCGTCGAGCGGGAAGGGCACGGCCAGGTCGTCGCGGATCGCCTGCCGCGCGACCGCCGCGGGGTCGGGTGCGGTGCTGACGTCGGTGACGACCAGCGGCAGCGTCTCGATGGGTTCGACGAACTGACGCGGGTCGCCGCCCTGTTCGTCGAACCGGGCGCGCAGGCACTCCGACTCGTCGACGAGCCGCGCGAGCGCGGTGCGCAGGAGGTCCGGGTCCAGCGGCCCGCGGATGTCCCAGTAGGCGGAGTTGTTGTAGGTCGCGCCCCCGCCGGAGAGTTTCGCGTCGAACCAGATGTCCTTCTGGCCGGCGGTGAGCGGAAGGCCGACCGTCTGAACAGGTGTCATAGCAGTCCCCTAGGTGAAAGATGGTGCGGGTGGGGGCGCGGGGGCGGTCAGCCGCAGCCGCCCGCGTGCCCGTCGTCGGTGGCCGTGCCGATGCCTGCGGCGGTGAACTCGAGCGGTACCGCGGTGGCCGGCTCCTCCTGGGAGCGCAGGTGCTCCACGAACGCGTCGAGCCGGTCGATCCCCCAGAAGCGGCTGTAGCCGTGCACGAAGAACGGAACGCCGAACACACCGTCCGCGCAGACGTCCAGGAGGATGCGGATGCCCTCGGCGCGCAGCTCGGGCCGGTCGCTGGCGCGGGACAGGCGCAGTGGGTCGATGCCCAGCTCCCAGCCGATGTCCTCGATGGTCCGCCGGTCGCAGATGTCTCGGCCCTGGCCGAACCTGGCCCGGTACACCGCGTCGATGTAGTCGTGGCCGCGGCCCTGGCTGCGGGCGACGAGATAGCCCAGGTGCGGGACCTCCCATATGGAGTCGCGGTCCACCGGCCAGACAACCCTGATGCCCAGGGACTTGGTGATACGGCCGACGTCCTGGAGCACGTAGCGGTGCTTCTCGCGGGACATCTCCGAGTAGGGGAACCGACCGCCCTGTTCCTTCATGAGCCGTGCGCTGAGCTGGTCGGGCTCGAAGAAGGGCACCCATTCGAGGCGCTCCGCGAGGTCCCGATGCTCGGCCATCACCGTGCGGTAGGCGAGCCAGGAGTACGGGCTGCGCAGGGAGAAGTAGAACCGCGGCGTCTTGTTCTCGGGCATGGTGGCGCCCCTTTCCGGTCAGACGACGAGGCCGCCGTCGACTCCGAATACCTGTCCTGTGATGTACGAGGCGCGGTCGGACGCGAGGAACGCCACCAGGTCGGCAACCTCCTCGGGGCGGCCGAGGCGGCCGAGCGGGATGCGCTCGGTCATCTTCTCGACGTGCCCGGCGGCGAGGCCGGAGAGCATGTCGGTGTCGATGAAGCCGGGCGCCACCGCGTTGGCACGGATGCCGTAGCGACCCGACTCCTTGGCGAGGGCCTTGGTGAAACCGATGATTCCGGCCTTGCTCGCCGAGTAGTTGGCCTGGGTGGCGTTCCCGTACACGCCGGCCACGGACGACAGCGTGATCACGGAACCGGCCTTGCGCTTCATCATCGCGAAGACCGCGGCCTTGCAGAGGTTGTACGTGCCGTCGAGGTTGACCCGCACGACCGCGTCCCAGTCGGCCGGCGCGAGGAGCACCAGCGGGTTGTCGCGCACGATGCCCGCGCAGGACACCACGGTGCGCAGCGGACCGAGTTCGCGTTCGGCGGCCTTGACGAAGTCGCGTACGGCGTCGTGGTCGACCACGTCCGTACGCGCCGCGTACACACGGGCGCCCACGGCGGTGGCCTCCTCGGTGACGGCTTCGGCGGCCTCCTTGTCGGACTGGAAGCAGAACGCCACGTCGTAGCCGTCGCGGGCGAGCCGGGTCACCACATGGCGGCCGATGCCGCGCGAGCCGCCGCTGACGAGGGCGACGGGTCGATCGGTTACGGACATGCTTGTCTCCTGAAGGTTCTGAGGCAGGGCTCCGTCGGCTCGGGCACGGATGTGAGCACGGCTCAGCCGCCGACGAACACGGCGCAGCCGACCTGGCCGTCCCGCTCGACACCGGTCACCAGGGCCGCTTCACCGGGTCCGAGGCCCCGCTCACCGGCCGTGGCGAGGACGGCGGCCAACTGGAGCGCGGTGGCCGCGGCGGAGGTGTCGCCGACACGTTCGCGCAGACGTATCCACTCGGGGTGCGCGCCGGGCAGGGCATCGGTGACGGCCTGCTCCTCCTCGGCGGCGAGCTTCCCACCGCCCCCGAGCGGGGCCACGGACCGGATGTCCTCAGGTGCCACACCCGCCGTGTCCAGCGCGTTGCGAACGCACACGGAGAGCGCCTCGCGGGGGCCGTCGGTCCCCTGGTAGCCGCGGAAGCGGACGGCTCCGACGCGGGCCAGGGCGGTGCGGCCCGCCGCCGCGGCGTCCTCGGCGGGCTCGACCAGGAACACGGCGGCGCCCTCACCGAGCGGGGTCCCCCGCTCCTCGTCGGCCCTCCCGTGCCACTCCAGCCAGGCGCGCTGCGTGGTGAACTCCTCGGCCGCCCCGCAGAACACGCGCGTGCAGTGTCCGCCCCGGTGCAGCCGCAGCGCGTGGTTGAGAGCGAGCAGGCCGGTCAACGAGCCGCCCGCCACCGTGGTGTTGGGGCCCTTGATGCGGTGCCAGATGGCACTCTGTCCGGCCGCCCGGTTCATCACGGTGTTCGGGAAGCGGGCGGGCTCCACGTGGTAGGGGCGCTCCCCGGTGAGGGAGTCCTTGGTGAAGTCCATGATGCTCTGGACGCTGCCGGAGCCGGTGCCGAGAACCAGGGCGGTCTGCTCGGGCCGGGCCGCGAGTTCCTCGGCGACGGCCTCGACGACTCCGCCGACGGCGGTGACGGCGAGCGCGGTCACCCGGTCCATGGTCCGGGTGCCCTTCTTGCCGAGGTACTGGGCGGCGGTGAAGTCCGGCACCAGGGCGGCCTGCTGGAAGGGAACCTCATAGATGTCGCGGTCGAGGGCGGTCACGGCGTCGCGCCCCTCGGCGAGCCCTTTCCGCAAGGGGGCGTTGCCGACGCCGTAGGGGGAGATCGCCGACCAGGCGGAGATGACGAGGGACGACATCAGGCAGCCTCCTTGACGGGCTCCGCGCGTTCCGGGCCGGACACGCGGTTCACGCGGCCGAGGATCACTACGGCGTTGTTGCCGGCGAAGGCGAGCGCGTTGTTCTGCACGACGTTCAGGACGGCCGGACGGGCCTCGTTCGGCACGCAGTCCAGTGCGCACTCGGGGTCCGTCTCACGGTGGTTGAGGGTCGGCGGGATGAAGTTCTCGGTGATGGCGAGGGCGCAGGCCGCCGCTGCCAGGGCGCTGGCCGCCCCCATGGAGTGGCCGAGCATCGACTTGATGGAGACCGTGGGTGGCGGGGCGTCGAAGACCTGCCGGATCGCGCCGGCCTCCGTCACGTCGTTGGCCCGCGTCCCCGTACCGTGCGCGGAGATGAAGTCGATGTCCTCCTGCGCCACGCCGGCGTTGCGGTGCGCGATCTCCATGCAGCGGGCGAGGCTGTTCTGGTCCGGCGACACGGGGTGGTGCGCGTCGCAGTTCAGTCCGTAGCCCAGCACCTCGGCGTAGATCCGCGCCCCGCGCGCGAGGGCGGAATCGAGGCTCTCCAGAAGGAGGACACCCGCTCCCTCCCCGGTGAGGATGCCCTTGCGGTCGATGTCGAAGGGCTGGCAGACCTCCGGGGCGATGGTGCCCAGGCGGTAGAAGCCGGTGAACGTCTTGCGGCAGACGGCGTCGGCGCCGCCGCACAGTGCGGTCTCCACCTCTCCGTGCCGGATGGCGTCGAAGCCGCTGCCGATCGCGTAGTTGCCGGCGGCGCAGGCGGTCGGGATGGTGAGGGCCTCGACATCGACCAGGCCGAGTTCCCGGACGATACCGCTGGACAGGCGCCCGGCCTGCGCCCTGCGCGCCAGACCGGGCGACAACCGCTCGGGTCCTTCCTCCAGTTGGATGCCGGCCAGGGTGTCGAGATCGCGCGACTCGGCGTCGGTGGTGCCGATCGAGACCAGCACCCTGCGCTCGCGCAGGTCTCGCGCGCTCAGACCGGCGTCCGCGACAGCCATGTTGGCCGCCGCGACGGAGAACTGGGTGGCCCGGCCCAGCTCCTGGGGGTCGACGTGGTGGATCCACTCGGTGGGCACGAAGTCGGTCACCTCGCATGCGTTGGCATGCGCGAAGCCGGTCGTGTCGAAGGCCGTGATGGGCTTGACCTCGCTGCGGCCGGACTTCAGTCCGTCCAGGAAGGCCGGGGCTCCGAGCCCGATGCTGGTGACCGCGCCGAGTCCGGTGATGACCACCCGGCGCGGCCGCTGCTCCTCGTCGTACACCATGCTCTCCCGTCGTGTCCGTCAGGCCGCGGTTGCTAGTTGGTCCGGGCGAGCTTGGCCGCGACGGCCTCGCCGACCACGGTCACGACGCTGTCCAGGTCGACCATGCGGGAGAGCTCGGCCTGGTCGATGTCGGCACCGAAGGCCCGCTCCAGCTGGGAGAGGATCTCGATGGCGCCCATCGAGTCCGCCTCGTGGTCCTCCTTGAAGCGGCTGGTGCCGGTCATGTCCTCCGGTTCGATCTCCAGGATGTCGCAGATGATCTCCTTGATCCTGGCGCGGTCCTCGGCGTCGATCTCATTCGTTGTTGTCATGCCGACGATGCTGGCGGACCGCGCTGATCCCTCGCTGACGAGTCACTGACCGCACGCTGACAGGCTCCGCCCCGAGGTCCTGTGTCCCGCGGTCCTGTGAGGAACTACGTGAGGAACGGCTGGAGTTCGGGAAGCTCGGCGTGATGCTCGACGAGCCATTCCCAGTAGCCGGGCACCGTGCGCGCGTATGCGCAGTAGTAGTCGCGGACCGCGTCCACGAGGCGGCGCAGCGTCTCCTCGGTGACCGCGCCGCGGCGCCACACCAGGAGCATCTCGACGAGCTCGGTGTCGGGGAGCGGCTGCAGGCGTACGTCGGCGGTGGCACCGGAGGGCGTGGCCAGGGCCGCGGCTCCCCTGTCGTGCACCCACGTCATCGCCTCGCGCTGCGTGCTGACCTGGTGCAGCACCGTGGCGGGACCGGCCCGGCCGAGCCGGCCGAGCAGCCGCTCCTCGACGGTGTGCAGCCAGTGGTGGCGCGAGTAGCGCACCCAGACCCGTCCGACCCGGTCGCCGTCCGCGGGCAGCGCGAGCCAGACGGGTTCGCGCACGACGACCGCGCTGCCGAGGGCGGGATCGGCCACGTCGGACGCGTGGCCGGACGGCAGAGCGAGGCCCGGCACCAGGGCCACGGAGAGCGCGCCGCGGCGCACGCCCGCCACCGCGGCGGCGGGTGGGAGGGTCTCGGTCGCCACGGTGGTATCGGGCAGCACGCTCTGCAGGGCGTCGCCGAGGGTGGGCGGGGTCCATTCGGTGTTGCCCAGGCGCAGTTGGCCGGCGGTGGCACAGCTCGCCTGGGCAACGACCTCGTCGGCACGCTGCACGAGATCGCCGAGCAACGGGATCAGCCGTTCCCCCAGAGGGGTCGGCGTGACGCCGGTTCGGGACCGCACGAACAGGGTGCCGCCGACTGCCCTCTCGATACGTTTGAGCTGGGCGGTGAGACTCGGCTGGGGGAGATTGAGTTCGCTGGCGCCGCGCGAAATGCTCCCGGCTTCATTAATGGTGACGACGATCCGCGCATGCCTTAGTTCGATGTCCATGAGCCGCCTTACGTCCTAGAGCGGACATACGGACTCCGCCCTTTCCGGGACCTGTTCGGAAATCCAGGAGCCGGAAGGGGCGGAGAATCCACTGCCGATCCACGTTAACTGCGACGCGGGAGGACGGACAGTCGCCTATTGCCGTACTTCAATACCCCCTCAGTATTCCCTCAGCAGGACTTCAGCGGTGGGCGAGAACCTGCCGTGGTTCACCGAGTCTGGGGTCCTGTTCCAGAATCGCCTGATAGGCATGGTGCAGTGCGCGGCCCGGTTCGAGCCCCATGTCGTCCACGAGCCTGCGGCGCGCGCGATGAAACACATCGAGGGCTTCGGCCTGCCGCCCCGCGTGGTAGAGCACCAGCATCAACAACTCGCTCAGTCGCTCCCGTTCGGGATGCTCGGCGGCCGTCCCGCGCAGTTCCGGCAGTGAGATCCGGTGCGGGTCCACCGCCAGACGCGCGGTGATCAGATCCTCGTACGCGGTGATCCGCTGCTCCTCCAGATCGGCCGCCGCGATCCGTACCCGAAGTCCGTCGTGGACATCGCTCAGGGCTGGACCGCGCCACAGGGACAGAGCCTCTTCCAGCACGACGGCGGCCAGAGCGGGGTCGCCCGTCACCAGGTCGGCACCGCTGCGCGCCTGCTCACGGAAGCGGTGGGCGTCCACAGAGCCGGCGGGGACGTCGAGTTGGTAGCCGCCGCCCACGGTGCGGATCAGCTCGTCGCCGCGCAGGCCCGTGATCGACCCCAGATGTTTGCGCAGCCGGCCGACGCTGGCCTGCAACGCGTTGCGCGCATTGGTGAGAGTGCGGCCCGCCCACAGCTCGTCCTCGAGCTGGTCCGCCAGGACCGTGCGGCCCGGCGAGAGCGCGAGCAGGGCGAGGATCGCCGTCAGACGCTTCGACACCACGGCGTGCTGCCGGGTGCCGTACCGCACAGAAACAGAACCGAGAACCAGTATGTCCACTGAGAATGCCCCCGTATTCGTCGGTTGGTGGGGCCAAATATCACCCGTGTCCACCGGTCGGGGGAAATACCATTCGCGCCACCGACAAGCACCCGGACGGTATGGCCACAGCGGGAACAGGCCTGCCGAGTACGCGCACGCGCCCCGGCACCCCTTGCCGCGCGTGCGGCGTGCGGGCATAATTCCGAACCTCACTGACGGTTCACTGACGCCGATGGATCCCGGCCACCGAACCGTTTCAACCGGCGTGTTTCAGCGCCCGCTTAACAACCTGTTGCGCTCCTTGGCCGGTTCCTAGGCTCCTCCCGTGTACGGGAAATCGGCCAGCGAACAGGAGTCAATCCATGCTCAACAGACTTGTGATTGTCGGCGGCGGAACAGCGGGATGGATGACGGCCTCGTACTTCAAGGCGGCATTCGGGGACCGGATCGACATCACGCTGGTGGAGTCCGGCAATGTCGGCACGGTCGGTGTCGGCGAGGCGACGTTCAGTGACATCCGGCACTTCTTCGAGTTCCTCGGGCTCAAGGAGAGGGACTGGATGCCGGCGTGCAACGCGACGTACAAACTCGCCGTCCGGTTCGAGAACTGGCGCGAGAAGGGCCACTCCTTCTACCACCCCTTCGAGCAGATGCGATCGGTCAACGGCTTCCCGCTGACCGACTGGTGGCTGCGCGGGGGCCCCACGGACCGGTTCGACAGGGACTGCTTCGTGATGCCCTCCGTCATCGACGCCGGGCTCAGCCCCCGCCACCTGGACGGCACGCTGATCGACCAGCCCTTCGTCGAGGGCGCTGACGAGATGCAGGGCCTGACGATGTCCGAGCACCAGGGCAAGACGCAGTTCCCCTACGCCTACCAGTTCGAGGCGGCCCTGCTCGCCAAGTACCTGACGACGTACGCGGTGGAGCGCGGCGTCACGCACATCACGGACGACGTCGAGAAGGTCAATCTGGACGAGCGCGGCTGGATCTCCGGTGTCACCACGGCCGAGCACGGCGACATCGAGGGCGACCTGTTCGTCGACTGCACCGGGTTCCGCGCACTGCTCCTGAACAAGGCCCTCGAGGTCCCGTTCGTCTCCTACGCGGACACCCTGCCCAACGACAGCGCGGTCGCCCTCCAGGTCCCGCAGGACATGAAGGCACGCGGCATCCTGCCGTGCACCACCGCCACCGCCCAGGACGCCGGCTGGATCTGGACGATCCCGCTGATGGGCCGCATCGGCACCGGCTACGTGTACGCCAAGGACTACCTGTCCCCCGAGGAGGCCGAGCGCACCCTGCGCGAGTTCGTCGGCCCGGCCGCGGCCGACGTCGAGGCCAACCACATCCGCATGCGGATCGGCCGCAGCGAGAACTCCTGGGTCAACAACTGCGTCGCGATCGGCCTGTCCAGCGGCTTCGTCGAGCCCCTGGAGTCCACCGGCATCTTCTTCATCCACCACGCCATCGAACAGCTCGCCAAGAACTTCCCCGACGAGTCCTGGAGCCCCGTCCAGCGGCAGCTCTACAACGACTCGATCGCCCATGTCATGGACGGAGTACGGGAGTTCCTCGTCCTGCACTACGTCGCCGCCAAACGCGACGACACGCAGTACTGGCGCGACGCGAAGACCCGGCGCATACCGGACGGGCTGGCGGAGCGCATCGAGACGTGGAAGACCCAGCTCCCCGACACGGAAACGGTCTTCCCCTACTACCACGGCCTGCCGCCCTACTCGTACATGTGCATCCTGCTCGGCATGGGCGGAATCGAACTGAAGCCCTCCCCGGCCCTCGCCCTGTCCGACCCGGGCCCGGCGGAGCGGGAGTTCGCGGCGATCCGCGACAGGACACGCCGACTGACCGAGACGCTGCCGAAGGCGTACGACTACTTCGCCGCGCAGCACTGACCGGCGGAAAGGTGCTGCGCAATGGACTCCCTGCAATCGTTGGGCCACGCCGCGCACCTGGTGGCGCTGCTCGCCGTGGTTCTGCTGCTCGCCCGCGTGGGCCGGAGCGCGGCCCGCCGGCTGCGCCAGCCCGAGGTGATCGGCGAGATCGTGGTGGGGCTGCTCTCCGGGCCCGCCGTGCTCCGTCTGCTCGGCCAGGACACGTTCGACGCGGTACTGCCCGGCTCCGCCCTGGAGGCGCTGAAATACGTCGCCAAGGCCGGGCTCGTGCTGTTCCTCGTCGGGCTGGCCCATGAACTGCGGGCCCGTTCCGGCGTCGAGCGGCGCGCCACCCTCTGGCTGGCCGCCGGATCGCTGGTCCCACCACTGTTCGCGGGCACGCTGCTCGCCGGGTTCGTGCTGCTCGAGGACGACCCCGCGGTGCGCGGGGACGCCCCGCTGCCCGCGTTCGTGCTGATGGTCGCCGTCACGATGTCCATCACGGCCGTACCCGTCCTGGCCCGTATTCTCGCCGACCGCGGCATGAGCACCACGTCGGCCGGACGGCTCGCGCTGGCCGCGGCCGTCGCGATCGACTCGGTCGGCTGGCTGTTGTGCATGCTCGCGATCAGCCTGAACACCGGAAGCGCGACGGGCTTCCTGCACTCCCTCCTCGGCATCGGGGTCGGTGCGGCGGGCGCGCTCGCCGTGCGGTACGGGGTGCGGGTGACGGCCGTGGGACGGGCGTGCGCGCTTCGGCCGCGGACCGCCACCGTGGTGCTCGGTGCGGCGGCGCTCGCCGTGGCACTGGCCGTGGAGCACCTCGGCATGACGGCGATCCTCGGCGCCGCCCTGGTGGGTCTCGCGATCCCGACGGGCGACGACACCCCGTGGACTCCGGTCGTGGCGAACCTGACCCGGGCCGGGCGGGCCCTCGTACCCGCGTTCTTCGTCGTCACCGGGATCACCGTGCTCGACAAGGCCTTCTCCCAGCTCTCCTGGGCACTGCTCGTGACGACCCTCGTGCTCGCCTGTGCGGGCAAGGGGATCGGCGGCTACCTCGGAGCGCGTCTGGGTGGTCAGCCACCCGGCGCATCCCGCCGGATCGCGGTGCTGATGAACGCGCGCGGGCTCACCGAACTGATCGTGCTCCAGGCCGGCTTCAGCGCGGGGATCCTCACAGCTCCCCTGGTGCTCGCGCTGACCCTGATGGCGGTGGCCACCACCGCCGCGACGGGTCCGCTGCTCGGCCTCCTCGACCGCGGTGCGAGCGGACCCGAGCCCGCTCGCACCCCCGAACCGGTCGCCGCGGCGGCGGAAAGCGGTACCCGATGACCCGGTCCAGCGTCCGGACGACAACGGCCACCATCCCGTCCGACGACTTCCGCACGATGATGGGCAGCTTCCCCACCGGGGTCGCGGTGATCGCCGCGGAGGATCTCGACGGCACCCCGCGCGGCATGACCTGCTCGTCGGTGTGCAGCGTCGCCCTGGCCCCGCCGACCCTCCTGGTGTGCCTGCGGGACGGCAGCCCCACGCTCCAGGCCGTTCTCGCCTCGGGTGAGTTCACCGTGAACCTGCTGCACGAGGACGCCCGGAGCGTCGCCGAACTGTTCGCCTCGGGGGACCCCGAGCGGTTCCGGATCACCCACTGGGAGCGGACGGCCGGCGCCGCCGGACCGCACCTCCCACGGCACGCGCACACGATCGCCGACTGCACCGTGTCCCTGACCCAGCGCATGGGCGACCACGTGACGGTCTTCGGAACGGTGCGGCACATCAGCCGACCGAGCGGGCGACCCCCGCTCCTGTACGGGCTACGGCAGTTCGCCGCCTGGCCCACGACCCCCTGACCACCGGGTGCGGGGCGCGCCCGCCTCCTCCGGAGGCACGCCCCGCACCCCCGATCCGGCCCCGCCTATCCAACGCCCCTAAGGACACCCATGAACGGGACACAGGACCCGCCCGCCCAGCCAGTCGTCCGCCTCGAATCCGTCAGCCGCCTCTACGGCGGACCCAAGAACCGGGTGACGGCACTCGACAACGTCAGCATCAGCCTGGAGAGGGCTACCTTCACCGCCGTCATGGGCCCCTCCGGATCGGGTAAGTCCACCTTCCTGCACTGCGCCGCGGGCCTTGACCGGCCGACGTCCGGGTCGGTGCACCTGGACGGGGTGGACCTCGCCCCGCTGCGTGAGAAGTCCCTGACCAAGTTCCGCCGCGAGCGCATCGGCTTCGTCTTCCAGGCGTTCAACCTCCTTCCCGCGCTCAGCGTCGTGGACAACGTGACGCTGCCGCTGCGCCTGGCGGGCACCCGCCCCAAGAAGGCCGTCGTCGACGAAGTCCTCGAACAGGTCGGTCTGTCCGACAAGCGGCGCAGCCGCCCCGGTGAGCTGTCCGGTGGTCAGCAGCAGCGCGTCGCCATCGCCCGGGCACTCGTCACCCGGCCCGCAGTGATCTTCGGCGACGAGCCGACCGGCGCCCTGGACACGCGCACCGCCGCCGAAGTGCTCACGCTGCTGCGGCAGTCGGTGGACGTGGTGGGACAGACGATCGTGATGGTCACCCACGACCCGGTGGCCGCCGCATACGCGGACCGGGTCGTCTTCCTCGCCGACGGCCGGCTCATCGGCACGCTCGAGCGTCCGTCCGTCGACCAGGTCACGGAGCAGATGCAGAAACTGGGCACATGGAGCGACCCGTTCGCGCTCCAGGGACCGGAACACGGGGCGCGCCGGTGATCCGCATCGCGCTGCGCACCCTGCGCTTCCACAAGGGCGGCTTCATCGCCTCGTTCGTGGCCCTGTTCTTCGGTGCCGTCATCGTCATCGGCTCCGGCGGGCTCCTGGAGACCGGAATCCACAACGCGGCGCCGCCGCACCGGCTGGCAGCCGCGCCGATCGTCGTCACCGGCGACCAGCGCTACGCCTACACACGGCAGGATCTCGTCTTCCCCGAACGGCTCCACATGGACGCCGAGTGGGCGGACAGGATCGCGGAGGTCCCGGGCGTCGAGGCGGCGGTGCGGGACCTGTCGTTCCCGGCGGCCCTCACCAGGGGCGGCCCGGTCACCGGTCACGGCTGGTCCTCCGCCAAGCTCTCCCCCTACCGGCTCACCGACGGTACGGCCCCCGGCACGGACGGCCGGCTGGTCCTGGGCGAGGACCTGGCGGACCGTACGGGGCTGAGGACCGGCGACCGGATCCAACTCCTCGTCCACGGCGTGGAGAAGAGCTACCAGGTCTCCGGACTCGCCACCGGTCCCGACGACGGCGCAGACGTCTTCCTCACCGACGCCGAGGCCGCCGAGGTCGCCGACCGCGTCGGCACGACCGACAACATCGGCGTCTTCCCGGCCTCCGGCGCGAACACCCAGGAGGTCGCCGCCGCTGTCCGCGAGGTCGTCGACGGCTCGGCCGTCACCGTGCTGACCGGGGACGAACGCGGTCGCGCCGAGGACCCGGACGTGGTGGCCGACGGCAGCGATCTGGTCCCGCTCGCCGCCGCGTTCGGCGGTCTGTCGGCGATGGTCACCGTGTTCGTGGTGGCCAGCACGCTCGGCCTCTCCATCCAGCAGCGGCAGCGCGAGATGGCACTGCTGCGCACGATCGGTACGACACCGGGGCAGCTGCGCCGCCTCATCGTCGGCGAGACCCTGTTCCTCGCGGTCATCGCCACCGGGCTCGCCACCATCCCGGGCCCCCGCTTCGGACACTGGCTGCTGAACGCCTTCGCGGACGCGGGTGTCGTACCGGAGTCGATCGCCTACCGGGCCGGTTCCGTGCCGGTGATCGTCGGCGTGGGCACGGCGCTGCTCACCGCTGTCGGTTCGGCGTACATCGCGGCGCACGCCGCGGCGCGCACCAGGCCGACCGAGGCGCTGGCCGAAGCGACGCTGCAGCGCCGCTGGTTCAGCGCGTTCCGGCTGGTCGTCGGGCTGCTGTGCCTGGCCGGGGGCGGGGCCCTCGCCTGGGGCACCGCGGGCTCGGCGGGGCCGGACGCGGCCGGGGTCGCCACTCCGGCGGCGATGGTGTGGGCGGCGGCGTTCGGTCTCCTCGGACCCGTCGTCGTACGCGCCATGGTGGCCGTGCTGCGCCGTCCTGTCAGCAAGGTGTCCGGGCTCGCCGGTGAACTCGCCGCGCACAACGCGCGGGCGCGCACGGCCCGCCTCGCGTCGGCCGTGATGCCGGTGATGCTGGCGAGCGGTCTGGCGGTCGGCCTGATCTACATGCAGACCACGCAGTCCGACGGTGCCCAGCAGGCATTCGACGAGAACCTGCGCGCGGACGTCGTCGTGACATCGGCCTCCGGTGGTCTGCCGCTCGGCCTCGTCGACACGGTCCGCAGCCAGCCGGGGGTGGCGGCGGCGTCCGCGCAGATCCCCACGACCGGCTACATCGAGCCGGACGAGCCGATGCGGCCGAGCGAGGGCGAGGACAAGGGCCCGCAGCCCACCGAGCTGTCGATGCAGGGAGTCACGCCCGACGGCCTGGACCGCACGACCGCGTACCACGCCGCGACGGGCAGCCTCACCGCCCTGAGCGGCGACTCCGTGGCGCTGCCCGCCACGTACGCCAAGGACCGTGAGCTCGGCGACCTCGTCCCGATGCGGCTCGGTGACGGCACGCAGGTCAAGCTGAAGCTGGTCGCCACGGTCGACGGGCGGCGCGGTTACGAGACCGCGCTCGTCCCGGCGTCGGTACTCGTCGGGCACACGGACGGCGGGCTCGTCCCGCAGATCCTGGTGCGCGCGGCCGCCGGCACGGACCCGGCCCGGCTGAGCGCGTCACTCTCCACGCTGGCGAAGCAGCAGCCCGGCCTCCAGGTGGTCGGACGGGAGGTCCTGGAGGCGGCGCAGGCCGACGCGGACGACACCCAGGCGTGGATGGCGTACCTGGTCCTCGGAGTCGTCGTCGGCTACTCCACACTCGCCCTGATCAACACACAGATCCTCGCGACGACCGAGCGACGCAAGGAGTTCATGCTGCAACGTCTCATCGGGGCCACGCGCCGCCAGGTCCTGCAGATGATGACGGTCGAGGCGTCCCTGGTGGCCCTGGCCGGCATCCTCCTCGGTCTCCTGGTCGCCGGGGCGACGCTGGTGCCGCTGAGCATGAGCGTCCTCGGCACCGCGCTGCCCGGCGGCTCGCCGTGGATCCTCGTCGCGGTGGTGGCCGGAGCGGCGGCGCTGACCCTCACGACGACCTTGCTGGCGGCGGGCGCCGTACTGCGCGGCCGGCCCGGGGACATGGCCGGCATCAAGGAGTAGCGGAGCACACGCCTCGGCGGTGCCCGGCACGGTGGTTCGTGCCGGGCACCGCCGACGGCGTTGCAGCGGGGTGCGCACAGCAGTGCGCGGAGAACACGCCCCGGCGCCGGGCCGGAGGGATCGACGGAACTTCAGGCGGCCGGAGTCGTGCGTGCCGTCAGGTCGGTCACCGGGCGCGGCTCACGGTGGCCCACCGCCGCGCCGGCCGGGCGGCGGGGGGCCGGGACCCCCACGGCGGCCGGTTTCGCCGGGCGGGGGGAGATTCCCCTGAGGAGGGCGACGCCGAGAGGGGTCAGGGTGTGCAGCACCGTGTTGCGGATGCGGCGGGTGGTGATGAGGCCCGCCCGGCGCAGTACCGCGGTGTGCTGGCTGGCGCCCGCCGCCGAGATGCCGAGCCGGTCCGCCAGCTGGCTGGTGGTGCAACTGCTGCGCAGGGCGTGCAGCGCGGCGGCCCGGGTCTGCCCGACCAGGGCGCCGAGCGACTGGCCACTGTCGTCCGGCTCGTCCCACAGCCCGGTCGCCTGGTGGGTGTCGGGCGGCGCGGCGAAGGCGAGCACGACCGGACCGTTGTCGTCGAGGCGGCGGGTGACCCTGCCCGGCCGGTGTGCCAGGAACACGGACGGAGCGAGCACCAGACCGCGCCCGTCGAGGCGGATGTCCTCGTCGGGGCCGTCGTGGATCTCGAGGACCGGAGCACGCCAGGTGATCTTGGAGTGCAGGGTGGTCAGGAGCAGTTCCACCCCGCCGGCCATCAGTACGCGGCCGCGGGCCTCGCACTCGGCCTCCAGATAGGCCCGTACATGCTCCCAGTACGGTGCCACGGCGACCCGCCACACCAGCGACAGATCGCCGGCCGCCGGGTGGAAGGGCGGACCGGGCGCGTTCCGCGCGGTGGAGGCGTCGGTGCCGACGTAGCGGCCACCGCGTTCGATGAGGTCGATCAGCCCGTCGAGTCCGGGAGCGGCGCTGCCGCCGGTCAGCGGGAGCGGCCACTGGGTCAGCCGCTCCCCGACCTGGCTGCGCCAGCGGGCGAACGGCGCACCGACGCCGCGCCCGAGCAACCCGTACGCGAAGGCGCTCTCCACGAGCGGGCCGACGGTCGTCCGCAGCCGGACCCGAGCGAAGTCAGCAGGGATGAAGTGGATTCGTTGCATGGTGATGCCCCCGTTGGTCGCGCTGCTGGCGGCAACCGCCGCTCAGGTCGACTTGCCGGTGAGGGAGATGAAGACGTCGTCGAGGGTGGGTCTGCGCAGGGCGAAGTCGGCGACGTCGACACCTGCCTGGCGCAGCGCTGCCGCAGCGGTCTCGATGCTCTGTATGCCGTCGCTCAGGACGATCGACACGGTGCCGTCGGCGAGGTCCGCGGACGGCTCGCCGGGGGCGACGCGGCGCAGCGCGTCGGCAGCCCGCGCCACGCTCTCCGGCCGGGTGAGGGACACTTCGAGCCGCTCCTCACCCGCTGTGCGTTTGAGCTCCTCCGGGGTGCCCTCGGCGATGACCCGGCCGGTGTCGATGACCGCGATCCGGTCGGCGAGGACGTCGGCCTCTTCCAGGTACTGGGTGGTCAGGAGCACGGTCACACCGTCGGCGACCAGCTCCTTCACCGCGTCCCACAGCCGGGAGCGGCTGACCGGGTCGAGGCCCGTCGTCGGCTCGTCCAGAAAGAGGACGGACGGCCTCGCCACCAGGCAGGCCGCCAGGTCGAGGCGGCGCCGCATACCGCCCGAGTACGTGCGCGCCGGGCGGTCGGCGGCACCGGTCAGCTCGAACCGGTCGAGCAACTCGGCCGCCCGAGCGCGCGCGGCACCCCGGCCCAGGTGGGTCAACGTACCGATGAGGACGAGGTTCTCCCGTCCGGTGAGCATGTCGTCCACCGCCGCGTACTGTCCGGCGAGCCCGATGCGCCGCCGTACCTCGGCCGGTTGACGCACCACGTCGTAGCCGGCGACCCGGGCCCGGCCGCCGTCCGGTTCGAGCAGGGTCGAGAGCATTCTGACGGTGGTCGTCTTGCCCGCCCCGTTCGGACCGAGCAGGCCGAGCACGGTTCCCGACGGCACCGCCAGGTCGACTCCGCCCAGCGCTTGTCGTCGCTCGTACCGCTTGCACAGGCCCTCGGCCTCGATCGCCCATTCCACCGCTGCCACCGCTGCTCCTCCGCCCTGACTCGGCCGGGCTCGTCAGGCGGCCGGAGCGTCGGCGGACGGGCCGCGCAGGCTGCGCGGGCGCAGGTCGGTCCAGTGCTCCTCCACATACGCGAGCGCCTTGTCGCGCGAGCTCTCGTCGAGGGCCACCGTCCAGCCTCCGGGGCGCTCCGCGAAGGCGGGCCACAGGGAGTGCTGGCCCTCGTCGTTGACCAGCACAAGGAAGGTTCCGTCCGGGTCGTCAAAGGGGTTCGCCACGTCACACACTCCAGGTCGTGTCGGTTTCGGTCGCCGGTTGTCGTCCACCGGTTCATCGAGGATCTCGACCTGCGCTGACGAAACGCTGACTGCTCACTGATGTGCGCCGCGGGCGACCTGGTGGTGGGCGGCCGGTCCCGTTCAGGCCACGCGCGACCTCGTCGCCGCGACGTCACGCTTGCCGTTGGCGTTCACGACGATCTCCGGCACGGTGTGCACGGCCTCCGGCACCAGGGCGGAGGGCAGCACCGTCGTGAGCGCGGAGCGGACGGCGTCGGCCAGGCCGTCGACGCCGCTCGCCGCGACAGGCCGTACGAACAGCTCCAGCGTGTCGATCGGGCCGCGCACGACGTCGAACACCGCGTCGGCGACACCCGGCACGGACAGCACGTGGTGGCGGAGTTCCCCGAGTTCGATCCGGTGACCGTTGACCTTCAACTGGTCGTCCGCGCGCCCGAGGTAGAGCAGCGTGCCGTCGGGCCGCAGCTCCACCGTGTCGCCCGTGCGGTAGGCACGCCCGGCCGCCCCGCCTAGCTCGGCCTCGTCGATGAACCGCTCGCCCGACGGCTGCGGGCCCAGGTAGCCGGCCGCGACCGCGCGTCCGGCGATGACCAGTTCGCCCGGGCTGCCCTGCCCCACCGGACGCAGTTGGTCGTCCACGACGTACGCCCGGGTGTTCCAGGCGGGCCGGCCGATCGGCACGGTCGGCGTCGCGGGCAGCGTCGCACGGTCGAAGGGGAACGCACAGCAGCCGATGGTGGTCTCGGTCGGACCGTAGTGGTTGACGAGCCGGACCCCGTCGAGGCGGTCGCCCAGCGAGGCGATGAGCGCCGGGTCGAGGCCTTCGCCGCCGAACATCAGCAGCCGCGTCACCCGGTCGTAGCGGGGCGGCTGTGCGAGGACGTCGAAGAAGCGGGCGTGCGAGGGAGTCATCTTCACGAACGTGTACTTCTCCGGGCGCTCGCCGAACAGCGTCTTCTGGTCCCACAGCCCGGCGACGGTCACGACGGTGCGGCCCTGCGCGAGCGGGAGCCACAGCGACGTCATCGCCAGGTCGAAGCCGAGGCTGCCGAACAGGGGGCTGCCGGTCCCCTCGGAGCCCACCAACTCGCCGCACCACGAGACGTAGTTGGCAAGCGAGGCGTGCGGCACCCGGACGCCTTTGGGGATGCCGGTCGAGCCGGAGGTGAACACGACGTACGCGATGTCCTCCGGGCCCGGCAGGGTGGCGCTCCGGTCGGGGGCGTCGGCGTCCGGCAGGGCCGCGATGTCGATGAACGGTATGGATCGGGCGGGCAGTCCCCCGGTCGCGTCGGGTCCCGAGTGCAGCAGCGCGGTGGGAGTGGCGCCGGCGAGTACGGCGGCGGTGCGCTCGCCGGGGTGCTCCGGGTCGATGGGCACATAGGCCGCGCCGAGCGCCATCACCGCGAGGGCTCCCGCGACGGTGTCCGGGGTCCGCGCGGCGATGAGGGCCACCCGGTCCCCCGCGACGACGCCCGCCTCGCCCAGGGCGGCGGCCACGACGAGGGCCCGCCGCCACAACTCCCGGTAGGTGAGCGCACGGTGGGCCGACCGCACCGCCACGGTGTCGGGCCGGGTCCGCACATGCCGTACGACCATGTGGACGACGGACGCCTCCTCGACGGGGCGCACCGCGCCGGACACCGAGCTGGGGTGGGGTACATGGACCATGACGGGGCTCCTGGGTGCGGACGGGTCAAGGACGGCGGCGCGGTCTTCCGGACGATCGTCAGCGTAGGAACACACGGCCGCCCGGACCACGCTCTTAAGCCCCCGCCGAAACTCACCGGTCAGCCGTCGAAGGCGACGGCCACCAGAAGCCCGTCCCTCGCGAGCCAGCGGCCGGTGAAGTCACGCCGGTCCGGGACCAGGACGGTGGCTCGGAAGGTGTGGTCGGCCGGGTCGAACGCCACCGACACGTCCCGGAAGGTCAGTTCGGTCCCGGTGTCCGGGAACCACGCCTTGTAGACCGCTTCCTTCGCACAGAACAACAGCCGGTCCCAGCAGGCGAGTCGGGAGTGCGACGCCTCCAGCGCCGCCAGCCGTTCGCGTTCCCCGGGCAGCGAGACCGTGCCGAGCACACCCTCGCGCAACGGGCGCCAGGGCTCGGCGTCCACCCCCAGTGCGCGCACGTCGTACTGCCGCGCCACGACGGCAGCCCGGTAGCCCCGGCAGTGCGTCATGCTCCCCACGACCCCATCGGGCCAGCGCGGCACCCCCTGCGCGTCCGGTATCAGGGGCACGGGGGCGTGGCCGAGCGCGGACAGGGCGCGGCGGGCGCAGTGCCGGACCGTGGTGAACTCGCGGCGTCGCCCCTCGCTCACCCCGGCGACCGCGGCCCGCTCCTCGGGGTGCAGGGCGTCGTCCGCCGCGTCGGCGCGGGCCTCGGCCCCGGCGACGTACGACGGCAACAGCCTCTCGATCAGTGGCCGTTGCACAGGATGCCCAGCACCGCGGCGCCCAGCACCGTGTCCGGGTCCGCGAGGTCGAAGGGCAGGTCGAAGTGGTGGCGTCCGGGTACGACGAGATCGGTCACCTCGGTGCCGCCCTCGCGGGCGGCACCGACGAACTGGTGGTGCTGCGCGGTGAACGCATCCGTCTCGTCCTCGCCCAGGGCGACGACGAGCCGGGGAAGCCGGGTGGGCATGCGGTGCAGCGGGCTGCAGTCGCGGGCCTCGTCGGCGTCCATGCCGAGGGCGTCGTTGACGTAGGTGTGCCGCAGGGGCTCCAGGTCGTAGACGCCACTGATCAGCGTCGCGGAGGTGATCGTTCCGGAGAGGCGAAGGGCGTCGGCGTCCAGGAGCGTGCTCGCGACGAGGTGGGCCCCGGCGGAGTGACCGCCGAGGTGAACGGCCCTGGGCGCTATGGGCAGCTGGGCCCGGCCGGTGCAGATACGGCGCAGTGAGTCGCCGACGGCCGCGGTGATCGCGCGCAGGCGGTGACGCGGCGCCAGGCCGTAGCCGAGCGCCGCGAAGGAGATGCCGGCGGCCAGGAAGTCCCGTGCGGCGAAGGCCGCTTCGGACTTGCTGAGTTCCTGCCAGTAGCCACCGTGCACGAACACGAACAGGGGGGCGTGCGGGTCGGGCGCCGGGAACAGGTCGAGCCGCTGCTCGGGCAGGGGGCCGCAGGACACGTCCAGGTGGACGGGGAGATCGGCGCGGGCGCGGGCGCTGTCAGTGGCGTACCGGGCGAGGTGGACGTCGAGGTCGGTGACGCGCGAGCTGGGCGAGTACTCCCGGTCGAGGCCGGTGCGCGCCGTGTCGGGCGCGGTCACTGCAGTGGGGTCCAGACCTCGGGCAGCATCCGGCGCAGGGCGGCACGCCACAGGTAACCGGCGCCCTCGGATCCGGCGGTGCCCACGGCCGTGCCGAGGAATCGCTCGGCAAGCACAGCGTGCCGGGCTCGCCAGACGGCCGCGGCGTCGTCGAACTCGAGGAGGGCCAGCCGCACTCGTTCGGCGGCCGCCCGGTCCGCGCACGTGTCGACGAAGTCCCCGTAGGCCTCGGCCACCGTCCGTTCCCCGAGCCGCGCTTCGAGCCGCGCCCGGTCCTCCTCGGTGAAACCGTCCGTGGTCAGGTAGCGGGAGTCGCGCAGGCCGCAGAGGAACTCGATCTCGCGGAACTGCGCGGACTGGAATCCGCTGGCGTCGCCCAGGGCTGTCCTGATGCCCTCGAACGCGGCCGGGGTCAACGTCGCGAGCCCGTCGAAGTGCCGGGTCAGCGTGGCCATCAGCCGCGGCAACGGGGCCGCCCTGCGCACGGCCTTGTCCGCGTCGCCCGTGTCCAGGGCCGCGCGTATCTCCTCCAGATGGCGCAGGGCGACGGCGAAGAGGATCTCGCAGGACTGGTGTGTGGCCAGGAAAAGGACGTGGTCCACATCGTCGTCGTGGACGCGGGCAGTCCGCAACAGCTCGTCGAGCCGAAGCACTTGGCCGTAGGGCGGGGAGGCGGTCTCGGCAATCACGGGGGCCTTCTTCCTCGCGTACGGAAGCAGAAAAGGAGCGTCCCGTGAGCCTGCCACGCGACGCCGGACGGATCACCGTGATCAAGCGGAGCCTTAAAAGGCCACCTCCGGCCCCACGTGAGTTCTTCATCTCGCAGTGATGACACCGGCACTGTGCGCAGCGAGGCCGACTTCGCAGAATCTTCCATGGAGCAGAACGCAGCACCACCGAGGCCAAGGAACACACACCACACCAACGAGGGATGAGACATGAACCTGCTTTCCTCCGGCATTCAGTTGAAGGCCGACAGCGCCGTTCCCGCCCGCCCCGCCCGGTCCGCCCGGTCCGTCCTCGTGATCGAGGAACTCGACTCGGCGGCGGACCACATGGTCGCGCTCTCCACGTTCTGCATCCAGGCCGAGAGCGCTGTCCCGGCCGCCGCGCGGAGGGCCGGGCGGCTCGGCGCGTGACCCCTTCCGACGTACGGAAGGACGGGTCCCCCGTGCTCGCTGCGGGGGACGGTGTCCTGGTGGGTTTCAAGAGCCACCTCCGCCCCACGGTCCTGCCGGACGACGCGACGTACCTGGTGTCGCGCCGCGGCGTCACGGCACTGCACGGCCACCCGGCAGAGGTCCTGGTGCCGCTTCTGGACGGTACGCGCAGCCCGCATGCCGTGCTGCGCGAGGCCGCCCCGGAGCTCGGCATCGAGGACGCCGAGGCGGCACTGCGTGCCCTGGACGGTGCGGGTCTGCTGCGGTTCGACGTTCCCGAACCGCAGCACACGGACCCGGCCGCCGAGGCGTACTGGGACCTGATCGGCCTGGACGGCGGCCGAGCCGCGGCCACCGTCGCGGGCGCCACCGTCGCGGTCGAGGCGCTGCCCGGAGTGGCGGCGGATCCCGTGGCGCAGGCCTGTCGCGCCGAAGGGATCACCATCTCCCCGCCCGGCACCGACGCCGACCTGTCCCTCGTCCTGTGCGACGACTATCTGTCACCCCAACTCGCCGCGGTGGACGCGGCACACCGCGCCGCCGGGCAGCCATGGCTGCTCGCGAAGCTGTGCGGGGCGGACCCGTGGGTCGGTCCGGTGTTCCAACCGGACAACGGCCCCTGCTGGCACTGCCTTTCCGTACGGCTGCGCGGGCACCGCCACTCGGAGGTGCCGGTGCAGCGGGCCCTCGGGCTCGACGGGCCGCTCCCTCGCCCCGTCGCGTCCCTGGCCGCAGGACGTTCTCTCGCCATCGGCATCGCCGTCCTGGAGACGACGAAGTGGCTGGCCGGGGTACGCGATCCGGAGCAGGGCCACATCCACACGATGGACACCGTCCGTCTGCGCACCGCCTCGCATCCGGTGAGTCGACGCCCGCAGTGTCCCGAGTGCGGGGACGCGGATCTGATCGCCCGGCGGGTGCGCGCCCCGTTCCGGCCGGTCACACGCCTCAAGGCCGTCACCGTCGGCAACGGCCACCGGGCGCTGACGGCACAGCAGATGCTCGGCACGTACGGTCATCTGGTGAATCCGGTGACCGGTGTCGTCAAGGAGATCAGAAAGGCGCCCGGCTGCCCGGACTTCGTCACCTCCTACGTCTCCGGTCACAACCTGGCGATGGGGTCCGCGACGCTCGCCGGGCTGCGCTCCGGCCTGCGCGCGCTCAGCGGCGGCAAGGGCCTGAACGAGACGGAGGCCCGCGCCAGCGCCCTGGGCGAGGCGGTGGAGCGCTACAGCGGAACCCGGCACGGTGACGAGCCGGTGGTACGGGACTCCTACCGCGGCCTCGGCTCAGCGGCCGTGCACCCGAACGACTGCCAGCTGTACGCGGACCGGCAGTACGCCCAGCGGGAGCTCTGGAACGCGACCCACTCCCGGTTCCAGCACGTCAGCGCCCCCTTCGACGAGACACTGCCCACCGACTGGACCCCCGTCTGGTCCCTGACCCACAACACCCGGCGTCTGTTGCCCACTTCGATGCTCTACTTCGCGGGCGCGGGAACAGGGACACGGACAGGGACAGGAACACGGACGGGCCCAGGGACCGCCACCGAGATCATCGACGACGGCCTGTGGGCCGACTCGAACGGCAACGCCGCCGGCAGCAGCCCCGAGGACGCCCTCCTGCAGGGCTTCCTCGAACTGGTCGAGCGGGACGCGGTCGCCCTGTGGTGGTACAACCGCACCCGGCAGCCCCTGGTCGACCTGGACGCCTTCGACGAGTCCTACGTGGAGCGGCTGCGCCACGGATACCGGCGCGTCCACCGGGAGATCTGGGTCCTCGACCTGACCTCGGACTTCGGGATCCCCGTCATGGCGGCGCTCTCCCGTCGCATCGACAAGCCGGCCCAGGACGTCATCTTCGGGTTCGGCGCCCACTTCGACCCGCGGACGGCACTGCGGCGCGCGCTCACCGAGATGGGGCAACTGCTTCCCGCGGTGTCCGACGTCCTGCCCGACGGGTCCGGATACCGGATCGACGACCCCGAGCCGACGCGCTGGTGGCGGCACGCCACGGTCGCCAACCAGCCCTACCTGACGCCGGATCCGCAGGTGACGCCGCGCGGCCCCGGACACTGGCCGACCCCGCACCGCCCCGACCTCCTCGACGATGTGCACGCGATCACCGAACTGGTCCACGCCACCGGTCTGGAACTCCTGGTCCTCGACCAGCTGCGTCCCGACCTGGGCCTGCCGGTGGTGAAGGTGATCGTGCCGGGCCTGCGGCACTTCTGGGCCCGGTTCGCGCCTGGCCGCCTGTTCGACGTGCCGGTGGCGCTCGGTCGTCTCCGAGAGCCGACCTCGTACGAGAAGCTGAACCCGACACCACTCTTCGTCTGACAGCGGCGGAACATCCTCACAGCTGCCGAAGGTCCCGTACCCACCACTGTTGGGCACGGGACCTTCGGCATCGAACCGGTTCAGCGTCCGGCGGGGCGGCGGTCCCAGGGTGCGCCCGCCCGAAAGAGCCGGGGGCAGTCCAGACGTCGGCATCGCGTCACCGCCAGTGACGCCGCATACGGGCTCTGCCCAAGGACCGGCCCGGACTCGTCCGCGCTCGTTACCGCTTCCATCCCTCGGGACCAATCGCGAAGCCGCTGATCCCGCCGTCGAGAGTGCGGCCACAGGGAGGGCTGAAGCCCATGAAGGATGGCAACGCATTCCACGTGATGCGTCATCAGGAACAGGCCGATCGAAGCCCGGACGATCAATCTGTGACGGCCTCGCTTTCGAGGCAGTCACAGAAGACGAAGCGAACGGCCGACGCCCGACTGAACCAACCCGGCATCGCCGGCCAGCCGTACTTCGGAATCCTGTTTCCCCAGGTCAGCGACGTGGTGGAGTTCAGACGTTGAAGCGGAACTCCACCACGTCCCCGTCCTGCATCACATACTCCTTGCCCTCCATACGGGCCTTGCCCTTGGCGCGGGCCTCGGCGACCGAGCCCGTTTCCACCAGGTCCGCGAAGGAGATGACCTCGGCCTTGATGAAGCCCTTCTGGAAGTCGGTGTGGATCACACCGGCCGCCTCGGGGGCCGTCGCGCCCTTCTTGATGGTCCAGGCGCGGGATTCCTTGGGACCGGCCGTCAGGTAGGTCTGCAGGCCCAGGGTGTCGAAGCCGACGCGGGCGAGGGTCGCCATGCCGGGCTCCTCGACGCCGACCGACTCCAGGAGCTCCTTCGCGTCCTCCTCGTCGAGCTCGGCGAGGTCCGCCTCCAGCTTCGCGTTGAGGAAGATCGCCTCGGCGGGGGCGACCAGGGCGCGCTGCTCGTCCTTGAAGGCTTCGTCGACCAGTTCGTCCTCGTCGACGTTGAAGACGTAGAGGAAGGGCTTCGTCGTCAGCAGGTGCAGGTCGTGGAGGAGTTCCTCGTTGCCCGAGCCCTGGACGATGCCCTGGGAGAACAGGGTGTCGCCCTTCTCCAGGATCTCCTTCGCCGCCTCGACCGCCGCGACCTTCGGACCGATGTCCTTCTTGATGCGCGACTCCCGCTGGAGGCGCGGCAGGACCTTCTCGATCGTCTGGAGGTCCGCGAGGATCAGCTCGGTGTTGATGGTCTCGATGTCGTCCTTGGGCGAGACCTTGCCGTCGACGTGCACGACGTTCTCGTCCTGGAAGGCGCGGATGACCTGGCAGATCGCGTCGGACTCGCGAATGTTCGCGAGGAACTTGTTGCCCAGGCCCTCGCCCTCCGAGGCGCCCTTCACGATGCCCGCGATGTCGACGAAGTCGACGGTCGCCGGAAGGATCTTCTGCGAGCCGAAAATCTCGGCCAGCGTCGCGAGGCGCGCGTCCGGGACGCCGACCACGCCGACGTTCGGCTCGATCGTGGCGAACGGGTAGTTGGCCGCCAGCACGTCGTTCTTGGTCAGGGCGTTGAACATGGTCGACTTGCCGACATTCGGCAGACCGACGATTCCGATCGTGAGCGACACGTTGCGACTTCCCGTACGAGAGGAGGGTGAGGAGGGTGGAGACCGTCCCTCAGTCTACGGGCTGTCGTCACCCCTGCCCGGCGCCGTATCGAACGCTTGCCCAAGGCCTGTTCGTGAGTCTGGTCGTCAGTCTGTTCGCGGTCCGTGCGTCGGTGTGTCCTGGGCGCTGTCAGGCGCGGCTTCGACGTGTCCCGGCGTGTCTGAGGGGCTGCTCCGTGCACAGGCCGACCTAGGTTGGTCCAGTGGAGCAACACAGGATCCGACACCGTCCCCCGCACTCCGGCCCGGCCCGGCCCGTACGCGGCGCCCGGGGAGGCACGGGGCAGGCGGCGGCCGGATCCCGGCGTCCCGCGGCCGGTGGCCGACGGCCCGCTCCGCCGGTCGTGCAGGCCCTGCGGCGGATGCCGAACCCCCGGCTCACCGGGCTCGGCGGCGGACTGTTCTGCGCCGCGCTGATGTTCGCGCTCGGCTGTCTCGACCAGCTGCTGTTCGGGGCGTCCCTGACGGCGTACGGCGTGCTGTTCCTGCCGGTGTGCGTGCTGACCGCGGCCTGGGTGCGGGGCGCGGACCTGGTGACCGCGCCCGTCGTCGTCCCCATCGCCTTCACCGTGGGCCTGCTGCCCGTGGCCGACGGCGACGGGGTCTTCGCCCGCCTGATGGGCATCGTCACCGCACTCGCCACCCAGGCCGGGTGGCTGTACGGGGGGACACTCGTCGCGGGCGTCATCGCGACCGTCCGGAAGGTGCGCCTGATGAACCGGCGGCCGGACCGGAATCGGGCAGGCAGGACCGCGTAGGCCAGCCCTCGGTCACTCCCGGCCGACCGCCCCCTCACGCCCCCTTACGTCTCCTCACGCCTCCTTGGCCGCCCGCATCGCCGCGCCCACGATCCCCGCGTTGTTCTGCAGCTGCGCCGGGACGATCTCCGCCTTGATGCCCTCGATCAGCGGCAGGAACTTGGCGGACTTGCGGCTGACTCCGCCGCCGATGATGAACAGCTCCGGGGAGAACAGCATCTCCACGTGCGCCAGATACTTCTGCACGCGGTGGGCCCAGTGCTCCCACGTCAGTTCGTTGTCGTCCTTGACCTTGGTGGACGCCCTGGTCTCCGCGTCGTGGCCGTGCAGCTCCAGGTGACCCAGTTCCGTGTTCGGGACCAGGACGCCCTCGCAGAAGAGGGCGCTGCCGATGCCCGTACCGAAGGTAAGGAGGATGACCGTGCCTCTGCGGTCGCGTCCGGCGCCGAACTGCATCTCGGCGACGCCCGCCGCGTCCGCGTCGTTCAGCACCGTCACCGGGAGGCCGCCCAGCCGGTCGCTCAGCAACGCGCGCGCGTCCGTGTCGATCCAGTTCTTGTCGACGTTCGCCGCCGTACGGATCGTCGAGCCGCCCGTCACCACGCCCGGGAACGTGATCCCGACCGGGCCCGTCCAGCCGAAGTGGCCGACGACCTCCTTCACGCCGTCCGCCACCGCGTCGGGCGTGGCCGGGTGCGGGGTCAGCACCTTGAAGCGCTCCTCCGCGAGGTCGCCCCTGTCCAGATCCACAGGGGCGCCCTTGATCCCTGACCCGCCGATGTCCACGCCAAAGATGTGCATGGCTCTACGTTACGGCGTACGACTGACAGTCACTCACCCGAGGGGGGCGTAGTGGTGGTGGCGGGGGTGACGGGGGCGGACCCCGTGCGCTGGGCCACCAGTTCCGCCGCCTCCGCGCGCAGGTCGCGGCGCAGTTCCTTCGGCAGGGAGAACGTGATGGACTCCTCCGCCGCCTTGACCAGCTCCACGTCCTCGAAGCCGCGCTGCGACAGGTACTCCAGGACCTGCTCCACCAGGATCTCGGGGACCGACGCGCCCGAGGTGACGCCGACCGTCGACACGCCGTCCAGCCATGCCTCGTCGATCTCGTCGGCGAAGTCCACGAGGTACGCCTCGCGGGAGCCGGCGAGCTTCGCGACCTCGACCAGACGGATCGAGTTCGAGGAGTTCTTGGAGCCGACGACGATCACCAGCTCCGCCTCCTCGCCCATCTGCTTCACCGCGAGCTGGCGGTTCTGCGTGGCGTAGCAGATGTCGTCGCTGGGCGGGGAGATCAGCTGCGGGAACTTCTCCTTGAGGGCGTCGACGGTCTCCATCGTCTCGTCCACGGAGAGGGTGGTCTGGGACAGCCAGACGACCCTCGACGGGTCGCGGACCTCGACCTTCGAGACGTCCTTGGGACCGTCCACGAGGGTGATGTGGTCGGGGGCCTCGCCGGAGGTGCCGATGACCTCCTCGTGGCCCTCGTGACCGATCAGGAGGATGTCGTAGTCCTCCTTGGCGAAGCGGACGGCTTCCTTGTGGACCTTGGTGACGAGGGGGCAGGTCGCGTCGATGGTCGCGAGCTTGCCTGCGGCGGCCTCGTCGTGGACGACGGGGGCGACGCCGTGTGCGGAGAACATGACGATCGACCCCTCAGGGACCTCCGCGGTCCGCTCGACGAAGATCGCGCCCTTCTTCTGGAGGGTCTGTACGACGTACTTGTTGTGCACGATCTCGTGCCGGACATAGATGGGGGCCCCGTACTGCTCCAGGGCCTTCTCGACGGCGATCACGGCGCGGTCCACGCCCGCGCAGTAGCCCCGGGGGGCGGCGAGCAGGACACGGCGGCCAGGCGAAGCGGTCATGTCCACCATCGTAAGGCCGCGGTTGGCGGGGTGGCGATTGTGCGCTTTTCGCCCCCGCCGCCCTTACCCGTCCCATCCTCGGGGGCTGCGCCCCCGAACCCCCGCCACGGCCCTGAACGGGCCTTGTCCTCAAACGCCGGACGGGCTGGGGGTGCGGGCCGGCGCTGAAAGGTCAAGCGCCGCTCGGCGTTCGAGGACAAGCACGCTCAGCCCACCCTTTTCCCCGCCCACCCGCCCCCGCCGCACTTCAGCACCGGCCCGCACCCTCCAGCCCGTCCGGCGTTTGAGGACGAGCGCGTTCAGCGCGACAAAGGGGGGTCTGGGGGCGCAGCCCCCAGAAGGATGGGACGGGTAAGGGCGGCGGGGGCGAAATCAAAGCCGCCCAATATCCCCCTTGCGCATCCGAGGCCCCCGCCGCCCCGGCACCCTCCCACTCAGCAGAATCAACCGAGCCGCCCGATGCCGCTGCCCCGCATACGGCTCCAGCAACGACAACATCACCTCATCATCCGCATCCCGATCCCCCGCCAACGCGAACCCCACAATCCCCGGCAGATGCAGATCCCCCACAGTCACCGCATCCGCCGCCCCATGACTCCGCTGCACCACCTCCGCCGACGTCCACGGCCCCACCCCCGGAACCACCTCCAGCCGAGCCCGAGCCCGCTCCGGATCCAGCGCCACAGCCTCCTCCAGCCGCCCCGCGACCCGAACCGCCCGCAGAATCGTCGAGGCCCGCTTGTTGTCGACGCCGGCCCGATGCCACTCCCAGGACGGAATCAGAGCCCAGTCCCGAGCAGCAGGCACAACGAACAACCCTTGGGGAAGGCCTTCGGGCCCAAGCGCAGGCTCCCCGAACTTCCGCACGAGCAACCGCCAAGCCCGATAAGCCTCGTCGGTGGTGACCTTCTGCTCCAGCACGGACGGAATCAGCGACTCCATGACCAGCCCGGTCCGGGTCAGCCGCAACCCCGGCCGCCGATGCCGGGCGAGCGCGACAACCCGGTGCCGAGGCACGAACGCCTCGGGATCGTCGTCCGCCCCCAGCAACCCGGGCAACCGCTCAAGCAACCACTCGGCCCCGGGCCCCCAGGCCTCCCCCCGAACGACCCCGTCCCGCAGAGCGACCCGCAAGGTTCCGGGCCCGTCAGGCGTACGACTGGCCCGCCACACGGACCCGTCGGGCGTTGCCCGGAACGTGGGATCACCCGGCCCCCGCCGCAACGGCCCCAGAACGAGCCCGAGATCGAGCGGCACACCGGGCGCCCAGGTCCGAGCGAGCCCCGAAGCAACGGCCTGCCGAGGCACTCCGCCGGGCACGACGACATGCCCACCCCGCACGGTCGTACGAGTGGGCCGAGGAGCGAACCGTCCTGCCACGAAAGCCGTCCCTAACCGGAGGAAACAAACCCTTAAGGGGACAGAAGCCAGAAGCCCCCACCACCCCCAACCTCACCGAACCTCGACAAACGCCCCCGCATCCCGATCCACCCGAGCCCGCGGAGCCTCCGCCGGATGCCCGACCGCGATCGCCCCCATCGGATCCCACCCGGCCTCCAGCCCCAGCACCTCCCGCACGACATCCCGGCAGAACATCGTCGACGACACCCACGCCGACCCGAGCCGCTCCCCGGCGAGCGCGACAAGGAAGTTCTGCACCCCGGCCCCGGTCGCGACCACGAACATCTCCCGCTCGGCCCCGTCCCGCCGAGCGTCCCCGTACGTGTGCGACCCGTCCATCACCAGACAGGGCACCACGAGATACGGCGCCCCCCGCAGCACCTCACCCCGCCGCACCCGCTTCTCGATGGACTCCTCGCTCTTCCCGTCCCGCCGCAGATCCGCGATCCAGGCGTCCCGCATCGCATCGAGCAGCTCGGTCCGCGACCGCTGCGACTCCAGCAGTACGAAGCGCCAGGGCGTCGTGTGATGAGGAGCGGGCGCGGTGACAGCGGCGGCGACCGCCCGCCGTACCGCACCGGGGTCGACGGGCTCGTCCGTGAACGCCCGCACCGTACGCCGCTGGGTCACCGCCTCCCGTACGGCCTCCGACGTACCGAGCCGGAACATGTCGTCGCGGGCGTCGCGCACCAGCGCCCGAGCCCCCGCCTCCTCGCCGCCGTCGGTCACCACATGCGCCAGCCCCCGCACGACGGAGACGGGCAGCCCCGAGGCCTTGCCCTTGACCAGATCCCCGGCGGCGGCCAGCTCGTCGGCGGTCGCCACGACGGTCGCGGAGAGCGGATTGCCGTACGCGTCCGTGCCCCCGCGCAGATCGTCGAGCACCTGCACGCCGGCGGCGCCGATCGCCACGTCCGTGAGCCCCGCGCGCCAGGGTCGCCCGAAGGTGTCGGTCACGACGACCCCGATGTTGACGCCCAGGGCGTCCCTCAACCCGTCCCGGATCGCCCGCGCGGACGCGTCGGGATCCTCGGGCAGCAGCAGGACCGTCCCGGAAGGCGTGTTGGAGGCGTCGACGCCGGCCGCGGCCATCACCAGCCCCTGCCGGTTCTCGACGATTCGCAGTGGGCCACGCCGGGCGACGACCCGTACGGTCTCGGCGTCGATGGCGGCCTCCCGGTCCACCGCCTGCACGACCCGCCCCTCGGCCTTGGACACGATCTTCGAGGTGACGAGCAGTACGTCCCCGTCGAGCAGCCCGGGCCCCGCAGCGGCGGCGATGAGCTTCGCGAGATCGTCCCCGGGCTGAACCTCGGGCAGCCCACCCAGGGCCCACACCCGATACCCGCCATCGACACCACCACCGATGGCACCACCACCGACGGCACCGCGACCAATGGCACCCTCAGCGGCCCCACCGACCGCGCCGCCTTCACCGAAAAGCTCACCGCTCACGCGCCCCGCACCTCCTCCGCCAGCGCGAGCGCCTCACGGGCCATCTGCGCCGACGCCTCCACGTCCGTCATCATCAGCGGCACGGCACGGCAGCGGATGCCCGCCGTCTCCACCCGCTCCACCGCGCCCGCGTCGACCGTGTCGACGAGCCAGCCGTCCAGCAGCCCCGAGCCGTAGTGCTCGGCGACCGCCGCGGCCGTGGCCTCCACGCCGACCGCCGCGAGCACCTTGTCGGCCATCCCGCGCACGGGCGCGTCCCCGACGATGGGGGAGAGGCCCACCACGGGCACCCCGGCCTCGGCGATCGCCTCGCGGATCCCGGGCACGGCCAGGATCGTGCCGACGGACACGACCGGGTTGGACGGCGGGAAGAGGATCACGTCGGCGTCGGCGATCGCCTCCAGGACCCCCGGCGCCGGCTTCGCCTGCTCCGCGCCGACCGGCACGATCGCCTCGGCCGGCACGGACGCCCGCAGCCGTACCCAGTACTCCTGGAAGTGGACCGCCTTGCGCTCGCCGTCCACCTCGACGGCGACATGCGTCTCCACGCGGTCGTCGGACATCGGGATGAGCCGCACCCCGGGCTTCCACCGGTCGCACAGTGCCTCGGTGACGGCGCTCAGCGGATAGCCCGCGCCGAGCATCTGCGTCCGCACGATGTGCGTGGCGAAGTCCCGGTCGCCGAGGCCGAACCACTCCGGCCCGACACCGTACGCCGCCAGCTCCTCCTTCACATGGAAGGTCTCGTCGGTTCGCCCCCAGCCCTGCTCCTCGTTGATGCCGCCGCCGAGCGTGTACATCACCGTGTCGAGGTCGGGGCAGACCTTCAGCCCGAAGAGGTGAATGTCGTCCCCGGTGTTGCCGATGACGGTGATGTCCGCGTCCGGCACGGCCCGCTGAAGACCGCGCAGGAACCGGGCACCACCGATGCCGCCTGCCAGAACCACAATGCGCATGCGGACAAGTCTTGCAGGCGGGTACGACAACGCGTCCCCCGGTCGTGGAGACCGGTCTCACACGAGTACGACCCCGCTCCTCAGCCGGTCACGGCCGCCGACGGCGCGCAGCGCGCCGCGTGCATCGGCATCTCCGTCAGACCCGGGTAGTAGACGTGCAGGCTCACGGCCGGTTCGAGCGCGTCGTTGACCACCTCGTGGACGTACCCCGGAGCGAACACCCTCCCCCAGTCTCGGCTTCGCTCGACCGGGGGGACCCCCACCGCACCCGCCCGCAACGCGCGCGTGCCGCGCTCCGTCCGCTCCGTCAGCTGACCGTCCAGGACCGTCAGGACGCCCGACGAGCCGCCGTGGTCGTGCAGCCCGCTGCCCTGGCCCGGGACCCAGGACAGCAGCCACACCTCGTAGCCGGGGCCGGTGCGCAGCCGGTGGTACCAGCGCGAGGTCGCGTCGTACTGGACGAGGTGCGCCCACTGGGAGCGGTCCTCGGCGATGGTGCGGGCCAGGCCGACGAAGTCGGCGACGGTGGCCGGGTGCTCGCGCGGGGCCTGGAGGAGGTGCGGTACTTCGAGGATGTCGCCGGCGATCTGGAGGTCGCTGTCGCTGTTCATGGATGCGGAGGTCCTCGGCGGGAGAAGTGTGGGGGCTGGCTGGGTGTCGCGTACCGTCCGCCCGGGTCGCGGGCGGGAAGGCCGGGAAAAACAGAGCCCTGATGTGGGCTTCGGGGGGAACAGCAGCCGAGTCGCGGTGGACTCAAGGGCAGCCGGAGCGCGTTGGGCTCAACAGCTGGAACAGCAACAACAGCTACAGCGAGCAGGGGCAGCACCGGGGGACCGCACGGGGCGGGTCGAGGTGAGTGCCGAGTTCGCGAGCATGCCCACAAGAACAGCGGTTCACACCTTCACTGTCAACTCGACGCCCGGTATGTGGGACATGTTTCACCTCATCCGGTTCATCTCCGAGGTGAAAGGTTTGTGCGTGCACCTTCGGGGACACATGGCGCACAACCAGGCGCACCGATCTCGGAACGAGATCGAACTTCTGGGCGTCCTCTCCCGTACAGGCTCTGTGCGGGGGCGGTCGTCCTCCAGGGGCCTCCTCTGCCTGTCAAGGTTTATGCCGATTTGAACACTTTCCGCATGGCCTTGGTTCCGCAGAGTGAATAAGGGGCCCAATAGCAGATCTCGGCTTGACTCGCCCGGAGCAGCACACTTGTAATTTCACTCGTGTCGTTCGGCCGATATCGGTTGACGGCAACCTCACGGGGACGCGAAAGACGGACGAGGGGCGCACATGACCGAGACGGTGCAGCAACTGCTGGTCGACGACGCGGACGAGGAACTCGGCTGGCAGGAGCGCGCGCTGTGCGCCCAGACCGACCCCGAGTCCTTCTTTCCCGAGAAGGGCGGCTCGACCCGCGAGGCCAAGAAGGTCTGCCTCGCCTGCGAGGTCCGCTCCGAGTGCCTCGAGTACGCCCTCGCGAACGACGAACGCTTCGGCATCTGGGGCGGCCTTTCCGAGCGCGAACGCCGCCGGCTGAAGAAGGCCGCCGTCTGAGGCGTACGGCACCGGGCTCCACGTAAAAGGCACAACGCAACGCAAACGCAGGACAGCGCAGCGAACGGCCCGTCGCGGGTGGGTTATCCACAGGCGGCGGGCCGCTGTGGTGCCCAGCCGCTAGTGTGGCTGCTCGTCCGAGACGCCCCGCCGCTCACAGAGGGCTCAGGCGTCCACCACAGTCCACCGAACCGGGGCCCGTACCTCGATGTCCGCGCACAGCCACACGGCAGCCGACTACGGCACTGCCACCACGCCCGAGTTCCCGCGTCACGTGGTGACCGCGGTGCTGGTCTCCCACGACGGCGCCCGCTGGCTGCCCGACGCGCTCGCCGGGCTGCTCGGCCAGGAGCGCCCGGTGCAGAACGTCATGGCGGCCGACACCGGCAGCGCGGACGACTCCGCCCAGCTGGTCACCGACGCCCTCGGCGCCGACCGCGTCCTGCACCTCGCCCGCCGCACCGGCTTCGGCCAGGCCGTCGAGGAGGCCAACCGCACCGCGCCCGTCCTCACCCCGGACGAGCTGACGTACCTGAAGCGCCCCAGCGGCTGGGACCCCGTCACCCGCAGCTGGCGCGACGACGCGTACGACATGCCGGAACTGCCCTACGGGGAGCCGGTCCAATGGCTCTGGCTGCTGCACGACGACTGCGCCCCCGACCCGGACGCCCTCGCCCAGATGCTGCGCGTCGTGGAGACCGAGCACGAACTGGGCCGCGGGGACGACATCGCGGTCGTCGGCCCCAAGCTGCGCGGCTGGTACGACCGCCGACAGCTCCTCGAAGTCGGCGTCACCATCGCCAACTCCGGCCGCCGCTGGACCGGCCTGGACCGCCGTGAGCAGGACCAGGGCCAGCACGACCACGTCCGCCCGGTGCTGTCCGTGTCCACCGCGGGCATGCTCGTACGCCGCGACGTCTTCGAGGAACTCGGCGGCTTCGACCGCCGGCTGCCCCTGATGCGCGACGACGTCGACCTGTGCTGGCGCGCCACCGCCGCCGGCCACCGGGTTCTCGTCGCCCCCGAGGCGGTCGTACGGCACGCCGAGGCGTCCTCCCGCGAGCGCCGCACCGTCGACTGCGTGGGCCGCACCTCCGCGTCCCCGCACAAGGTCGACAAGGCCGGCGCCGTCTACACCCTGCTCGTCAACAGCCGTACGGCACAGCTGCCCTGGGTGCTGCTGCGCGTGGTCCTCGGCACCCTGCTGCGCACCGTGGCGTATCTGGTCGGCAAGGCACCCGGACAGGCCGTCGACGAGATCCGCGGCCTCCTGGGCACCCTGCTGCGGCCCGAGCGGATCATCGCCGGGCGTCGCCGCAGAGGCGTTCCGCAGATCGACAAGGGCGAGCTGCGCGCACTGTTCCCGCCGCCCGGCGCGACCGTGCGGGCCACCATCGAACAGGCCGCCGGCGAGTTCGGCGGACGCTCCGACCCCGAGGTGACCTCCGGTGCGGGGCGGCACGGCGGCGCGGTCGAGTCGGGTCCCGGGGGTGACGACGCCGACTTCCTGGAGGTCGAGCAGTTCGTCCGGCTCAAGCGCGTCGCCCGCAAGCCCGGCCCGGTGCTCTTCCTCGTCCTCCTGTTCGTCTCGCTCGTCGCCTGCCGTGAACTGCTCGGCGGCGGTGCCCTCGCGGGCGGCGCCCTGCTGCCCGCCCCGGCCGACTCCGCCGAACTCTGGGCGCGCTATCTGGACGCCTGGCACCCGGTGGGCGTGGGCGACACCTCGTCGGCGCCGCCCTATCTGGCGCTCGTCGCGATGCTCGCCTCCACGCTGTTCGGCTCGACGGGCCTCGCGGTCACCGTCCTGCTGATCGCCTCGGTGCCGCTGGCCGGCTTCACCGCGTACTTCGCCTCCCGCCCGCTCGTCGAATCGCGCCTCCTGCGCGCGTGGGCGGCCGTCGTCTACGCCTTCCTGCCCGCCGCCACCGGCGCCCTCGCGGGCGGCCGGATCGGCACCGCCGTACTCGCCGTCCTCCTCCCGCTGGCGGCCCGCGCGGGCATCGCGGCCAGCGGTCTGACGCACGCCTCGGGAGCGCGCGGCAGCTGGCGCGCCACCTGGGCGTACACGCTGCTGCTGACGGTCACCACCGCCTTCACGCCGATCGTGTGGCCCATCGCCCTGCTGCTCGGCGTCGCGCTCCTCGTCGTACGACGAGGCGAGATCACCGCCTACGGCCTCCGCTTCCTGGCCCAGCTCGGCGTACCGCTGCTGGTCCTCGCGCCCTGGTCGCTCTCCCTGCTCCCGTTCGGCTTCTTCCAGGAGGCCGG
Organism: Streptomyces sp. NPDC000878; assembly: GCF_053599695.1. NCBI lineage: Bacteria > Bacillati > Actinomycetota > Actinomycetes > Kitasatosporales > Streptomycetaceae > Streptomyces > Streptomyces sp. NPDC000878. The sequence continues at coordinate 16,765 of NZ_JBSFMT010000034.1, read as the reverse complement.
CCTGGAGTACGGCTCCGGCACCGCGGGCGCCCTCGACCTCCTCAGCGCCAACCCGGGCGGCCCCGGCACGGTCAGCGGACTGATGCTCATCGGCGTCGTGCTGGCGGCGCTGGCCGCCCTGCTGCGCACGGAACGCCAGTTCGGCATCTGGACCGCCTGGGCGGTCGCCCTGGTCGCGCTCGTCTTCGCGGTCCTGTCGAACAGTTCGGCGTGGGCCGGCCCCGCCACCCTCGTCTACGGCCTCGCCCTGCTGGCCGCCGCCGCGCTCGGCGCCGACGGGGCACGCTCGCGCGTGGCCGAGCAGAGCTTCGGCTGGCGCCAGCCGGTCGCCGCGCTGATCGCGTTCGCCGCCGCCGCGGGCCCGCTGCTGCTCGCCGCCGGCTGGATGATCCGCGGCGCCGACGGCCCCCTGGAACGACGCGACCCCGTTCAGGTGCCCGCGTTCGTCGCCGAGGAGAGCGGTACCCGCGACCAGGCCCGCACGCTGGTCCTGGCCAGCGACTCCACCGCCCGCGTCGGCTACACCCTCGTCCGTGGCTCCGGCGCCCGTCTCGGAGACGGCGAACTCGCCGCCGAGAGCGGTGAGAACGCGCTCCTCGACAAGGTCGTCGCCAACCTCGTCGCGGGCTCAGGCGCCGACCAGGCCGACGAACTCGGCGGCTTCGCCGTGCGCTACGTCCTCGTCCACCGGGGCGCGCCCCGCCAGGTCAGCCGCGTCCTGGACGCCACGCCCGGCCTGAGCAGGCTCAGTCAGCAGGACGGCGGCGCGCTGTGGCGCGTCGACCAGGAGGTCTCGCGCGCCGCCATCGTCCCGGCGTCCGGCTCCGGCGAGGCGCAGCCCGTCGCCGCCGGACCCGTCGACATCCACACCACGATCCCGGCCGGCTCCGGCAGCCGCGTCCTGCGCCTCGCCGACTCCGCCGACGAGGCCTGGACGGCCACCCTGGACGGCAGGCCCCTCACCCCCACCACCCTCGACGGCTGGGCCCAGGGCTTCGAGCTTCCCTCCTCCGGAGGGAAGCTGGACGTCACCTTCGACACCCCGATCGGCCACACCGCCTGGCTGTGGGCGCAGGGCTCGCTCGCCGTCGTCCTCGTCGTCATGGCCCTGCCGGGCCGGCGCCGGGACGTCGACGACGACCTGCCCGAGGAAGAGCGCGAGATCCCCGCCCAGGCCACCACCGGCGAGGGCCGCCGCGCCCGCCGCCTGCGCGCCCAGGCGGAGGCCGACCAGGCCGAACAGACCGACGAACAGGCCGAGTTCCCGACGGACGTCCCTCCCCCCGCGGAGGAGGTCCCGGCGGCGGTCCCGCAGCAGCAGCCGTACGGCGACGAATGGAACACCGCGGCCTACACGGGCACCCAGTACGACGGCTACAGCGCCGACCAGTACCAGAACACCCAGCAGTACCCGCCGGGCACCTACGACCCGGCGTACCAGGGCGATCCGTACCAGAACGGCCAGTACGACCCGTACGCGTACGGCACCTCGCCCCAGCCGACGGCCTACGACCAGACGTACACCCAGGGCTACGACCCCGCGTACGACCCGGCGCAGCCACACCAGCCCCACCCGCAGGGTGAGCACCCCGACGGGAGCCAGCAGTGAACCGCACCACCATCTCCCTGATCGCCGGCACGACCGCGCTCGCCGCCGTCACCGGGTTCGCCTCGCTCAGCACACCGGACACGGCCGACGCGGGCACCGCCAAGGCAGCCGCCCAGCTGCCCGTGGAGCGCACGAACCTGCTCTGCCCGGCTCCCAGCACCTCCGACCTCGCGGACACGACGTACACGTCCTTCACGCCCGTCACAGAGGGCACCGGGAGTGACGGCAAGGCCGAACTGGCCGCCGCCACCGCCGAGTCCGCCACCGGAGCGAAGGGCAAGGCGAAGGCCGTCAAGCCCGTCCTCACCCCCAAGGAGCCCGGCAAGCCGGTCACCGGGGACACCTCGGGCGGTGACACGCCCGCGTTCGTCGGCACCGCCGAGGGCAGGTTCGCGCCGGGCTGGGCCGTGCAGGAGACCACCGAGGTCGCCGCGGGCACCGGACGCGGCCTGCTGGGCATCAACTGCACCGTCCCGGACACCGAGTTCTGGTTCCCGGGCGCAAGCACCGCCGCCGACCGTACGGACTACGTGCACCTGACCAACCCGGACGACTCCGCCGCGGTCGTCGACATCGAGCTGTACGGCACGGACGGCACCCTCAAGTCCGACGTGGGCGAGGGCATCACCGTCCCGCCGCACGGCAGCGAGCCGATCCTGCTGTCCACGCTCACCGACGCACCGCAGGCCGACCTCACCGTGCACGTGAGCGTGCGCAGCGGCCGGGTCGGCGCGGCCGTCCAGGCCCTGGACGCCAAGACCGGCGGCGACTGGCTGACCGCGTCCGCCGAACCGGCGGGCAGCCTGGTCCTGCCGGGCATCCCCAAGGACGCCACCTCGGTGCGCCTGATCGCCTTCACGCCCAGTGAGAGCGACGCCGACCTGAAGGTGCGCCTGGCCTCCCCGAACGGCCTGATCACCCCGGCCGGGAACGAGACGCTGCACATCAAGGCGGGCATGACCGCCGCCGTCGACCTCGGCGACGTCACGCGCGGGGAGGCCGGCTCCCTGGTGCTCACCCCGACCGACAACTCGGTGCCGTTCGTCGCCGCCCTGAAGGTCGTACGCGGCAAGGGCGCCAACCAGGAGACCGCGTTCATCCCGGCCACGGGCCCGGTCTCCGCGCGCGCGACGGCCGCCGCCAACACCGCCAAGGGCACCACGCTCTCCCTGACCGCCCCCGGCAGCGCCGCCCAGGTCAAGGTCACGGCGTCCGTGGGCAGCGAGGGCGGTACGGCGGCGACGAAGACGTACACGATCAAGGGCGGCACCACCCAGGACGTCGAACTCCCGGTCCCGGCCGGGCTGAAGGGCACGTACGCGCTGACGGTCGAGCGGGTCTCCGGAGGCGCCGTCTACGCGTCCAGAACCCTCGCGGCCCCGGCGGACGGCGTCCCGGCGTTCACGATCCAGACGCTCCCGGACGACCGGGGGACGGTGGCGGTGCCGGACGCGGAGCAGGATCTGTCGGTCCTGCAGAAGTGACCGCCCTTGGGGGCGTCGTCGTCAGTCCTCGCCGTACCGGGGGTCCACGGTGTCCGGGGTGAGCCCCAGCAGTTCGGCGACCTGCTCGACGACGACCTCGTGGACCAGGGCCGCGCGTTCGTCGCGGCCCTTGGTGCGGATCTCGACCGGGCGGCGATAGACCACCACGCGCGCGGAGTGACCCTCGCGGGCGGGAATCGTGCCCCCCAGGGGGACCGTCTCGTCGGCCCAGGCCTCGGGGGGACCTTCGAGCCTCGGCACTTCGAGGACGAGGAAGTCGATGTCCGCGAGCTGCGGCCAGCGCCGCTCCAGCCGCTCCACGGAGTCCTGCACCAGATCCGCGAACGCCTCGGCCCGGCTCGCGGAGAGCGGAACCTGCGGCGGCGCCACGGGGCCGCGCATGCCACGGCCGTGGCGATCGCGGCGGCGGGGGCCGGGGCCTGCGGCGCGGGGCGGTACGGGGTTGTCCATCACTGACGAAGAGTAGTCCCCGCGAACCCCGCACGGGCGCCGGGCACGCTGCGCCAGGCAGCGTCCAGGATGATCATTCCAGCCAAGGTTGGGCTTGATTTCGTATCCCTCCTGGACCGTCTTGGCCGTCTGTTTCACGGTAATTGACATGATTCACACCAAGTAGTGATCGGGGTCAGGGTTGTTCGGTATCTCGCAACCCGGTGTTCCCCCAGGTCAACGAGGCGTCCCGGAAGACCCGTGTGGGCGGTTTCACACCACGACACGGGGGAGTGACCTGGTGGGGAGTCGTCGCGGCCCGCTCAAGAGTGCGGTACCGTCCAACGTCGTGAGCCCTGTACGTCGCTGTTCGCGCACCGCTTGCGGCCGTCCCGCCGTCGCGACGCTGACGTACGTCTACGCCGACTCGACCGCGGTCCTCGGCCCCCTCGCGACCTACGCCGAACCCCACTGCTACGACCTCTGTGCCGAGCACTCCGAGCGCCTCACCGCGCCGCGCGGCTGGGAGGTCGTCCGGCTCCTCGACTCCTCCGCTCCCGCGCGTCCCAGCGGGGACGACCTGGAAGCGCTTGCCAACGCGGTCCGCGAAGCGGCCCGTCCGCAGGGTCGGGCGGCCGAGGCCGGCGGCGCACGCACGGCGGACCCGCGCGAGGTCGCACCACGCCGCGGACACCTGAGGGTGCTGCGCTCCCCGGACAACTGAGCGCGGCTACAGGGTTCTTCGGGTCGCAACGCGCTACCCACTTCCGTGATCCCTGTACGGCTGATTCCTGTACGGCGATTTCATTGAGTGGTGCACGCGCATTGACGTGAGGTTGTCGCGGACACGACCATTCCGGCACCCGTGAGAAATCGTTTTCCGCATCACGGAATCCGGGGAGGCGCCCGTGTACGTCCAGGAACTGGAACCCGTCGCCGGCTCGCTCGGCCTGTCCGCTCTCGTCGCGACCCTGCCCCTCGTCCTCGTTCTCGTCCTGCTCGGCGGCGTCCGCATGAAGGCGCACCGGGCAGGCCTGATCGGCCTCCTGGCCGCCGGTCTGGTCGCCTGCCTCGCCTACGGCATGCCGGTGGGCCAGACGCTCTCCAGCGCGGCCCAGGGAGCCGTGTTCGGCCTCTTCCCCATCCTGTGGATCGTCGTCAACGCCCTGTGGGTGTACCGGATGACCGTCCGCACCCGGCACTTCGACATCCTGCGCCGCTCCTTCGGGCGCCTGTCCGACGATCCGCGCATCCAGGCCCTCGTTGTCGCCTTCTGCTTCGGCGCCCTCCTGGAGGCGCTCGCCGGCTTCGGCGCACCCGTCGCGATCTGCTCGGTCATGCTCGTCGCGCTCGGCTTCGACCCGGTGCGCGCGGCGGTCGTCGCGCTCGTCGCCAACACGGCGCCCGTCGCCTTCGGCGCGATGGGCACGCCGGTCGTGACACTCGCTCAAGTCACCGGCCTGCCACTGGACTCGGTGGCCTCGGTGGTCGGCCGCCAGACCCCGCTCCTCGCCCTCGTCGTCCCCCTGGTGCTCGTCTGGCTCGTCGACGGCCGGCGCGGGCTGCGCGAGACCTGGGTGCCCGCCGTGGCCTGCGGATTCGCCTTCGCCGTCGCCCAGTTCGCCGCCTCCAACTACGTCTCCGCGCAACTCGCCGACATCGGCGCCGCGTTGGCGGGCGCGGGCGCCCTGATGGCCGTACCGCACGCGCGCAGGCCGGCCACCGAACCCGTACGTGTCGCCGTGCTCACCGGTGTCCGCAGCGAGGACCTCGACGAGGAGGACCCGCGCCCCGAAGTCCTGCGCGCCTACGCCCCGTACGCCCTGATCGTCGCGATCTTCTCCGTCGCGCAGATCCCCGCGGTCAAGGACTGGCTGGCCGGGGCGACCCGGACGTACGACTGGCCCTTCCTGAACGTCGTGAACCCCGACGGGGAGGCGGTCGGCGGCAACGTCTACACCTGGCCGATCGTCTCGACCGGCGGCACGCTCGTGCTGCTCGCCGGAGTGTGCACGGCGGCCGTGATCGGGGTCCACGCGCGCGTGGCGGTCAAGGAATGGGCGGCGACCGTCTACGAACTGCGGTTCGCGATCCTCACCGTGACGTCCGTACTGGCCCTCGCCTATGTCATGAACCTCTCCGGACAGGCCGCCACCATTGGTCACTTCGTGGCGGCGGCGGGCGCCGGGCTGGCCTTCCTGTCGCCGGTGCTGGGGTGGTTCGGCGTCGCCGTCTCGGGCTCGGACACCTCCGCGAACGCGCTCTTCGGCGCCCTCCAGGTGACGGCGGCGCGGGAGTCCGGGCTGTCCCCGGAGCTGCTCGCCGCCGCGAACAGTTCGGGCGGTGTCCTCGGGAAGATGATCTCCCCGCAGAACCTGACGATCGCGTGCGCGGCCGTCGGGCTCGCCGGCCGTGAGGGAGACCTGCTGCGGAAGGTGCTGCCCTGGAGCCTGGGGCTGCTGCTGGTGATGTGCCTGATCGTGGTGGGGCAGAGCACGGTGGTGCTGGGCTGGATGCTGCCGTGAGGACGGGAGCGGGGACGAGAGCGTGGACATGAGCGCGGACGGGAGAGCAGGCGCGGGCGCGTGACCAGGGATTCCGGTCGGCGGGGGTGTCAGTGGGGGCGAGTAGTTTGGGGTGACCGATAGGACGCTCAGGAAGGTTGGCCGTGTCTGCAGATCTGTCGCAGCTCGTGAAGGCGTACGACGTACGTGGTGTGGTCCCGGACCAGTGGGACGAGCCGCTGGCGGAACTGTTCGGCGCCGCCTTCGTCCAGGTGACCGGGGCGGACGCGATCGTGATCGGACACGACATGCGCCCCTCGTCGCCCGGCCTGTCGCGGGCCTTCGCGCGCGGGGCGGCGGCACGAGGCGTCGACGTGACCGAGATCGGCCTGTGCTCCACGGACCAGCTCTACTACGCGTCGGGCGCCTTCGGCCTGCCCGGCGCCATGTTCACCGCCTCGCACAACCCGGCCCAGTACAACGGCATCAAGATGTGCCGGGCGGGCGCGGCACCGGTCGGCCAGGACACGGGCCTGACCGAGATCCGCGAACTGGCCGAGAATTGGCTGGACGAGGGCGCACCGGAGCCGGAGCCCGTGACCCCGGGAACGATCACGCAGCGTGACACGTTGGAGGACTACGCGGCGCACCTCCTCTCTCTCGTCGACCTGACCTCCGTCCGCCCCCTGAAGGTCGTCGTCGACGCGGGCAACGGCATGGGCGGCCACACCGTCCCGACGGTCTTCGCCGGCCTGCCCCTGACCGTCGTCCCCATGTACTTCGAACTGGACGGCACCTTCCCGAACCACGAGGCCAACCCGCTCGACCCGGCCAACATCGTCGACCTCCAGAAGCGGGTGCGCGAGGAGGGCGCCGACCTCGGCATCGCCTTCGACGGCGACGCGGACCGCTGTTTCGTGGTCGACGAGAACGGCGACCCGGTCCCGCCGTCGGCGATCACGGCCCTGGTGGCCTCCCGCGAACTGGCCCGCAACGGCGGCTCCGGGACGGTCATCCACAACCTGATCACCTCCTGGTCGGTCCCGGAGGTCGTCCGCGAGCAGGGCGGCACACCGGTACGCACGCGCGTGGGCCACTCCTTCATCAAGGCGGAGATGGCCCGCACCGGCGCGATCTTCGGCGGCGAGCACTCCGCCCACTACTACTTCAAGGACTTCTGGAACGCCGACACGGGCATGCTGGCCGCCCTCCACGTCCTCGCCGCACTCGGCGGCCAGGACGGCCCCCTGTCGGCCCTGGTCGCCCAGTACGACCGCTACGCGGGCTCCGGCGAGATCAACTCCACGGTGACCGACCAGACAGCCCGCCTGGCCGCGATCAGGACGGCGTACGAGGGCCAGGAGGGCATCACCCTCGACGAACTGGACGGCCTGACGGTCACGGCGACGGACTGGTGGTTCAACGTCCGCCCGTCCAACACGGAGCCCCTGCTCCGCCTCAACGCGGAGGCGAGGGACGAGGCAACGATGGAGAAGGTCCGGGACGAGGCACTGGCGATCATCCGAGGCTGACTTCTCCCCTGGGGGCTGCGCTGACTAACTCAGCCCGTCCGGCGTTTGAGGACGAGCGCGTTCAGCGCGACAAAGGGGGGTCTGGGGGCGCAGCCCCCAGGGATGGGACGGGTAAGGGCGGCGGGGGCGAAAACCCTCACCGCCCGCACCCCCCCCCCCCCCCCCCCCCCCCCCCCCCACGGCGGTACCCTGACCAGGCCACATCACCGCACCCCCGAAGGGACACCACATGCCGCTCGAAGCCGGCCTCCTGGAGATCCTCGCCTGCCCGGCCTGCCACGCTCCCCTCAAGGAGCAGGACACCGAGCTGATCTGCACCGGCCAGGACTGCGGCCTGGCGTACCCCGTCCGGGACGGAATCCCCGTACTGCTCGTCGACGAGGCCCGCCGCCCCGCGTAACCCCGCCCCGGCGATCGGAGGTGCCACCCATGCTCGACGAATCGCTGCTCGACGCCCCCGAGGCGTTGGCGGAAGCAGACCACCGCGGCCTCCTCCGCGGAGCCGCCGAAGCAGGCGCCCGCGTCCGCACCGCGGCCCGGCACGCGGCCGAGGCGGGCATCAACGAACTGAAACCGGACGGCCGCCCCCGCGCCGTCCTGATCGTGGGCCCAGGAGCCGCAGCGACCTGCGTCGCCGACCTCCTCGGCACCCTCGCCGGCGCGACCACCCCCGTCACCCGCCTGGCCCCCACCGGCGTCGCCCCCGCGGCAGGCGCCCTGCGCTGGGAGCTGCCGGGCTGGGCCGGCTCCGTGGACCTGCTCCTGATCGCCACCCCCGACGGCACCGAACCGGGCCTGTCCCTGCTCGCCGAGCAGGCCTACCGCCGCGGCTGCACGGTCGTCGCCGTGGCGCCTGCCGGCACCCCGCTCTCCGAGACCGTGCAGGGCGCGGCCCACGGCCTGTTCGTACGGATGGCGACCGCCCCGTACGAGCAGGAGGAGGCGGACCAGCCGCTCGCCGCATCCGCCCCCGGCGTCCTGTGGGCGCTGCTCACCCCGCTGCTCGCCCTCCTCGACCGCACCGGCCTGCTCACCGCCCCGCCGGACGCCCTGGAGAAGGTCGCCGACCGCCTCGACCACATCGCCGAACGGTGCGGCCCGGCCATCGCGACGTACAGCAACCCGGCCAAGACCCTCGCCGCCGAACTCGCGGACACGCTCCCGGTGATCTGGACGGAGGGCACGTCCGCCGGGCCCGCGGGCCGCCGTTTCGCCGCCGCCCTCGCCGAACTGGCCGGCCGCCCCGCGCTCGCCGCCGAACTCCCCGAGGCGCTCGCCGCGCACGGCGCCCTGCTCGCGAGCCGCCTCGCCGCAGGCGCTGACCCCGACGACTTCTTCCGGGACCGGGTGAACGAGGCACCCGCCCTGCACGCGCGCGTGGTGCTCCTCCGCGACCGCCCGACCGGCGGCCTCAGCGCCGCCCCCGCCGCCCGCGAACTCGCCCTCGGCCACGACACGGCGATCAGCGAACTCGAACCGGAGGACGGCGCCGAACTGGAGGCCCTGGCGGAACTGATCGCCACCACGGACTTCGCGGCGGTGTACCTGGCACTGACGGCAGGCACCTGACAACCAGGAACCGCCAGAACAGCTTCCGAACCACCCCACCCCACCCCACTCCACTTCGTCCCACCCCTTCCCGCCCGCCTCTTGCCTCCCGCACGCAGAAAGACCGCTATGGACCGCCTCGACAACACCATCCGCCCCTACGCCTGGGGTTCCACCACCGCCATCCCGGCGCTCCTCGGCACCGAGCCGACCGGCGAACCCCAGGCGGAGATGTGGATGGGCGCCCACCCCGGCGCCCCCTCGCGCACCGGACGCGGCACGCTCGTCGAGGTCATCGACGCCGACCCGCAGGCCGAACTCGGCGCGGCGGCCGTCGCCAAGTTCGGCCCCCGCCTGCCCTTCCTCCTCAAGATCCTCGCGGCCGGCGCCCCCCTCTCCCTCCAGGTGCACCCCGATCTCGCCCAGGCGAAGGAGGGTTACGAGGACGAGGAGCGCCGCGGGATCCCGGTGGACGCCGGGCACCGCAACTACAAGGACGCCAACCACAAGCCCGAACTGATCTGCGCCCTCACCGAGTTCGACGGTCTGTGCGGCTTCCGCAACCCCGCGCAGGCCGCCGACCTCCTCGCGGCCCTGGACGTCGACTCCCTCAAGCCGTACGTCGACCTGCTGCGCGCCCACCCCGAGGAGGCGGCGCTGCGCGAGGTCCTGACGGCCGTACTCAGCGCCGACCGCGAGGACATGGCCCGCACGGTCACCGAGGCCGCGACCGCCTGCGCCCGCCTCGGCGGCGACTACGCCCCCTACGCGGACATCGCCCACCACTACCCCGGCGACCCGGGCGTCATCGCCGCGATGCTCCTCAACTACGTCCGACTGCAGCCCGGCGAGGCCCTGTTCCTCGGCGCCGGCATCCCGCACGCCTACCTCAACGGCCTCGGCGTCGAGATCATGGCCAACTCCGACAACGTCCTGCGCTGCGGACTGACCCCCAAGCACGTCGACGTCCCCGAACTCCTGCGCATCGTCCGCTTCGAGGCGAGCGACCCCGGCGTACTGCGCCCGGAGGCGTCCCCCGACGGCGAGGAGGTCTACGACACCCCGATTGACGAGTTCCGCCTCTCCCGGTACGTCCTCCCGGAGAGCACGCCCGCCCGCGACCTCACCCTCCCGACCCCGCAGATCCTGCTCTGCACGGCAGGCTCGGTCCGTACCGGGGACATAGAACTCGCCCCCGGCCAATCGGTCTTCGTGCCGGCGAACGAAAAGGCCGAACTGTCCGGTCCTGGCACGGTGTTCCGGGCGACGGTCGTCGTCTGACACCACCTGGCGCGTCGTTGTCGGAGGGTGCTGCAACAATGGCCCACCGGCAAAGGGCGGGCAAAGCCCGGGACAGCGTACGTACTGAAGGGACAACGCGAACACATGAGCGCGTCAGGCGGCACCAAGGCGATCGTGGCGGCACTCGGCGCCAACCTCGCGATCGCGGCAGCGAAGTTCGTGGCGTTCCTCTTCAGCGGTTCGTCGTCGATGCTCGCGGAGTCCGTGCACTCGCTCGCCGACTCCGGCAACCAGGGCCTGCTCCTCCTCGGCGGCAAGAAGGCCAAGCGCGAGGCGACCCCGCAACACCCCTTCGGCTACGGCCGCGAGCGGTACATCTACGCCTTCCTCGTCTCCATCGTGCTCTTCTCGGTCGGCGGCATGTTCGCGATCTACGAGGGCTACGAGAAGATCAAGCACCCGCACGAGATCGAGCACTGGTACTGGCCGGTGGGCGTCCTCGTCTTCGCGATCATCGCCGAGAGCTTCTCCTTCCGTACGGCCATCAAGGAGTCCAACCCCCTGCGCGGCCAGCAGTCCTGGAAGGAATTCGTCCGCCACGCCAAGGCCCCCGAACTGCCCGTCGTCCTCCTGGAGGACCTCGGCGCGCTCGTCGGTCTGATCCTGGCCCTCGGCGGCGTCGGCCTCGCCCTCGCCACCGGCGACGGCGTCTGGGACGGCATCGGCACCCTCTGCATCGGCATCCTGCTCATCCTGATCGCGCTCGTGCTTGCCGTGGAGACCAAGTCCCTGCTGCTGGGCGAGGCCGCGGGTGCGGAATCAGTCGTGGCGATCGAGAAGGCGATCGTCGACGGCGACACCGTCACCGGCATCATCCACATGCGTACGCTCCACCTCGGCCCCGAGGAACTCCTGGTCGCCGCCAAGATCGCCGTACAGCACGACGACACGGCCACCGAGGTGGCCACCGCGATCAACGCCGCCGAGTCCCGCATCCGCGCCGCCGTCCCGATCGCCCGCGTCATCTACCTCGAACCGGACATCTACAGCGAGGCGGAAGCGGCCAAGGGCTCCGACCGCGAGGCGACCCCGGGCGGTCCGGCCGGGCCCGCCGCCCATTGAGTCCCCTTCCACGTCCCCTCCGCGATCCCTCCGCTCGGTCTCGATCTGTCCTGATGTGTTCGTAGGCGGACTGGGGGCGGTCGGGCCGACAGGTGTAGCTTGGGACGGAGCCAGACGTCGCTGCTGATGGCGGTCGGTCGGTCCCCTCGCGGACCGGCCGAGGGAGAGAGGGCCTCCGACGGACTGCGCTGCGCGTACTCGGGCATGCCTGTGCCCTCTTCGGGCACCCCTGTGTCCGCCGCCGCGCAGACCGGCCGTACCCACCTCGCCCCAACCTTGAGGAGCAGCCCGTAATGACGACTGTCGACACCCGACAGGACTTCAAGGTCGCAGATCTCTCCCTGGCCGAGTTCGGCCGTAAGGAGATCACCCTCGCCGAGCACGAGATGCCCGGCCTGATGTCCATCCGCAAGGAGTTCGCCGCCACCCAGCCGCTGGCCGGCGCCCGGATCATGGGCTCGCTGCACATGACCGTGCAGACCGCCGTCCTGATCGAGACCCTGGTCGCCCTGGGCGCCGAGGTCCGCTGGGTCTCCTGCAACATCTTCTCCACCCAGGACCACGCCGCAGCCGCCATCGCGGTGGGCCCGAACGGTACGCCCGAGAACCCGCAGGGCATCCCGGTCTTCGCCTGGAAGGGCGAGACCCTGGAAGAGTACTGGTGGTGCACGGAGCAGGCCCTGACCTGGCCGAACACCCCCAGCGGCGGCCCGAACATGATCCTGGACGACGGCGGCGACGCCACCATGCTCGTCCACAAGGGCGTCGAGTACGAGAAGGCCGGCAAGGTCCCCTCGGCCGACACCGCCGAGTCCGACGAGCACCGCGTCGTCCTCGAACTGCTCGACCGCACCATCACCGACGGCTCGCAGAAGTGGACCCAGGTCGCCTCGGAGATCCGCGGCGTGACCGAGGAGACCACCACCGGCGTCCACCGCCTGTACGAGATGCAGCGCGACGGCGCCCTCCTGTTCCCGGCGATCAACGTCAACGACGCCGTCACCAAGTCGAAGTTCGACAACAAGTACGGCTGCCGCCACTCCCTGATCGACGGCATCAACCGCGCCACCGACGTCCTCATCGGCGGCAAGACCGCGGTCGTCTTCGGCTACGGCGACGTGGGCAAGGGCTGTGCGGAGTCCCTGCGCGGACAGGGCGCCCGAGTGATCGTCACCGAGATCGACCCGATCTGCGCGCTCCAGGCGGCCATGGACGGCTACCAGGTCGCGACCCTCGACGACGTCGTCGACAAGGCCGACATCTTCATCACCACGACCGGCAACAAGGACATCATCATGGCCGGCGACATGGCCAAGATGAAGCACCAGGCCATCGTCGGCAACATCGGCCACTTCGACAACGAGATCGACATGGCCGGCCTGGCCAAGATCCCGGGCATCGTCAAGGACGAGGTCAAGCCGCAGGTCCACACCTGGAAGTTCCCCGACGGCAAGGTCCTCATCGTGCTGTCGGAGGGCCGCCTGCTGAACCTGGGCAACGCCACCGGTCACCCGTCGTTCGTGATGTCCAACTCCTTCTCGGACCAGACCCTGGCCCAGATCGAGCTGTTCACCAAGCCCGACGAGTACCCGACCGACGTCTACGTGCTGCCCAAGCACCTCGACGAGAAGGTCGCCCGCCTCCACCTCGACGCGCTCGGCGTGAAGCTGACGACGCTCCGCCCCGAGCAGGCCTCGTACATCGGCGTAGAGGTCGAGGGCCCGTACAAGCCGGACCACTACCGCTACTGAGCCGACACCCCCGCCGGTGGTGAGCACGTCCGTGCACTGACACGCTCACCACCAGCAGGTCCACCGCTCCGAGACAGGCCCCCGCACCCCCGTGCCGGGGGCCTGTCCCCTTGCGAGGCTCAAGGAACAGCCCGAGATCACCCAGGACCCCCATGCCCCGCGGCCGTTATTCGCTCCACGATCCGCACGACCACACCCCCCTCGCAGAAGAACACTTCCACTGCGCCCCCGGTCCCTCCGGCTGGCGCTACGTCTCCCAGCTGACCGCCCCCTCGGGCGACCACACCGGCTCCGTCGACCTCGCCCTAGACGACCTGGGCCGTCCCATCCGCCTCGAACTCCACGCGTCGAGCTGGCAGGTCCGCGGCGCCGCCCTGGACGGCGTCACCTGGGTCCGCACCGACCCCACCGGCGCTCACGCCACCGAAGGCACCGTCCGCGCCCACGCCTTCACCGGCACATCCCCCGCGTTCCTGATCGCCACCGCCCGGCTCCTACGCCTCACCCCCTCCTCTTCAGCAACCCGCGTACGCCTCGTAGCCCTCACGGATCCGGTCCTCGCCCCGCGCACCGTGGACCAGTCCTGGGCCTTGGTGAAAAGAGAAGCACACGCCACTGACAACGGCCCTCTGACCGTGGACGAATACCAGGTCACAGCCCTGGACACGGGCGAACAGCACGCCGTGCACATCACCGGCGACGTGGTCCTGGCCGCACCGGGCATCGAGCTGGAACACCTCGAATCCCCGCCGTCGGCGTTCCCCGACTAGGCAGGCGGCGCGAACCCACCGGAGGGGCGGCGATCGGCAACCGGGTCCTGCGGCGCGGCTTCGGTGACGGGGAGGGGGAGAGGGAGGGGGACGGCGGCGGGCGGATACGGAACCGCAGCCGGCGCCTGAGGCTGGACCGGAGCCCCGAACGAGCCAGGCACCCCGGGCCCGCTGTTGGGCGCCCCGCTCCCGAACGCCCGCCGAGCCTCCCGCACCTGCCGTTCCTGCACCACGGCCGCCAGATAGGCCGCCGGCGGAACATCGTGCGGCGCCGGAGCCCCCGTACGCGCCGCCACATCGGAAGCGAGCCGCTCGGCCATGGCCCAGCCCACCTGCGGATCCAGTTGCCGCATGCGCGTCAGGTACTGACGCACGGCCAGCCACAGCCCGTCGGGCACGGCCGACAGATCGAGTTCCGCGAACCGTCCGGACAACCAGGGCGGCGGGGGAGGAACGAAGGCGGTCTGACCGACGGGCACACGCTCCCGTACGACGAGCGTGCCCGCGACGACATCACCGATCCGTCGCCCCCGCGCCGAGACGAGCGAGGCGATACAGGCCACCACACCGAACGTCATCAGAATCTCGACCACACCGACCGCACCCCGCACCAGCGCATGCCGGAACCGGATCGGCCCGCCGTCGTCCCGCACCACCCGCAGACCACAGGCCATCTTGCCGAGCGACCGCCCATGGCTGAGCGTCTCCACCGCGATGGGCGCACCCACCAGCACCAGAATGAACGCGGCGATGGAGAGAGCGAACTGTGCCGCCTCGTCCAGCGAAGCCGTGGATATGACCAGAACAATGGTGACGACGGTGTAGACCAATCCGACCACAACAAGGTCGAGCAACACGGCCAGCGCCCTGCTGGGCAGTTTCGCGGGACGTAGCTCCAGCGTCACCGCCTCGCCCGTAACCAGCTCACTCACGCCTGCCGCCCTTCACCTGACCTGCCCCTGGAACCGCCAGTCTGCCAAGCTGAAGGGGCATCGCGCCCCAGTACGACAAGCCGACACCCACGACGCGCAGTCGACGACCAGCCGAGGAGCAGGCAAAACGATGGACCTCGACGTCTTCGTCTCCGCCCACCGCGCCGAGTGGGACCGCCTGGACGCACTGCTGCGCCGCCAGCGCAGCCTCACCGGAGCCGAGGCGGACGAACTCGTCGTCCTCTACCAACGCACCGCCACCCACCTCTCGCTGATCCAGTCGAGCGCCCCCGACCCTCAGCTGATCGGTCGGCTCAGCCAACTCGTGGCACGCGCGCGTAGTGCCGTGACAGGAACCCGCCGCGCCTCCTGGCGCGACGTCACCCGCTTCCTCACCCACGGTTTCCCCGCGGCGGTCTACCGGTCACGCCATTGGTGGGTCCCCACCGCGCTCATCTCCACAGCGGTCGCGGTCCTCCTGGGATGGTGGATAGGCACCCACCCCGAGGTGCAGTCCTCCATAGCGGCGCCCGACGAACTGCGCGACCTCACCCGCCCCGGTGGCGAGTACGAGACGTACTACTCCAGCCATCCCGCCGCGTCCTTCGCCGCCCAGGTGTGGACGAACAACGCCCAGGCCGCCGCGATGTGCCTGGTCCTGGGAGTCTTCCTCTGCCTACCGGTCGTCTGGATCCTCTTCCAGAACATGCTCAACGTGGGCGTCGGCATCGGCCTGATGTCCTCGGCCGGCCGCCTCGACACCTTCCTCGGCCTGATCCTGCCGCACGGCCTCCTGGAACTGACCGCCGTCTTCGTGGCCGCGGGTACGGGCCTGCGCCTCGGCTGGACCGTCATCGACCCGGGCCCGCGCTCCCGCCGCACGGCACTGGCCGAGGAGGGACGAGCAGCCCTGGGCATGGCGATAGGCCTGGCCCTGGTCCTCTTCGTCTCGGGCGCCATAGAAGGCTTCGTCACCCCGTCCGGCCTGCCCACATGGGCTCGCATCACGATCGGTGTCGTCGCCGAACTGACCTTCCTCGCATACGTCTATGTCCTCGGCGGTCGAGCGGCACGCGCCGGCGAGACGGGAGACCTCGACGCGGTCGAGCGCAGCGCCGTCGTACCCACGGCTGCCTGATGTGCGGACACACCGGCCGGGCTGCTAGTCTCCTCTTCGCCCCACAAGAGCCGTTGACGCGGAGAGAGTGGGGAGGTAGATTAGAACAGTTGCCTAGAGCCGGACAGGCTCGGTGGCGGCAGTGAAAATCTACGGGTTTCTCGAGGACTTGGATTCTTGAGGACCACTTCCCGATTACCTCAGGAATGAGCGGCCGGTAAGTCCGGCCGAAAACTTCTGATAAAGTCGGACTCGCCGAAAGAGAGCCGGAAGGCAATCGAATAGGCGGAAGCCCTCCAACGGGTACTGGATCAAAATCCCAACCGGAAACGGAACGGAAAACGGTCTGGTAAGGTTGGAAACGCAAGACCGAAGGGAAGCCCGGAGGAAAGCCCGAGAGGGTGAGTACGAAGGAAGCGTCCGTTCCTTGAGAACTCAACAGCGTGCCAAAAATCAACGCCAGATTTGTTGATACCCCGTTCCCGGCCGACTATCGGTTGGGGCGAGGTTCCTTTGAAGTAATACAACACAGCGAGGACGCTGTGAACGGTCGGGCTTATTCCGCCTGACTGTTCCGCTCTCATGCGTGTTGACCGGATTACCGGTTATACATTCACGGAGAGTTTGATCCTGGCTCAGGACGAACGCTGGCGGCGTGCTTAACACATGCAAGTCGAACGATGAAGCCTTTCGGGGTGGATTAG
>NZ_JBSFMT010000033.1:0-106081 GCF_053599695.1 Streptomyces sp. NPDC000878 | reverse complement strand
CACCCCCCAGGTCATGCCTTCGACAGGGGGCAACAGTCATGCCGGGCCCGGAGGCCAGCGGCCCCGTTGCGGAGCCGCGGAAAACATAACGGGGCTGGGGGGTGCTTCTGGTCCGGGCGGTCCGGCCGTACCGGCCTGTCAGACCGTGCTCAACTCCGGTGCGACGGGGGCCGGTTCGCCCGCCAGGCGGCGGTGCCAGGCCTCGACGACGGCTTCCTCGGTCGGGGCGGTGAGGAGACTGACGGCCACGTAGGCGACGAGGCCGGCGAGCAGGCCGTAGTAGATCGGCTCGTTGGCGAGGAGTCCGTCGGTCACCATGAAGGCGATGACGGTCGTACCGCCCGCGATCATCGAGGCCATGGCGCCCTGGAGGTTTCCGCGCTTCCAGAGCAGCCCGCCGAGGATGGGCACGAGCAGCCCGCCGACGAGCAGGTTGTAGGCGACGGTGAGGGCTTCGATGACATCGCCGAGGACACAGGCAATGGCCATGGCGGCCACCCCGAGGACGACGATGGCGAGCCGGTTGGCACTGATCTCGTCCCCGTCCTTCGAGTCCTCCGAGCCATTGGCGGTGGAGCGGGTACGGCGGCTCAGCCGCGCCCAGATGTCGTTGTTGGCGACGGTCGCGGAGGCGATCAGCGCGCCGCTCGCCGTGGACATCATCGCGGAGAGCGCGGCGGCCAGGACCAGGCCCCGGACACCGGTGGGCAGGGCGTGCTGGACGATCGTCGCGAACGCCTGGTCGGCGGCGGCGAGGCTCGGGTAGAGGGTCTTGGTGGCCATGCCGATGACGGCTCCGGCCAGGGCGTAGACCAGACAGTAGACGCCGGCGACGGTACCGCCCCAGGCGGCGACCCTGTCCGAGCGGGCGGTGAAGACCCGCTGCCAGATGTCCTGCCCGATGAGCATGCCGAAGGTGTAGATCAGGACGAAGGTGAAGATGGTCTGCCCGCCGATGGAGGTCGGGGAGAGATAGCCGTCCGGCAGCTTGTCGGCCATGGCGGAGAAGCCACCCGCCTTGACGACGGCGATGGGCAGCAGCAGGACCAGCACCCCGAGGCTCTTGACCACGAACTGCACCATGTCGGTGAGCGTGATGGACCACATCCCGCCGAGCGCCGAGTAGCCGACGACGATCGTCCCGCCGATGAGCACCGCGACCCAGCTCGGCACGTCGAACAGGACGTCGAAGACACTGGCGTACGCGATCGTCGAGGTCACGACCAGCATGAGCGTGTAGATCCACATCACGACACCGGAGATCACGGCGGCGGTGTCGCCGTAGCGCAGGGAGAGCATCTCGGCGACGGTGTACACCTTGAGACGGGCGATGCGGGCGGAGAAGAAGACGCTCAGCGCCAGCAGTCCGAGCCCGATCGCGAAGACCATGGCCGCGCCGGATATGCCGTACGTGTAGCCGAGGCGCACGCCACCGATGGTGGAGGCGCCGCCGAGGACGACGGCGGCCATCGTGCCGGTGTACATGAGCGGACCCAGCCGCCGCCCGGCGACGAGGAAGTCGCTCTTGGAGGCGGCACGTTTCTTGCCCCACCAGCCGACACCGATGATGCCGAGCAGGTATACGCCCATGACGAGGTAGTCGACGGTCATCAGATCCTCCGGGGAACGAGGGAGAGGGGATGCCGGCGACCGGGTGCGGGCCGGGCCGGAGAAGGGGGATGTGCGCGCGGGGGGTGCGAGGGGGGAGTGCGAGGGCGGGGGGTGGTGCCCTGTGGGTGGCACGACGATAGCGGCGACGGTACTGGCGCCGAAGTGGCGTTTCTGTCCAATATGGAGCGTTCTATTAGATGAATCCGGCACTCCCACGTGAAGCCGTCTGGCAAGAAGGACGTCTGCTGATGACCGAGTCCGAGCAGCCGTCCGTACCGCTGAGCGCGCTGCTGGCCGATCCGGCCCTCGGCCTGCGCCAGGTCGCGGGCCCCGCCGAGGACCGCCGCGTGAGTACGGTCGGCACGACGGAGATCGAGAACCCGGCACCGTATCTGGTGGTCGGCGAGCTGCTCCTCACCGCGGGCGTACGGCTGCCTCGTGACGCGGACGGCATCGACACGTACGTACGGCAGGTCGTCGCCGCCGGAGTGAGCGCGCTCGGGTTCGGCGTGGCCCCCGTGCACGAGGAGGTGCCGCCGGACCTGATCGCCGCCTGCGACCGCCACGGACTCCCGCTCCTGCGCATCCCGCCGGCCACCCCGTTCGTGGCGGTCGGTCGGGCCACGTACACGGCGATCTCCGAGGCCCGCAACCGCGAACTGCGCGAGATCTCCCGCGCCCAGTCGGCGCTGGCCACGGCAGCGGCCCGCCCGGACGCGCTACGGGCCGTACTCGACCGACTGAGCGCGCACACCAGCGCCTGGGCGGCCCTCTACGACGCCCACGGCAGCGAACTCTTCAGCGCGGGCCCCCGACCCGCGTCCCCGACCCCGGAACGCCTGCGCGCCTTGGCCGTACGGACCACAGCCCGCGTCCGCACAGCCGCTGCCGCCCGCTCCGTACCGGCCGCGGCGGCCGACCACCGGACCGGAACCCACCTGACCGTCCACACCCTGCCCGGCCCGGACGGCACCACCACAACGCTGGCCCTCGGCCAGGCTGCCACCACGGCCCCGACCCCGGTCCACCGCCAGGTCACCAGCACGGCAACCGTCCTGCTGGCCCTGCTCACAAGCCCCCGGCACGCCCTGGGCACCGACACCCGCGGCGCGGGCGCGCTGGTACGGCTGATGCTGGGAGCGACCCCGGCGGAGGTGGCCCCCGCCCTCGGTGCCGGCCACTGGACAGTGGTCCACGGCCGCAACGACCACCACGCCCTCACAGGCTCCCCGGACGACGACGACCCGGCCCAACTCGCCACCCTGGGCACGGCCTTGGGCACCCCGTACCTGTACGTGGACGGCCCCGACCTGAAGGCCCTGATCCCCAGCACGCCGGAAGCCCGCCCCGAGGCTCCGGCACAAGCCGCCGAACTGGGCTGGACCCTGGGTTTCAGCACACCGGTATCCGCCGCGGACCTCCCCCACGCCGACCGCCAGGCGGAACGAGCCCTCCAACGCGCACTGGCCGCCGAGCTACCGGCCACCATCCACACCGAGGACCCGCTCACCGTGCACGCCCTGGTCCCCCCGGCGGACGCCCGGGACCTGGCCCGAGCCCGCTTCGCCCCCCTCGACGAGGCCGGCCCCCCGGGCCCCGCGATCCTCCTGAACACCCTCCACACCTGGCTGACCCACCACGGCAGCTGGGACCGCACGGCCGCGACCCTCCAGGTCCACCGCAACACGGTCCGCCACCGCCTGGCGAGGGTGGCGGAGGCGCTGGGTGTCGATCTTCAGGATGCCGGGGTGCGGATGGAACTGTGGTTCGCCTTGCAGTGGTTGGACTGAGGTCCCTCGGGGATGAACCTGCTGCCCCTGAGGGAGCCTCAGCCAAGGGTCAGCATGCCCGACCAGCCACCGCTGGGGACTGCTGTATATGCCCCGAGGGCTGAACGGCCTCCGGGGTAGAAGCGGACGGAGCCGGTTCCCGTGACCGCCCAGATGTCCGGGATGGCGTCACCGTTGGCGTCGGCCGTGCCGAACGCGAGTCTGATGTCGGTGGTTGTCCAGCCGGACGTCGCGTAGTCGGTGTTGTCCACACCGCCGGCCGAACTCCCCGAGGTGGACAACGAGTCGAGGCTGACGCCGCCGGTCGCGCTGTCCTTGATTCCCGTACGCAGTGCGAGTCGGCCGCTGCTGACGACCCGGTAGAGCATGTCCGTGACCCCGTCCCCGGTGATGTCCTGGAGGCTGATCAGGTCACGGGTCGCCCACGCAGGGCCGGAGTTCAGCGCCCTGGCAGTCTCGACCATGGCCCCGTTGTAGCCGGTGAGGGCCCACAGGGTCTCCACGGTGTCGCTGTCCTTCACGGTGAGGAAGAAGTCGGGCTTGCCGTCTCCCGTGGCGTCGCCGGACGACACGATCTGGGTGACGGCGGCCAGGTTGGGCCCGCCTGCCGGGAGCAGGATCTCCTGCCGTTTGTCGATGTTGACCGCGCCGTAGCCGTCGCCCGGGTAGACCCACAGTTTGCCTTCGCGCACGGCGACGAGGTCCTGGAGACCGTCGCCCCCGTAGATGTCGCCGAGGTGCGCGAGCATCGTGTTCTTCCAGTACCCCGAGACCGGACCGACGTACGGCGGGTTGCCGTCGGCCACGTTGCCGTTCGGGTCCTTCTCCGGGTTCTCCCGGTAGGAGCCGGACATCGCGGGCCCGAACGTCCCGGTTCCCTTGGTCAGGTCGGAGTTGCCCCTGCTGGGATACATCCAGAGGTCGCCACTGGCAGTCACCACCATCAGGTCGGCGAACTCGTCCCCGGTGAGGTCGCCCGCCGCGTCGGCCTTGTCTCTGGGGGTGACGTAGAAGAAGTACTTCCGGGGATCCGATACATGTCCCGCGTCGTCAACTGCCCGTACGTACAGCACATTCGGCCCGGCGAGTGGCGGTTTGGCGCCGTTCCAGGTGGTCGTCGTCGGGGTCGTGGCGCCGTTCAGGCGGGGGAGAGAAGCGGTGTACGTGGGCGTGTTGAAGGCGAACTCGTACTTCACCACATCCGTCTGTGTGGCCCTGAAGACGAAGGACCCCGCCGTGCCGAACTTGACCTTGCTCCAGATCGCGTCCTCGGCCTCGTTGTGCAGACCGTTGTTGTTCGCGTCCGCGTTGGGGAACTGGACCGAGGTGACGACGGGTGGCGTCGGCCGAGAACTGTCGAAGACGAAGCGGCAGTAGGGCGACTTCGCGGGCGCGAACGCGGAGGTGGCCCCCGCCTTGTCCATGGCCCGCACTCGCCAGGAGTACATGGTGCCGTTCGTCAGCCCGCTGGTGGAGAACGGTTCGGTGTGTTCCCGGGTCGAACCGGACTGGCCGTCTATCGGCACCTTGCTCTTGGAGCCCAGCAGGTTGCCGCTGCCGTTCGTCGGCCACAGTTCGAAGCGCAGCGAGGCCAGGTTGTTGTCCTTGTCGGTCGCGCTCGCCCAGAACGTGATCGAGGAGGCGCCGACGTTGACGTACGGCGCGATAGTGTCGCACGACAGGTCGGGGTCGAGGTCCAGCCTGGTGGGCGCGCTCGGCGGGCGGTTGTAGACCAGCTCGATGTACGGGCCGTTGTCCTTGTCGGCCGCGAACTTCTTCCAGGAGTACGCGGAGCCCTCATCACCTGCGCGCAGACCGAGGGTCAGGGAGTCCGCGCCGTCCGAAAGCGCCTTCTGGGCGGCTCGTTTGACGTCGAACTCCTCGTACGCGTCCGGGCAGGTCGCCGCCTTGTACCCATGGGCGAAGCTTTTGCTCGCCAGCTTGTTGCCGGCCGTCATGCTGGGCGCGTTTCGCCAGGTCGTCTTGTTGCTGATCGGCCCGGTGACGTACACGTTCACACTGCGCGGGCTGCACGACCAGGAGTAGGTCTCCAGAATGTGCAGCTTCGCGGTCGTGACGGTGGAACCCTTCAGGTCAGGGTTCCAGTCCATGGTGAAGAAGGACCGGGACGTCCCCCAGGTGTCCGACTCGAAGCCGACCCGCGCCTCGCTCGTCCCCTGGTTGAAGTTCCGGCCGTTGTAGAAGTTCGCGTTGGGATGACGGCTGTAGGCCGTCGTCCATTCGTTGTGGTGCTTGCGGATCGACGGGTCGACGAAGACCGGGTACACCGTGTCCGCCTCGTCGAGAAACTCCTGATCAGGCGTCAGCGTCCAGGTCGAGCCGTTCAGGTCGGTCTCGATGAGCGTGCCCTTCGAGTCCGGCTGCGGGCCGGCCAGCGAAGGCAGATCGAACGTCGCGCTCGCACCCGAATGCGTCGGATCCGGCGAAGCCTCCGCGGGTACGGAGGGATTGGCGCCCTCGCCTTCCGAAGCGGACGGGTCCGGGGCCTCGTCGGTGGCGTCCGGGAGTACCTCGGCGGCTGTGTCCCCCGAGTCGACGTAGTCGGAGGTGTCGCTCGGTTCGGGGGACTCCGTCGGGGACTCGGAGTCGTCGGGTGCGCTCGACTCGTCCTCGGACAACGATTCCGAGGTGGTCGGTGAAGCGCTGCTGCCTGCCTGGCCGTTGGTGAGCGCCGGGGTGCCCGAGCTGTCCCACATCAACGGGGTGGGGGAGACCGCCACCTCTTCGCCGTCGCCGTCCTCGGCGCTGATGATGCCGGTGGTCGGATCCAGGGAGAAGCTGAGATCGGGGGAGGACAGACCGTACGACAGCTGCGCCACGCGGGAATCGGCCGCTGCCGCACGGGTCTTGAGGACGAGCAACTGTGCGAAGCCCCCGTCGTCCGCCGTCAGCACCAGGTCGGCGCCGGGCAGGATCTCCGGGTAGAGCGCTCGCGAACCGTCGATGACGGGTGTCGGAATGTCGTACGGCCAGGTCAGAACGATGTCGTGGCCGCCGGTGGTGAGAGTCACCAGTGCGTTGCCGGTCGTTGTGGTGTCCGCCTGCGCCAGCAGGGGGACCCGGAGCGCGCCCGCGCCACGGTCGGCCCGGTCGTCCTGTCCACGGGCATCCGTACCCGCCGAGAACGTCATCCGCACGTTCGTCGCCCTGGGGGACCAGCCGTCCTCGGTCTGCCCGAGCGCGGTGTCGATCGCTCGCCAAGTCCCGTCCACCTTGGCCCGGATGGGCGTCGCGTGGATTCGCCGCTGCAACAGGCCGTCCGGCCGTGCCCACGTGGTCTCGTACGCCGTGCGCAGCCCCGTGATCTCGACCGTCTTTCCGGTCCGCGCCGCCTTCGCCGCGGCCTCGGCCTGACTCAGCGGCGCGCTGTGCCGGGGCTTTGCCTCCGGCTGTGACTGCTCTCCGCTGTCACTCAACCCGGCGTACGTCAGGCCGGAAGCCGCGATGGCAGCCACGACGGCCGCCGCGATGATCCGGCGACCGGGTCTGCGGCGCCATGTGCTCGGCCGTGTGCTCGACATGCGCGAGTTTTCCTTCCCCCTGGGACAACGGGACCAGAGCATGACCCAATGTGCGGCTGCCGTCACGCGCCGGTTTTCGGCGCGAAGCGGAGCACGGCTCCTTGGTGTGCCGAAGAGTCCCGCTTTGGAGGTTCTTGACCCGTACATGATGTGATCATCACCACTAAGTCACAGGGAACTCTGGTTTTCCTTACAACTGCGACAAAGAATCACCACGTTCTTTGACGTGGCTTTACCTGCGTGCGGCCTTCCCAGGCGGCCGCTCCATGCCGTCCGGGGGGACCAGCAGTGTCATTCTTTTCGTCCGCGCGTTTCAGAGGCCGTCGGTCCGTCCTGCTCTCCACCGCGGTGCTGACACTGTCGATCGCCATGCTGCCGACGCAGGCCCTGGCCACGCCTCCGGATCCGGCGAGCGCGGAAGTGCCCCGCGACGACGTCCCGTTGGAGGAACTCCCCGACGAACAGCTCGTCGTGGGTACGAACGTCGACGCCAAGCTCGGCCGCATCGGGCTGTCCGCTCCGGCCAACCGGGACCAAGCCCCGGCCGGTACCACCACCCCGGCCACCTCCGGCACCCAACCGGTCGACTTCGGGAGCGCCACGTCAACGGCCGCTCTGCAGACCGGCTCCGCTGCGACCCAGGCCGCCTACAAACCCGCCGGCAACCTGCCGGTGAAGCTGGGCCAGGCCCCGGACGCCGCCGCACCGACCGGCTCCTGGTCGGTCACCGTCTCCCCTCGTACGGCGCCCGTGTCGGCCGGCGTCGACGGCGCGGTGGTCACGGTGGCCGCGCCCGCCACCGGCTCGGTGCCGATCTCCGTCCAGCTCAGCTACAAGACGTTCGAGAATCTCTACGGGGCCGACTGGGCCTCCCGCCTGCACTTCGTCCAGTTCCCCGAGTGCTACCTCTCGACCCCCGACCTGGAAGAGTGCCAGGCGTACACCGAACTGGACACGGACAACGACACCAGCGCCAAGACCATCACCGCCACTGTCGACACCGCCGCCGACGGCACCGTCTCCAGTTCCGCGGCCTCCGCTGCCCCCGCCGACTCCTCCGGCGTCATCCAGGCCTCGTACACCCAGGCCCGACCGGCAGCCGCCACCGGTGACAAGGCGGTCATCGGTGCCATGGACTCCGGTGTGAGCGGGGGCGGTTCGTTCAAGGCGACCCCTCTGGCCTCCAGCGGCAAATGGGCGGCCGGCAGTTCGTCGGGTGCGTTCACCTGGTCCTACCCGATCACGGTCCCGCCGGCGCCCGCAGGGCCCGCGCCGCAGATCTCCTTCGGCTACAACTCGCAGACCGTGGACGGCAAGACCGCCACCTCCTCCCCACAGGTGTCCTGGATCGGCGAGGGCTGGGACTACGACCCGGGCCACATCGAGCGCCGATACCGCAGCTGCAAGGACGACCGCGACGACGTCACCGACGGGGCGGCCAACAACAAGGAGAAGAAGTACAAGACCTCGGACCTGTGCTGGGTCTCGTACAACGCGGTCATGTCACTCGGCGGCCGGACGGTCGAGCTGGTGCGGGTCAGCTCCACCTCCGAGATCTACCGCCCCCAGAACGACGACGGCACCCGCGTCGAGTTGAGGACCGACGGAGACAACAAGGACAACAACGACGAGTACTGGCTCGTCACCACCCCCGACGGCACGAAGTACTACTTCGGCCAGAACAAGGTGGGCGGCTCGCACGCCGACACCGACTCCGTCTTCACTGTCCCGGTCTACGGCAACCACCCCGGTGAGCCCTGCCACCAGGCCGCCTTCGCGGACTCCCGCTGCGACCAGGCCTGGCACTGGGGTCTGGACAAGGTCGTCGACGTCAACGACAACGCGATGATCGTCAACTGGAAGCGGGAGACGAACTACTACGCGGCCAACAAGAAGTCCAAAACTCCTGTGCCGTACGACCGCGGTGGCTACCCGCTCTCCATCGAATACGGCCTGCGCACCAGCGACCTCAACTCGCCCTCCGCGAGGGTCCTCTTCAACGCCCAGCAGCGGTGCCTTCAGACCGACGGATCCTGCGCCGCGGCGAAGTTCGACGTCACCGACGACCCGGCCTCGTACCAACCCTGGTGGGACAGTCCCGGCAACCTCAACTGCAAGTCCACGTCCAAACTCTGCCCGGCCTTCCCCTCCTTCTGGACCCGGATGCGTCTGGCGTCCGTGACCACCGAGGCTGCCCGCCCCGGCACTTCCGGGCTGACCAAGGTCGACACGTACACGCTCCGCCAGTCTTTCCCGCGCGATTGGTACGACACCTCGCCGGCCCTCTGGCTCAACTCCATCGCCCGTACCGGCTTCGCTCCCGGCGACACCGTCGGCACCGTGATGTCGGCGGACGGCGTCAGCTTCGCCCCCTACGTCGTCGCCAAGCAGGCCGAGCCGCTGAGCGGCTACCTTGCCGACGAGCAGCTCCCCAACCTCGTCCCCCGCAGCAAGAGCGACGCGCGTCCGGGCTTCATCCGCCCCCGCATCGGCAGTGTCGCAACCGAGCAGGGCGGCTCCATCGCGGTGACATACAAAGGTGGCTGCCAGACCCAGCCGACCGTCTCGCCCGAGAACAACCACGGCACCTGCTACCCGGTCAGGTGGTCCCCGGACGGTGAGGTGGAGACCCCGCGGATCGAGTGGTTCAACAAGTACGTCGTTGCCACGGTGACCGAGACCGACCGGATTTCCGGCGTCTCCGACCGAATACTCACCAGCTACACCTACAAGGACCCTGCCTGGGGCAAGGACGACGACGAGTTCTCCAAGCCGTCGCTGCGCACCTACGGTGTGTGGCGTGGCTACCAGCAGGTGGCCACGGCCGAGGGCTCCAAGAACGGTGGCGCGGCTGCGGGTGTCACCCAGACCCAGTCCTACTCGGTCGTCCGCTACTTCCGTGGCGCGGGCGGTGCGGTCAAGGACTCCAAGGGCGAAGTGACGCTCCTCGCCGACGACGCACCCCAGTACGCGGGCATGGTCGCGGAGACCATCAGCTACACGGGTGCTGACGGCACCGTCGTCAAGCGGACCCTCAACTACCCCTGGTCCAAGCAGACCGCTTCCCGCACCCGCGACAACGACACCTCGCCCCTGCTCGCCCACCGGACCGGCGTCCGGCGCACCGACGCCATCCAGACGCTCGGCACCGACAGCTGGCAGGCGGTACGCACCGAGACCGAGGTCGACCCCGACCACGGCCTTCCCGTCCAGGTGCAGACATCCGTGGTCGAGCCTGTGTCCGGCGGCGCCGAGACCTTCAGCGAGTACCGCTGCACCAAGACCGAGTACGCCAACAACACGACGGCCGCCAACATCATCGGCCTGCCCAAGCAGGTCCGTACGACGGCGACCTCCTGCGCGTCCTACGCTTCCGCCGACCCGGCGACCCAGCTGATCAGCGCCACCCGGACCAGCTACGACTCCCTCACCTACGGCGCCGCGCCGGTCAAGGGCCTGCCCACCAGCGTGGCGACCAACCCCGCCTCGGGTTCCGGCTACTCCGTCGTCACCACCTCCACCTACGACGACCTGGGCCGAATCCGCGTCGTGACCGCCCCCGACTCCGTGGGCGTGGTCAAGACCGAGACGCAGTACACCCCCGCTTCCGGTGGCCCGGTGACCGCCGTCAAGACGATCAACCCGGCAGGCCACACCTCCCTCACCACCTTCGACCCGGGCCGTGGCCTTCCGCTCACCGTCACGGACACCAACAACCGTGTCACCCGCACCGAGTACGACGCGCTCGGCCGCCTGGTCAAGGGCTGGTCCGCCTCCCGCTCCTCGGGCAGCCAGACCCCGAACGTCAAGATCACCTACCAGATGGCCAAGGCCACCGACAGCGTGACCAAGCCCAGCACGGTGACCGTCGAGACCCTCAAGGACGACGGCAACTACGCCAAGCAGGTCACCATCTACGACGGACTCTCGCGCCCCTTCCAGACCCAGGCCGAAGCCCACGGCCGGGGCCGCATCATCACCGACACCCGCTACGACGACCACGGCCTGGTCAGGGAGCAGACCGGCGGCTACCTGGTCCAGGGCGAGCCGCAGGCCACGCAGTTCAAGCGCAAGTCCGACTCGCTCGTGCCCACCATGACCCGGACTGTGTACGACGGCCTGGAGCGGGCGATCAAGACGACGACGTTGCACAGCGGCAAGGCGGCCTACTCCAGCTCGGCCAGCTACGGCGACGACTGGACGCTCACCCGCCCGGCCGGCGGCGCCACACCCCCCGTCAAGACCTGGACCGACGCCCTCGGCCGCGTCAACCTCGTCCAGCACTACACCAACAGCGGCCTCAGCCACTGGCGCAGTACCCGTTACTCCTACGACTCCCGTGGCAACCGCCGACAGGTCACGGACCCGGCCGGCAACGTGTGGGCGTACAACTACGATTCCCGCGGCCGGATGACCGACTCCACCGACCCTGATGTCGGCACGTCGTCCTTCGCCTACGACGACCTCGACCGCCGCACCAGCGCCACGGACTCCCGCAACCTCACCACCTTCACGGAGTACGACACGACCGGCCGGGTGAAGGCGGTCCGCGAAGGATCGGCGACCTCGTCCCCGATCATCGAGTACGCGTACGACCCGACGGGCGCGCTGGGCCAGCTGTCGTCCACGACCCGCCACGACCGGTACGGCGACTTCGTCGACCGAGTCACCGGCTACGACACCGACTACCGCCCCACAGGCCGTGAGGTGACGATCCCGGACGGCGCCGCCACTGCCGGTCTGGCGCGAAAGTACGCGTATGCCTACACGTACACCCCCACCGGCAAGCCGCTGACGACCACTCTCCCGGCGGTCGGCGGGCTGGCCCAGGAGAAGGTCGTCACCCGTTACGACAGCGACGGCCTCGCAGAGTCCACGTCCGGCCTCAGCTGGTACACCTCCGACGTCACCTACTCCCCGTACGGCGAAGTCCTGCGTACCGTCAGCGGCCCCCAGCCCTACCGTGTGTGGACCACCAACTTCGTCGACGAGCACACCGGCCGCGTCCAGCGCAGCGTCTGGGACCGTGAGACCGACGCCTCCCACCGCATCACCGACGCCTACTTCTCCTACGACCGGGCCGGCAACGTCACCTCCGCCGCCCGCCAGCAGATGGACGGCACCGTCGGCACGACCGACAACCAGTGCTTCACCTACGACCAGCTCGGCGAACTCGTCCACGCCTGGACCTCCAACCTCGACTTCGACACGGTGGCCAGCGGCGGTACCGGCTGCAGGTCGGCCTCCGGCACCAACTGGGGCTATCGCACGGACGGTCAGACTTCCGCCGGTCCCATTGCCGAGGCCGCCGACACCGCGACGGACACCACGGCCCCGGACAGTGACCTGACGGCTTCCCTTTCCAGAACAGCCCCTGCCTCGGGCACGGTCTCCACCGGCTCTACGGCTTACTGGGACGCCTACACGTTCGACTTCACCGGCAACCGCATCTCGCTGACCGAACACGCGCTCGGCGCGACGACCGCGACGGCGACCACCGCTTACGCCTACGGCACCACCAACACGACCACCCGCCCGCACCTCCTCACCTCCCGCACGGTCACCAAGCCCAGCACCACCCCCGTCACCAGCACCTACGTCTACGACGCCGCAGGCAACACAACGGCCCGCCCCGGCAGCGTCACCGGCCAGTCCCTCGTCTGGACCGCCCAGGGCAAGCTCGCCACCGCCTCCGACGGCAAGGAGAACCCCGCCGCCATCACCGGGCTGGGCGACTTCTGCCTCGATGTCCGCAACGCGGCCACGGCCGACGGCACGGTCATCCAGCTCTCCACCTGCAACAGCGGCGACGCCCAGAAGTGGACGCTGGGCCTGGGCGGCCAGCTCAAGGCACTCGGCAAATGCGCCACCGCCGTCGGAACTGCCAACAGCGGCGCGGTCCAGCTCTCGACCTGCGACAACTCCGACGCCCAGAAATGGACTCTCGGCGCCAACGGCAGCCTCAAGAACACGGCCTCCGCCCGCTGCCTGGACATCCCCAGCTCCAACGCGGCATCCGGCACCGCCCTCCAGATCTACACCTGCAACAACTCCACCGCCCAGCGCTGGATCGTCACCGACCGCACCGACTACGTCTACGACGCGAGCGGCAACCGCCTCCTGGAGCGGACCAAGTCCGGCGCCACGCTCTTCCTCGGCGAAACCGAGGTGACCGCCAACACCGCCGGCACCATCACCCGCGCCGTCCGCTCCTACTCCCACCCGGGCGCCCCGACCGTCGTCCGCACAACCGCAGGCACGCCCACCGGCCACAAACTCACGGTCCTGCTCAACGACCCCCTCGGCACGGCCACCACCGCCGTCGAGGAATCCGCAGGCCAGCCGCTGACGCGCCGCGCCTTCAAGCCGTACGGCGAATCCCGCGGCACCCCGGCCACGGCCTGGCCCAACCGCCGCACCTACCTCGGCGTCGGCATCGACGATGCGGCTACTACTGGGCTCACTCACATCGGGGCTCGGGAGTACGACCAGTCGACGGGGCGCTTCGTCTCTGCCGACCCGGTGATGGACATCGCCGACCCGCTCCAGATGAACGGGTACACGTACGCGAATGCCAATCCGGTGTCCAAAGCCGACCCCAGTGGGCTCATGATCGCTTGCGGGATGGGGAAGGAGGCTGATTGCCCCAAGAACGACTCCAATGGAGACGGCGTCGTCAATCCTGGGCAGTCGAACAGCAATTACAACGACAGTGGCTCCGGTGGCGGCGAAACAGGATCCGATGATGATTGGTGCACCGGCCTATGCGCGGATGTGCAGAGCGGGAAGATAAGCTCTCCGTCACAGCTTGATATCTGCGGCGTATCTACGAGTAACGGATGCGATGCAGAATTTCGCCAGCGTGTGGCTGACGACTACAGGAAAATGACGGTATTCGATGATTACTGGACCTGTACGCTTCATCACGATGAGACGGCTTGCAACATTGCGGGTTCGGCCTTCTCGTCAGGTGGTGCAACGTGGGCTGCGAGTATATTTTTCGGCTTTGCGCGTACGGCGGAGCAGCGCCTCGCAATTGCCGGATCTAAGACTTCTACGCAACTCAGAAACTCCGCTGGAGCTGTCACGGGAGGATCGCTCCTTGGTGATATTTCCGGTGCGTGGCTTAAGGGGAGTCACGGTAACGCTGGAAAAATTCCAGGACAGGTTGCCCGTCAACTGCAAGGGCGAGAGTTCAATAACTTCGATGCGTTTCGTGAAGCATTCTGGAAAGAAGTGGCCAACGTTCCAGAATTGGCCAGTCAGTTTAGCAAGTCAAATAGAACCCGCATGGGGGTTGGGAGATCACCATTCGTTGCCCCGAATCAAGCCGTAGGTAAAAACGCTAACTATGTCCTGCATCACGTTACGCCGATTCAGCGGGGTGGTGGCGTGTATGACCTGGATAACCTGATAGTTGTAACTCCTCGCTTTCATGCGGAGGTGCTGGATCCTGGGTATCATCAGTGAAACATCTCGCGGGGAGTGGAGGATGGGTGAGCATGACGCGTGACCAACTCGTCGAGCTAGTTCGAAAAATCATGGCTTCGGAGGGCGCTGAAGAAGAAGTCGACAGGATGATTGAAATCCTGGAGGGTAATGTGCCCCACCCTCGGGTTCTTGGTCTGATATTCCATCCTGAACTAGAGGGCTTGCCAGACGAAGTGACGGCTGAACAAGTCGTCGACACCGCCTTGTCTTATAAGCCCATTGCCTTGTGACGGGCATCTCGAATCGCGGAGCTCGGGAATACGGCCGCCGTAATTTTATTTGGCCGCATCTCGGCTCACTTGGCCCTGATCCGGCGCCCGAAAACGGGCGCTCGGCGTCAACGGCTGCTTTTATCAGGCCCGGAGCGGCTCAGTAGGCAGGCTTGGCTCCAGCGTGGATGTCTATATGGAGGTTACGTTCGATCAGGTGGCTGCAGTGAGTCAAGGGGAAGTACTGCCCTGGTGGTTCCGCGAGGTGCAGACCCGATTCTTTTCTGTCGCAGCTGAGTCGGAGGCGACAGGCGAAGGCAACATCGTCTCCCGCGCGTCGGTGGTTGCTGACGTGGATAGTCCCTCCTTTAGAATCAGTCAGCCGGGCCAGAACTGCAACAACTTTGAGGTACAACTAGCCAAATATCCGTGGTGGGCGGAACTTGACTACGTCACTAGGGATGTCACTCTAGGTTGGGCGGGAAGTGTTCAATCCGCATACGAGGCATACGGCAATGCCGTCGTCGGTCTGCCCTGGGTGCAAAAATTTGCAGGTAGTGCATACTCTGCGCTGGACGAGGTGAATCCGGCGTCCAGGCGGATTGAGCAGGATCTCTCCTTTAAACGTGCCAACCTCGACATTGCACTTCACTGTAGGCTAAGGAGATCGCTACGGGAAAGCCGTTATTTCCTGCGGGGTTATGCGTAGGTGGCGGTGTGTCCATAGGAGTTGATGGAACGGCTGGGTGGATACGAAGCACTAATTGCGTCCCGTGCTTTTTTACCGAGTGATTCCACTGCGGGCGGGTGGTGCGTTGTTGCAGGCGTCAGAGATGTTGACGGGGTATTCGGATGAATTCATGCAGAAGGTCTTCGAGGCTCTGGCTCCTGACCTTCCCGCGGGTGCGCCCCCGGCCTGATCTAGCGCATCCGCACGCACGCTATGTGGCTCAGGATGTGGGATCGCTGCGGTAGCCGCGTGTGGGCCTATTCCATCCTCAGTTCCGACTCGTAGAGTCCGGGTGGTCTGAACGCTTGCCTTGGAGTTGTGGGCGAGCGCGAGCCGTACCCGGGCGATCCACAGGGCGAGGCCTGGGAGTTGGTCCTGCAGGTCGTCTACACAGGTTCATCCGTCGGCCTTGAGCATGCGGATGAGGTTCGTGAAGGCGGGGTGGCTGATGGAGAGGATGGCTGCGGGGGAGGGGGTTGCTGAATCGGCCAGCAGGAC
Source organism: Streptomyces sp. NPDC000878 (assembly GCF_053599695.1). Taxonomy (NCBI): domain Bacteria; kingdom Bacillati; phylum Actinomycetota; class Actinomycetes; order Kitasatosporales; family Streptomycetaceae; genus Streptomyces; species Streptomyces sp. NPDC000878. The sequence continues at coordinate 90,210 of NZ_JBSFMT010000033.1, read as the reverse complement.
CGTTTCGGCGGTGACGGATATATGGACGCAGGCCTCGCCTTCCTGGCAGTGGGACGACTTCGTCCAGACGTGCTGGGACATGAGGGCTCCTCTACAGGTTCTGGGCGATGGCAAGGATCAGGTCCCGGGACTTCTCCGGGCCGAGGGCGACGGCCTCGACAGTGTCCAGGAGACGCCGGTACTTCTCCAGATGGGCCTCGGCATCCAACAGCATGGGGCCGTGGAACTGGTCGAGTTGGACGGTGTCCAGCTGCGGTACGGGTCCGCACAGATAGTTGATGGACTGCCCCGACCCGGGGAACGCACCGACGTCGAACGGCAGCACCCGGAGGGTGATGTGATCCCGCTCGCTCATGTCGAGCAGGTGCCGGAGCTGCGCGCGTGCCACATCACGGCCGCCGACCCGCATGTGCAGGGCGGCTTCATGGATGACGGTGCTGTACGGATTCGGGTCGGCCCGGTACACGACGTCCTGTCGTTTGACGCGGTACGAGACCCGGTGCTCGACCTCGGGCGGGGTGGGGGCCGGGATCACATGGCGGAAGATCTCACGGGCGTGCTCGGAGGTCTGGAGCATTCCGGGGATGTGTGACGTGAAGGCGGTGCGCAGGGCGGTTGCGTGGTGCTCCAGTTCGGCGAGGGCGAGCAATCCCGACGGCAGCACTTCGCGGTACGACTCCCACCACCAGCCTCGCGTCTTCTCGCCGGCCATGTTGGCGAGGGCGTCGATGTAGGCCTGGTCCGTGCACGAGTAGAGGCGTGCCATCGCGCGGACGCGGTCGGGGCTCACTCCGAATCGGGCGGACTCCACATTGCTGAGTTGACCGGAACTGGTGCCCAGCAGTGGCGCTGTCTCCGTCGCGGTCATCCCCGCCCGCTCCCGGAGTTTGCGCAGCTCCGTCGCGAGCCGGACACGTCGGGCCGTCTGAGTGGGCCGTGTCGTCATGGCGTCTCCTTGCCGCGGGCGCTGAAGGGGTCTGTCACCCACATGAGGGATAAAGCGCTGAGATCCTTCGGAATCCAGCAAAGCACCTTTGCGGACCCCCTATCTTCATCTTCAGGCGCCCCCGCCCAGCAGTACCCCGCTCGACGGAGCGGCCACGGTCACTGGGCACCGCGACACAACGTACCGACACCACTCAACTCCCCTCCGTGATCGGAGACTTCCGATGGCCACCGTATCGCCGTCATCCCCCTCTTGGAGTTACGCCCTCCAGCTCCCGCACGATCCCCGCGCACCGGGCATCGCCCGCGCGACCCTGCGCACCGTCCTGGCCGCCCACGACCTCACCCACCTGACCCCCACGGCAGAACTCCTCGCCTCCGAACTGCTCACCAACGCCCACCTCCACACCAGGGGCCCGTACATGCTCCGCCTCCTCGCCACGGAACCCGACCGCCTCCGGGTCGCGGTCTGGGATACGGACCCCCGGGTCCCGCCCGGCTTCTCGGCATCGGGGAAGGGCGCCCTCGCCGCCGTACCCCCGGACGACGCGGAAGGCGGGCGCGGGCTGCATCTCGTACGGGCGTGCGCGGACTCGTGGGGTGTGTCGGTGCTGCGGGAACTGGGGGCGTCGAAGGGCGGGAAGATGCTGTGGGCCGACTGCGGACCGACGGAGGTGACCGGGTGATCACGCCCTGTCGGCCTTCCGTGAGCGGCGCCATACTGAGAAGTGGAGCCACGCCCGTTCATCAGGAGCAGATCATGAGCGCACAGCCCGAGCACGCCTGGGGAGAGATGCCGCTCCCACAGATCCGGACAGTGGACGACCTGCGCAGTGCGCTCAGCCGTTATGGCTTCCCGGGGGACCTGGAGCGGTTCGAGGAGGAGCTGGCGGCTGCCATAGGGGCCTCCCCGACCAATGACTTCAAGGGGCCCGCCGCTGTGGTCAGGGCCTACCGCCACCGGGTTCGGATCAGGAACTCGCCGGAGATCATGACGGCCCTTGAGGAAGCTCGCGGCGGGGGCGGCGGTACGTGAACGAGGTTCCCTTGGAGGAGGCCGAACCCGCGAGGAAGGTGTTCGGCGACCTGACGGAGGGGGAGCGGGAAGTCGTACGGGACGCGCTCGCGGTGATCGGGCGGGACCCGGCGGCCGGCCGCGAGATTCCGGGCTGGCGCCCTCCTTCCGTGGAGTACACGTACACGACACCGCTCGCTCGCGACTCGGCGGAGGCGATCACCGTCGTGTACACGCACACGCCGGGGATGGGAGTGACGGTCGTCTTCTACTTCCGGGATCCACAGGTGGTGGACTGAGTACCCCGGAAGGTCGGACCCGCGGCGGCTTATGGCAGGACCCCGGCGCCACGCACCGCGCGAGGGTGCGCAGTGTCCGACGGCAGTAGCCCACCAGCAGCCCCCGGTACACGGAACGGCCCTTCTCGTCCGCCACGGGGGAAGCGGACGAGAGGGGTCGTGCGCAGGTCACCAGTGGTGGCCGGTTCTGCGGTCAGGTGAGGGAGCGGTCGGCGATGCGCTGGAGCTTGGCCTCGAACACCTTCTGCGCGTCCGGCGTGAGCGTCGCGAGCGCGATCAGGGTCGTGATCGCGACGTCGCAGAGCTCTTCCTGGACGTCCTGCCACGTATGGCTTTCACCCTTCCTCGGGTTCGTCCCCATCACTCCGTGCAGGGCCTCGGCGACCTCGCCGAACTCCTCGCCGATCTTGAGGACGCGCATGGCCGTGGCGGTGTCCCCGGTCACCGGGCTCTCGGCGTCCAGCCAGACGCGGAGCCGGTCGACGAGGTCCCAGGTGTGTGCATCCATCAGGTTCTCCAAACGGGGTTGTATGAGGTTGTACGTACGGGGTTCGGGTCAGAAAAGAGCGCTGACCGAGGCCGCTCAGCAATCCTCGGGCGACTGCCCGCCCGCCGGCGGGGGTGAACTTCTGCCGATCCAGCTGTCCAGGGCCGCAGGGCCGTCCTACAGTGCTGGCGTGACCGCTGCATTCGACTACGAGGACATGCACCACATGGTGGACCGCCTCTCCCCGACCCAGGTGCGACGCCTGCGCCTGCTCGTCACCCAGGATGAGGAACTGTCCCAGGTTGCCCAGTCACTGTCGGCAGTCGACGCGAACGAGGACGAGGAGTCGGTCCCGGCCGGGCTGCTGGCCCTGATCGGCAGCGTGAACGGTCCAGAGGATCTGGCTGAACGGCACGACGACTACATCCGCGAGCGGATGCGCGAGCGCTTCGGCGACTCGGCGTGATCGCCGCGGTCCTGGACACCGGACCCCTGGCTGCGGCGCTCAACGCGGCCGACCGGCGTCACCCGGAGTGCGCCTCACTGCTGACGTCGCTGACCGGCCTCAAGAACCTGGGCCTCAATCTGGAACTCCCCTACCAGAGCCTTCATGCGCTGCCGGTTGGCGGAGATCTCACCGAACTGTGGCTCGGAACCATCTCCTGCAAGCATCTCCGCACGCTGGAGGGCATCACTCGCTGGCCCGATCTCACTACCCTGACCTTGCGGGACGTCGTGGACGGCTTCTCCCAGGTCTCGGAATTGCCCAAGCTCAGCCGCCTCAGTCTCCAGGGCCGCGCCAGCTTGTCCATGCTTGCCAAGTTCCCTCCCGCACCGCATATCGAGGAGTTCCACCTGGCAAGCTGGGATGCAGGAGACGACCTCGCTACGGTGGCCAGGGCCCTTCCCGGCATCAAGAAGCTGACGATCACTTGCTACGGCAAGCACCGGCAAGTCGATCTGACTCCACTGCGCGACATGACAGACCTCGCCATCACCATCCACCAGGCGGACGAAGTCCTTGGCGCCGAGCACTTCCCACCCGGCGCCGTCACACGCAAGCCTCGCCCCCGTAGCTGAGCAGGCCGATCCCTCAGCCCTCCAGATCCACCCGCACCGTCAGCAGATTCGTCCCCATGGCCCGTACGGCTGTGCTGTTGCCCTTCGGGAGTGTCCGCAGGCGGGCGATCGGGTCGTCGTCCGGAAGGAGGTGGGCCGTGCCCTCGTGCCAGCGGCCTCCGACCCGCACCCGTACTCGCGGGTTCGCCTTGATGTTCCGTACGTACTGGGACTTCTCGCCGAACTCTGAGACCAGCCAGAACTCGTTGCCGATGCGGCGTCCGCCGAGCGGGGTGACGCGGGGGAGGCCCGAGGTGCGGCCCGTGGTCTCCAGGAGGGTCTGGAAGGGGAGGCGGCGGGTGACGGGGTTGCCGATGCGGCGTTGGAAGGTGGTGGCGGCCTTGAATCTGAACTCTGTGAAGCGGGACATGTTGGTCTTGTGCCTCCTGTGTTCGTGCCGCTGCTGTTGGGTGCTCTTGAATGGTGACCCAGGGGCACAGTGACTGGGTGCGGTGGGTGGGCGAAATGGGTGGGCGGTGGCGAGTATGCGCGTGGTGACCTGGAACCTGTGGTGGCGGTTCGGGCCCTGGGAGGCGCGGCAGAAGGCGATTCTGGCCGTGTTGAGGGATCTGCGGCCTGATGTCGTCGGGCTTCAGGAGGTCTGGGAGTTCGGTGGCGAGAACCTTGCCGGCTGGCTCGCCGATGAGCTGGGGCTGCACTGGACCTGGGCTCCCTCCGACGTCCCCGAACGTTGGCAGCGGCGTATCGGCGGCGCGAAGGTCGATGTCGGCAACGCGGTGCTGAGTCGGTGGCCCGTCGTCGAGAGTGAGGCGATGCGGTTGCCGGCGCCTGAGGAGTTGGACGACGGGCGGCTTGCGCTGTACGCCCGGCTTGCCGCCCCTGGCCATCACGTGCCCTTCTTCACCACCCACCTCACCTCCGCCTCCCACGCCTCGGCCGTGCGCTGCCAACAGGTCACCGCCCTCGCGGAGTTCGTGGCGAAACGGCATGGCGGGACCGCCTTCCCGCCCGTCATCACCGGTGACTTCAACGCCTGGCCCGACTCCGATGAGATCCGGTTGTTGGGTGGTTACAAGACGGCCCCGGCTGTCCCCGGTCAAGTCTTCCTCGACGCCTGGGAGTTGGCCGATCCTGCGGCTCCGGCCGCTACTTGGGACGCCGCCAACCCGTATGTCGCCGCCGGGTTCGGGCCCAGTGTGCGGATCGACTATGTCTTCGTCGGGCCTCCGGGGCGGGGCGGGCTCGGGCATGTGCGCAAGGTCGAGCGGGCCGGGCACGGGGTCGTGGAGGGCATCTGGCCGTCCGATCACGCGGCGGTGGTGGCGGATCTGGCGTCCGCCTGAGTCGTGAGCAGAGCGGCGAGTCGCATCCGGTTACAACCATCGGGGCGTCACAGCGGTCACACCGGTGACAGAAGAACTTGCGCGACGACGTGCGTTTCGCGCTGCCAACTTCCTTTCACCGGGGGCCACTTCATGAGATCTCGCCGTGCCTTGGCACGCCCTGCCCTGGCGGTAGCCGCCGTACTGATCCCGGCGGCGCTGCTGTCCGGGACGGTCGCGACCGCCTCGTACGCGACGGAGTCGCCGAGCCCGTCGGCCTCGGCCCCGGAGACGAGCGCGTCCCCGTCCCCGTCTCCGTCCGGCTCCGCGTCCGAGTCGCCCTCGGCGAGCACTTCTCCGTCGGCGTCCGTCTCCCCGTCCGTGTCCGCCTCGCCCACTGACGGGGAGCAGGAGTGCCCCAGCGAGCCGGGCAAGGACGACGAGTTCATTCAGTACACCGTGTCGGGTGAGACCAGGAAATTCATCGCGGGCGGTGCCTGGCACGGTGTCACCGTCAAGGTGGAGAACCGCTCCGACATCGCGGTGAAGGACCTCGCTGTCGAGTTGGTGAAGTTCGCGTACGAGGAGGCACCCGACGCGCCCTTGGAGCACCAGGACTACGTCAATATTCAGCGATGGGACGCCGAGTCCCGTACCTGGGCGGACATCTCCTGGGACGAGAACGAGACAGAGGGGTGGCTGCCCCCTGTCGACGTGGCTCCGCGCGGGTCCGTGACCCTGGCTCTCCGCATGAGCGTCGAAGAGGACTTCCCCCCTTATCCCTATGCCGACCCGGATGACGACGTCATCGGGTCCGGCTACATCACGCTCCACGCCTCCGGCACCGAGGACGAGGGGCTGTGCGGGTACGTGAAGTACTGGCACTACAGCATCTACAAGCCCGGAACCGACACGGGTGAGGACGACGGCGGCGAAGCCACGTCCACGCCCACCACCGGAACCGGCGGCAACACCCCCACCCCCCAGACCGGCACCACCGCGCCGGTCACCCCCGACCCCACCCCCACCGGCGACCTCGCCCACACCGGCTCCTCCTCCGCCCTCCCGGTGATCGCCGGCGTCGGCGCCGTCGCCGTGGGTCTCGGTGCCGGCGCCGTGTACGTCGTACGGCGTCGGAGGTCCGGCACCGAGGTCTCCTGACCGAACCCGACCCTGCTACCGGCCCAGGAAGATCGGGTTGGTGAACGCGGCCAACGCCCCGGGCAGAGGTGCCAGCACCGCCTCGTGCCGCACCTCCGCCCGGACGTACGCCGCGTACTGAGCCGTCGTACGCCACTCCACGACCCCCTCGCCCGCCACCGGCAGCACCGCGCTGGTGAACAGCACGCCCTGGTCCGTCACGAGGCGGACCGTGCAGCGCGGGGCGCCGGACACCTCCAGGCGGACCGTCACCGGGGCGTCCTTGGCGACCTTCAACCGGCCCCCGATGTCCGCGTGTTCGCCCTTCGGGCCGGACGCCGTGAAGGAGAGGGTGATTGATCTGGACTCGGCTACGTAGGAACGTCCTGCCTTCAGGCCCTCCTGGATCGCCTCCCTGGTCAGGTCGTCGGCCAGGACGACCGTCTGCGGGACGCCCACCGGGTCGGGGTCGCGGTGGGCGTCGCTGTTGCCCATGGCCGGAATCCACCGGCGCGAGCCCGAGGCGCTCTCTCTCACCGACGCCACCAGCATGCCGTCCCAGTCCGCCAGCGCGACCTCGTCCTCGGGGGAGTACGCGCCGTTCCACACCTCGACCGCGTCCACGTCGTTGAAGCCGAACTTCCAGTTGCAGCCGACGCAGGTGGCGTGCGGGTGGGCCGGGACGACCAGGCCGCCGGCGCGGCGGATCTGGCGCGCGTACTTGCCGAAGCGGTTGTCGCGGGCCCGGTACCGCCAGTCCACGAAGGTGCCTGGGTCCATCCCGAGCGCGACCACGTGACCGTTGCGGGTCGTCACCTCCTCGCCCACCATGATGAGCAGGTCGTCGCCCGCCTCGTCGGCCCAATGGGCGTGTGCTGACTGGGTGTTGTGCTCGGACGAGTTGATGAAGTCCAGGCCCGCCGCCCGGGCGAGGGCCGCGAGTTCCGCCGGGGTGCGGCGGCCGTCCGAGTACCAGGAGTGCAGGTGGCAGTCACCCCGGTACCAGGCCCGGCCCCTGCCCTTCGCGCGCTCCGGCGGGTAGACCGGGTCGACGGCCTCGCCGGGCTCGCCGTAGGTCAGCGTGATGGTGATCTCGTACGAGAGACCCTGCGGGGAGACCGTGTAGGGGCCCAGCGCGATGTGCCAGGTGCCCGCCTTCACCGGGCCGGGGATGTAGCCGGGGGTGGCGTCGTCCGCGCGGACGAAGAACTCCGTGCGCGCCCCGCCCGACCAGCCCCGGAAGCCCTTGCCGCCCAGTTCGGTGCCACGCTGGTCGAAGACACCGATGTCGAGCGCGTTGCCCGCGGTGCCGGCCGGGACGGACGGGCGGTCGTAGGTGTACGCCACCTTCAACTCCCGTACGCCGTCCGGGATCTCGACGGGGAGGTAGACGAAGTCCGGGGAGCCGGTGGGGAGCGTCCCCCGTACCGTCTTCGTCTCGGTGCCGGGGGCCGCCTCGGCCGGGGTGCCGTCGGAGAAGGTCACGCTTCCCAACGTAAGCGCGGCGGCGGCTCCCGTCACGAACAGCGCGCGTCTGCCGAGGCCGGGGCTGAGGCCGGGTCCGTGGTCGTCGTCTTCGCACATGCTGCTGCTCCCAGAGTGTCGGGGTGAGGCACGGGATGTGACGTGGGTGACGCGGTGGTGGCGCGTACCACTCTCGTATCCGGGAGTGAACTCCCGTACAAGGGAAGGAAATCGCCGTCTTTCGAGCGCGCAGCGCCCACTGACCTTTCACTGATAATGCCGACCGGTCGGTATGGACAGACGACGCACCGCCCGGTACAGATATGGACATGCGCCTAGCCGTCACGATCTTCCTCACCGACGAGACGATCACCCCGACCCGGCTCGCCCGTGAGCTGGAACAGCGCGGGTTCGCCGGGCTGTACCTGCCCGAGCACACGCACATCCCGGTCGAGCGGACCACCCCGTACCCGGCGGGCGGCGACCTGCCACCGGAGTACGGCCGTACGCTCGACCCCTTCGTCGCGCTCGGTCAGGCCGCCGCCGTCACCGAGCGGCTCGCCCTCGGCACGGGCATCACGCTCGTCGCCCAGCACGACCCGATCGACCTCGCCAAGCAGATCGCCACCCTCGACCACCTCTCCGGCGGCCGTTTCACCCTCGGCCTCGGCTACGGCTGGAACGTCGAGGAGGCCGCCGACCACGGCGTGGAATGGCGTACGCGGCGCGCGCTGATCCGGGACCGGATGGCGCTCATGCGCGCCTTGTGGTCGGACGAACCGACCGCGTACGAGGGCGAGTTCGGGAGTGTGCGGGCGAGTACGGCGTACCCCAAGCCGGTGCGGAAGCCGCGCGGGCCGGTCGTCGGCCCCCGCACCCTCATCGGCGGCTCGGCGGGGCCGAAACTGTTCGCCCACATCAGCGAGTACGCCGACGGCTGGCTGCCGATCGGCGGGCGCGGCCTGTCCGAGTCACTGCCCGTGCTGCGGTCGGTGTGGGCCGACGCGGGCCGCGACCCGGCCGCCCTCCAGGTCGTGCCGTACGCCATCCAGCCCACCCCGGGCAAGCTCGCGCACTACGCCGACCTCGGGATCGAGGAGGCCGTGGTGCAGCTGCCGCCGGTCGGCGAGGCGGAGGCGCTGAGCCTGCTGGACGAGTACGCCCCGTACCTGTAGCCCGGCTGCGCCCCGTACCTGTAGCCCTGTACGTGTAGCTCCGTACTCGTACGCCCGTGGTCATACCCAGGTACTAGTGGCTCGTAGTAGCCCGTAGTAGCTCGGCAGACCATGTCCGACAGTGCCGCCCTGTAACGTTCGGCCGCCCGAACGGACAGGGCGGTCCCTGCAAGACCTGATCACATCGATCGTATGCTCGAAGGATGACGACTCCCGAGACCTCCGGAACCGGCCCCACCGAGCGCCCCGGCGCCACCGGCCCGACCGAGAACTCCATGCGTCGCGCCCTGAAACGCGCCCGTGACGGCGTCGCCCTCGACGTCGGCGAGGCGGCGGTGCTGCTCCAGGCCCGAGGCGAGGCCCTCGACGACCTCACCGCGTCCGCGGCCCGCGTGCGGAACGCCGGTCTGGAGGCGGCGGGCCGCCCGGGCGTCATCACGTACTCGAAGAGCGTCTTCATCCCCCTGACCCGCCTCTGCCGTGACAAATGCCACTACTGCACCTTCGTCACCGTGCCCGGCAAGCTCCGCCGGGCCGGACACGGCATGTTCATGTCCCCCGACGAGGTCCTGGACGTGGCCCGTCGCGGCGCCGCCCTCGGCTGCAAGGAAGCGCTTATCACCCTCGGTGACAAACCCGAGGACCGCTGGCCGGAGGCGCGCGAGTGGCTCGACGCGCACGGCTACGACGACACGATCGCGTACGTCCGCGCCATCTCGATCCGCATCCTGGAGGAGACGGGCCTGCTGCCCCACCTCAACCCCGGGGTGATGTCCTGGACGGACTTCCAGCGACTGAAGCCGGTCGCCCCGAGCATGGGCATGATGCTGGAGACGACGGCGACCCGCCTCTGGTCCGAGCCGGGCGGCCCGCACTACGGCTCCCCGGACAAGGAACCCGCCGTACGGCTAAGGGTGTTGGAGGACGCGGGCCGGTCATCCGTCCCCTTCACCTCGGGCATCCTGATCGGAATCGGCGAGACGTACGAGGAGCGAGCGGAGTCCCTCTTCGCCCTGCGCCGCGTGTCCCGCGCGTACCACTCCATCCAGGAACTGATCATCCAGAACTTCCGCGCCAAGCCGGACACCGCGATGCGCGGAATGCCGGACGCGGAACTGGACGAGCTGATCGCGACGGTGGCGGTGGCCAGGCTGTTGCTGGGCCCGAGCGCCTGCCTCCAAGCACCACCCAACCTGGTCGACTCCGAGTACGAGCGGTTGATCGCCGCCGGCATCGACGACTGGGGCGGCGTCTCCCCGCTCACCATCGACCACGTCAACCCGGAACGCCCCTGGCCCCAGATCGAGGAGTTGGCGGCGAAGTCGGCAACGGCGGGCTTCGAACTGCGCGAACGCCTCTGCGTCTACCCGGAGTTCGTGCAGCGAGGTGAGCCGTGGCTGGACCCGCGACTGCTCCCGCACGTACGGGCCCTCGCCGACCCGGAGACGGGCCTCGCGCGGCCGGACGCGGTCGTCGAGGGCCACCCGTGGCAGGAGCCGGAGGAGGTGTTCGTGGCGTCGGGCCGCACGGATCTCCACTCCACGATCGACACCGACGGCCGTACGTCCGACCGGCGCGACGACTTCGACGAGGTGTACGGCGACTGGGGCGCCCTGCGGGAGGCGGCGGCGCCCGGGATGGTGCCGGAGCGCATCGACACGGACGTACGGGCCGCGTTGGCGACGGCGGCCGACGACCCCACTCGCCTGACCGACGCCGAGGCGCTGGCCCTCTTCCACGCGGACGGTCCCGCGCTGGACGCACTGTGCCAAGTCGCCGACGACGTACGGAAGTCGGCGGTCGGGGACGACGTCACCTACATCGTCACCCGGAACATCAACTTCACCAACGTCTGCTACACCGGCTGCCGTTTCTGCGCCTTCGCCCAGCGCCGCACGGACGCCGACGCGTACACGCTGTCGCTGGACCAGGTGGCGGACCGCGCCCAACAGGCCTGGGAGGTAGGGGCGGTTGAGGTCTGTATGCAGGGTGGCATCCACCCGGACCTCCCTGGCACGGCCTACTTCGACATCGCGCGTGCGGTGAAGGAGAAGGTGCCCGGGATGCACGTACACGCCTTCTCGCCGATGGAGGTCGTCAACGGCGCCTCCCGCACCGGGATGTCCATCCGTGAGTGGCTGACGGCCGCGAAGGAAGCCGGCCTCGACACGATCCCCGGCACGGCGGCGGAGATCCTCGACGACGAGGTCCGCTGGGTGCTGACGAAGGGCAAGCTGCCGACGGCGACGTGGATCGAGGTGGTGACGACGGCCCACGAGCTGGGCATCCGCTCGTCCTCGACGATGATGTACGGCCATGTGGACCAACCCCGGCACTGGCTCGGCCACTTCCGCACCCTGGCCCGCATCCAGCAACAGACGGGCGGCTTCACGGAGTTCGTCACCCTCCCCTTCATCCACACCAACGCGCCGGTGTACCTGGCCGGCATCGCCCGCCCCGGCCCGACGATGCGCGACAACCGGGCGGTCATCGCCATGGCCCGCCTTCTCCTGCACACGCACATCCCCAACATCCAGACGAGCTGGGTGAAGTTGGGGACGGAGGGCGCGGCGGAGATGCTCCGCTCGGGCGCCAACGACCTGGGCGGCACGCTGATGGAGGAGACCATCTCCCGTATGGCGGGGTCGAGTTACGGCTCGTACAAGTCAGTGAAGGAACTGATCGCGGTCGCGGAGGCGGCGGGGCGCCCGGCCCGGCCCCGGACCACCCTTTACGGGGAGGTCACGGAGGAACGGCAGCGGGCGGCGGCTGTTTCGGACGGGCATCTGCCGGAGTTGTTGCCTGTGTTGGAGTGAGGGCCGGGGCCAGGGCCAGGGCGGGATGCTGGTGAGGGGGTGCCCGCTCCGGCCCGGCCGTCCTCGCCCCGCCCCCGACCCCGCCCTTGCGGTCAGAACCAGTGCAGGCAGTGCGGGGGGCGGTCGGCGCGGAAGAGGGTGTCGGCGAGGGTGGCCGCGTCCGGGTGGTGGGCCTCGATGTGTCCGGCACGTACGAGCGTGCTCGGGGCGGTGCCTCCGAGGTAGACGGAGCCCAGGTCGCGTATGTCCAGGGACAGGTCGGGCTCGCGGTCCGTGGGGACGCAGTCGGCCTTGCCGTCGCGGACGGTCAGCAGGTAGCGGCCGTGCTCGCCGAGGAACGGGTCGTCGACGTCGAGGACCAGCTCGCCGTCCGTGAACCAGCCGCGCGCGGTCAGCGCACGCGGGACGTCCAGCAGCCGTACCCAGAGCCAGTCCATGTCGCCGCTGACCTCGCCGGCGCGGCGGTCCACGAGCTGCCAGCGCAGCGGGTGCTCGGGCGGGACGTGCTTGAACACGACCTGAGAGACGAGGTCGTGTCCGAGTACGAAGTGGGCCAGGGCCGTGAAGACGGCGTCGTCGGTGGCGATGGTCTCGTCGACGGTCAGGGTGCCGGACTCGATCGAGTAGCTGGCGTACCCGTCCGGGACACCGTCGGCGTCGCGGTGGACGGCGACGTAGCGCGGCGCCGGCGAGATCGGGGGCTGCCCCGCGCGCAGGGCCCACCAGCGGTGCGGCCGGGACAGTGCGCCGGGCTGGGCGCGGCGGTACCGGTCGTAGACCTCTTCCAGGATCTCGACGCATTCGGCACGACGCAGCACCTCGACCGAGCCGGTCGCCAGGGCGTCGGCTACTCCGCGAGCCCGGGGAACGGTGAGGGCGGCCCGGCGGCGCTCCACCGTCAGTTGCGCCGTGTAGGTCGCCGGTCCGTAGCCGAACCTGCCGTAGATCGTGGCCTCGGAGGCCAGCAGCACGGAGAGGAACTCCCCGCGGGCCCGCAGGTCGGCGAGCTGATGCCGCATCATCGCGCTGAGCACGCCCTGGCGCCGGTGCGAGGGCAGGACGCCGACGGCGGTCACCCCGGGGACCGGGACGAGGGTCTCACCGGGCAGGGTGAGCTCGAAGGAGTACGTGGAGGTGGTACCGACGGGCCGCCCGTCCGCCGTCAGGGCGAGCAGGCCGCGGTCCATCTCGAACGCCGACCACCAGAGCCCGCCGCCCTCGACCGGGGGTTCCGGGAAGAGCCCGAACGCGGCATGGACGGTGTCGACGAAGACGTCGAGATCCTCATCGGTCGTGGGGCGTATCTCCATCGCTGCCGCTGCCTCCTCGGGATACCGGCACCACCACGACTCATGGTGACTGGCCACATTGCAGCGGTGCCCGGTGGCCGGGGCAAGCGAATTAGGGCCGGTCCTACTGGTCCTACCGGTCCTTGGCGAGGCGGAGAAGTTCCGCGAAGAGACCGCCGGCGTGGACGAGATCCTCGTACTCGCCCTGTTCGGTCACCCGTCCGTGCTCCATCACGACCACACGGTCGGCGATCTTCGTGTTCTCCAGTTGGTGGGTCACGACGATGGTGATGCGGTCGGCGGCGACGCGCTTGATCTCCTCGAAGATCCTGTGTTCGCCGCGCGGGTCCATCTGCGAGGTCGGCTCGTCCAGGATCAGGAGTTCCGGCAGGCGGTACAGGGCACGCGAGCAGGCCAGCCGCTGCCACTGACCGCCGGACAGCTCCGCGCCGCCGAACACCTCCCGGGCGAGCAGGGTCTCCATCCCGTTCGGGAGATCCTCGACCGCTTCGCGCATACCGACGGCGTCGACGGCCTCCCACACGGGAGCGTCGTCCTCGGAGCGGGGCTGGCCGAGGGTCACGTTCTCCCGTACGCGCAGCGGCCACTGCGCGAAGAGCTGCGGGACGAGTCCGGTGCGCGCCCACACCGCGTCCTGATCCACTGCTGCCAGATCCGCCCCGTTCCAGGTCACCTTCCCCTTGTCCGCCAGGTAGATCCCGGTGATCAGGCGGAGCAGTGTCGACTTGCCCGAGCCGTTCTCGCCGACGATGGCGACGATCTCGCCCCGGCGGAAGGTGAGCGACACCCCGTCGACGGCGGGGCGCTCCTTGCCCGGGTACCGGTACGCCGCCTCGTCGAGCCGGATCTCCTCGACCGGGAGGTCGACGCCCGACTCCCCGCGCTGAGGGGCGCGTTGTGCCGCGTCGTCGAGGAAGGCCTGCATGTCGGTGAGGTAGAGGCTGGTGTGGAAGAGGGCGGCGCCGTTGACGACGACCTGGGACAGCGCGGCCAGGGTGGTCTGCACGGCGACGACGGCCAGGGCGGCGACAGCGAGTTCGACCCGCCCCGTCACGGCCAGCCAGGCGAGCGCCGCCCAGGTCAGCACGAGGAAGAGCCCGCCGACCAGGGAGGACACCAGCGCGATGCGCAGGGTGCGCGGGGCGACGGCCCGCAGCCGCCGGTCGATACGTTCGGACAGCGCGCGGTACCAGAACAGCAGGTAGCCCGTCATCCCGTTGGCACGGACCTCGTCACCGTGCTTGGGCGTCGTGGCCCACCAGCGCATCATGTGCCGTACGTTGCGGTCGGCGACGTTCGCGTAGTGCATCTCGTAGTCGACGCGGGCGGAGAGCACGGCGCCGATGCCCGCGGGCAGCACGGCCAGAACGAGCAGCGGCACCATCAACGGATGGAGGATGGACAGCACGCCGCTGGCCGCGACCATCCTGATCAGGGCCGACATGAACCGCTGGGCGTCATTGACCATGACGTGCGTACGCACCACGCCCATCTCCGCCGCTTCCTGCCGGTCGGCGAAGCCGTCCTGCGCGTACGCGGCGGCCTCGACCCGGCAGACGGCCTCGACCAGGGCCGTGTCGGCGCGCGTCGTGAGCGGCGGTGTGATCCGCCGGTCGGCGTACGAGGCCACCGCGCCGGCCACCCGGCCGCAGGCCGCCGCACCCGCCACCACGAGCAGGGCGGGCACGGCCTGGTGGAGCCGGTCCGAAACGGCGCCGCCGCTCAGGATCGGCTGCATGGCACGGCCGGTGGCGGCCAGCAGGACCGCCGCGGCCACACCCGTGACGACCTGGCAGGCCAGGAGCAGCACCACGGCGGCCCGGTCGAGCTGCCAGGCCATCCGCGCGATGCCCCGCAGCACGGACGGCAGCTTGGCGCACAACTGCCGGAAGGACACGTTGCCCAGCGGGTTGATCGAGTGCTCGCCGCTGTAGACGATCTCGGCTGGTGGGGGCGGGGGAATTTCGGGGCGGGTGTTCGCGGCTCGGGTGTTCTTGGCGTCCTCGTCAACGGATGTCAACTGCGCTCCCCTGCACGGTCGTTGTGAACGAGACCAACTGACGACGTACGGGTCAACGAGGGCAGCCGCGATATCGAACACACGTATTTGAGACGGAGCGGATTCCGTACGATCGCGCGACGCGCGTGTCGTGGCCGATGCATCGACCCTTGGGGCGTACGGGTCGACCCCGGGTGCGGGGATGGCCGAAACGCTGGGGTCGATGTGTGGGGGACGGGTGGGGTTTGGTGGGTCCGTAGGTGGGTGCGGGAGCGTTGCCCGGCTTGCTCAGCCGGAGTGAAGGACCCGAAAGCGATCCGGTGCCGCCAGATCCGGATCCGGATCCCGGTCGACGACCTGGATCGGCGGCCAGGCCCACTGCCACACGCTGATACCTGGCGTACGCGAGAACCGGATCTGCCCGCGGGTGCCGTCGACGGCGACGCGCGGCCAGGCGTCGGCGATGCGCGTACGAGTACGGTCGTCCGTCCTGTCCGTCCCGTCCGTCCCGTGCGAACGCAGCACATCGGCGAGGACGGCGACCGTGTCGTAGCCCTCGAAGGCGACGAAGGAGGGCGCGTCGCCCAACTGCTCACGCAGGACCTTCTCGACTCGCGTACCGAGCGGGGTGAGGGTCTCGGGCAGATAGCGCAGGAACGGCACCCCGGCGCCGTCGTCGCCGAGCAGCGCCGCCCATTCGGCGAACTCCGGCTGCCCGGCCGGAGCACCGATCAGGATCTCGCCGAGACGCTGGTCACGGCGGACGGCCTTGACGATCGGCACGGCGGGCTCCGGGTGGCCGACCAGCAGAAGGAGGGCGGTCGCGCGATGGGCGAGGAGGGCATCGCACACGGCTGTGGGGCTGAGCGCGCTCACGCCGACTTCGAGTTCGACGAGGGTGCCGTCGTATGCGGCGAGATGGTCCCGCAGAATGCGGGTTCCGGCGGCCCAGTAGACGCTCGGCTGGACTGCCACGGCGATACGGCGATGGCCCGCGCCGAGAAGGAAGTCCGCGTAGACCTGCCACCCACGGGACTGCGGCGGGGAGAGACGCGCGACCCACTCCGTCGGCTGCTCGGTGAGTGCGTCGAGCACCGAGGACGAGCAGAGGTACGGCAGCCCGATGGCGTCGGCCCGCCCGGCAGCGGCGCGGGCGACGACGCTGTGATACTCACCGGCGAGCGCAGCCACGCCCAGCCGAGCCAGCTCGTCCACGGCCGCGACGGCCCGCTGCGGATCGGCGGCGGTGTCCCGAACCACCAACTCGAGCGGCCTTCCACCGACGCCACCGACGCCACCGACGCCACCGACGCCACCGACGCCACCGACGCCACCGGCGTCATTGACGTCGCGAACGGCCAGCTCCAGCCCGGCGAGCAGCTGCCGACCGGCCTCGACCCAGCCGGGCGGGGTCAGCGGGACGAGAACGCCGAGCTGGATGGCCGAGACGGATGATCTGCCGGTTCGCTCCGCACCAGGTGTCGATGGTGGCGTATTCATGCGTCGGCATCTCCCGTTCGACGATCAGGTTGCAGCTTGCCGGATCGCAGAGTGGCGGTCATGACCGCCCTCCCGGACCCGTCATCGATCTCACGGGGGGCATCCTCGCGGGTACGGGGAGCAGGCAGAACCCCAGCCACGGGGCGAACGGCGGCTGGGACCATCCCCGCGGGTGCGGGGAGCAGATGACCGCACAGATCCGGGCTATCCCATGCTCGGGATCATCCTCGCGGGTGCGGGGAGCAGCGGGTCACCGTTCTGCCCGGGGAGCGAAGGGTGGGACCATCCCCGCAGGTGCGGGAAGCAGCGCAAGCCCCGGTGAATGAGCGTGGTCTCGGTGGGACCATCCCCGCGGGTGCGGGGAGCAGGAGCGGGTGATGGAGACGGACCGGGTGCTGGCGGGACCATCCCCGCGGGTGCGGGGAGCAGGAGCGGGTGATGGAGACGGACCGGGTGCTGGCGGGACCATCCCCGCGGGTGCGGGGAGCAGAGCGTCGGGCTGCCTTTCCCGGGGCGTACTCAGGGACCATCCCCGCGGGTGCGGGGAGCAGGCCCGGCCACCATCGTCGAGGTCGCGCGGCGGGGGACCATCCCCGCGGGTGCGGGGAGCAGTCGACGTCGTCCCGGTAGAGGACGCGTAGGGCGGGACCATCCCCGCGGGTGCGGGGAGCAGACGCTGCGCCGCATCACCGCCGGGTACGAGAAGGGACCATCCCCGCGGGTGCGGGGAGCAGCGCCGTGGCGGAGGGCCAGCCCACCAACCGGTAGGACCATCCCCGCGGGTGCGGGGAGCAGCATACGGGCGACCCGACGCTGGGCCTCGGCGAGGGACCATCCCCGCGGGTGCGGGGAGCAGACGACGACACCACCCAGAACACCACATTCTTCGGGACCATCCCCGCGGGTGCGGGGAGCAGGCGAAGAGGCTGCGGCGGAGGGCGGCGTCGAGGGGACCATCCCCGCGGGTGCGGGGAGCAGACTGGCTGAGCTGCGGGTTTATCGCTCTGGTAGCTGGGTTTCGCACACTTTCGCCGATTCTGGCAAATGGGGCATTCGGTGCCCGCCTCTCTTGGAGTGGCGCTGTCCGGCAGTAGTCAAGTCATCGTATGCGTCCAGCATGTCCGAAGCGCGCTGTATGGCTGCGGACGCACACTGCGCTCGATTCGGGGAATTCGGCGGCCAGGGCGGCGACCGTGCCGTCCACGTCTCTGGCCACGATCATGGAGGCGTTGCGCAGAGCCTCCGGTTGGGATGTGCCGGTCATGGCCCGGGAGCGTAGCCGCCTACTTCGACAGCCAGGCGGTAAACGGCGTCGAGAGCTACTGCCAGCCGTGCTCGCTAAGGCTGTTGACGCAGTTCAGGTAGCCGAGCAGCCCGGCTTCGGGGTACTCGATGATGTCGTCGGGCAGTTCGTCCACGCGGAACCATTCGAGGGCGAGGCACTTCTCGGGTTCCCTGTTGTGAGGCACGCCCTCCCACTCCGTGGCCTCGAAGAAGAAGCCGATCCGCTCGCCATCACCATCCTGATGGTGATGCACGACGTGTACGAGGCGAAGGTGAGCTGGGTCGACGGTGACGTCCGTCTCCTCGAACAATTCCCGGGCCGCGCCGACGCTCAGGGGCTCGCCCTTGTCGAGCTTTCCCGAAGGCATGTGCCACCGGTAGCGGCCGTAGGGGCTGCCGCGCTGCGACATGAGGATCTTGTCGCCGTCGCGGAGGATGACGTGGGTGTCGATGATGGGTTGTGCGGGTTGGGCGTTCATGGCTCCGGGGGATTGTCGGGTGGGCCGACGGCCGACGCTGGCGGTAGCGGCGGGATGGCATCGGCGAGTCGGCCTGCTACGGCCGTTGGCGTGCTGTCCTCGTTTCGAGGAGCAGCGCCCCCATGCTCCTCAGGTGGGACGGGATCGGGGATTCGTTCCTGTCAGGTTGTGGTGGCCTGCTGGGCGAGCAGGAGTGCCAACGGGCCCCCTTGAAGAAGGAACCGGCCCTCGGTGGCGGCTCGGATCGCGTCGGGCATCGGCCACCACAGGAGCTTGAAGTCCTCTTCGCTGGGCGTGAGTTGCTGTGGGCCGCAGGTGAGGCCTTCGGCCAGGAAGAGGTGGATGCGGGCGGCGGAGTTCAAGGTGATGGCGTACGAGCCGAGGGACTGCCAGGTCCGGGCGGTGACGCCTGCTTCCTCGCGCAGTTCGCGGCGCGCGCACTCCTCCGGTGTCTCGCCGTGCTCTCTGCGTCCCCCGGGCAGGAACACGTACTCGCCGCCGTGCAGAGGGAACTCGGCAGCCAGGACGGCGACCGTGCCGTCCGCGTCTCGGGCCACGATCACGGAGGCGTCGCGCACAGCCTCCGGCCGGGATGTGTCGGTCATGGCCCGGGAGCGTAGCCGCCTACTCCGACAGCCAGGCCGCGAACGGCACGTTCAGCACGGTCGGATGAGCGATGCCGCGGCCGTGGTAGCCGTCCTCACCGAAGGCGTCTCCGTGGTCGGCGCACATGATGATCAGCCATCTCTTCTTGCCGGTGAGCCCGTCGATCATGCGACCTAGGTGTTCGTCCGCGTACGCGAGTGCCGCGGCCTGGGACTGCCAGGAGTCGGCGCTGTCGCCGGTGTAGTGACCGTGGGGGACGTGGGTGGCGGAGACGTTGACGAACAGGAACAGCGGCCGGTCGGTGTGCTGGTCGGCGATGGTCAGGGCCTGGTCGACCTGGTGGCGCGTGGAGTCGGGCTCAGGGGAGCAGAACTCGGGCCGCCAGTGGTCCTCGTCGAACATGTCGGGCAGTACCGACCCGAGGGGCGTCTCCCGCGAGAAGTAGGTCACGCCGCCGATGCACACGGTGCGGTATCCGTGCTGGGAGAGCCCGGTGAGGAGGTTCGGGGCGTCGAAGACGAACGTGCCCGGGGCAACGGTCTTGAACGTGGGCGGGCGGCACTCCCACAGCCGTGGCGGCTGTACGGGCTGCGGGAGTTTGGGGAGGAAGCCGGAGAAGAAGGCGATGTGGGCGGGGAGGGTGAAGGTGCCGGGGGTACGGCGTTCCTCCCACAATCCGCCCGGCAGGGCCTTGGCCAGGTGCGGCGTCTGACCGGCGTGCAGGGTTGCGCGGGCGACGTCGTGGCGCAGGGAGTCCAGGGTGACGAACAGGATGCTGGTGCCGCTTCGGATGGCCTCGGTCGCGTCGATCACAGTGCCTCCACCAAGTCGCGGCGTTCGGTGATGTTGCCCTTGGCCTGGTCGTTGACCGGGATGGGAACCCGATCGGAGGCGATCATCCTGCGTACCCTGGCCAGACCCGTGTCCTCGGTGACCGGCCGGCCGTCCGCGTCGTAGAGGCGGATCGTGATCGTCTGCCGGTCGCCGCCGCTGTCGGTCGTGGTCAGCAAGGCTCCGGGGACGCCCCCGAGTTCCTTCATGGCGTGCAGGAGTTGGACTTCGTCGGCCGTGCCGAGGCTGGCGACCTGGCAGCCCCAGTGCTCGGCGTTGATGGCCCCCCGGCAGAACCGCTGGTGGAACTCGGCCGTGGTGGGGTGCTCGTCGTGGGCCACGGCCAGCTGCCGGGCCTGGCTGATCACGACGAAGCAGGCGGCGACCCACCAGGCCACGCCCTCGTGAATCTGGCCCGGGAACGCGCCGGAGATGCGGCCGTCGCGGATGACGGCATCGCTGTCGATCGGGTTAAGCACGCCCGGCCTCCAGATGCTTGACGATGATGTCGGCCAGATCGGCCGGGCTGCGGCCGTCGGTGGGGAGCGTGACTGCGGTGGGGTCCGTGTCGGCGACGGCTCGGAAGTTCTCCCGGAGCCTGGCGAGGCGGCCGGGGACGTCGAACAGGTCGGTGTCGTCCTGCTTTACGTCCGTCTTGGTGCCCACCCGTTCTTTCAACGAGCTGTCGGAGCCGACCAGGTAGAAGGTGGCGTCCGGCGTCACGAGGTACGGCAGGAACGGGGCTGTCAGTTCTTGCACCTGGTCCAGGCCGACGCGGTTGACGGCCGC
Source organism: Streptomyces sp. NPDC000878 (assembly GCF_053599695.1). Lineage (NCBI taxonomy): Bacteria > Bacillati > Actinomycetota > Actinomycetes > Kitasatosporales > Streptomycetaceae > Streptomyces > Streptomyces sp. NPDC000878. The sequence goes on along the minus strand of NZ_JBSFMT010000033.1, from coordinate 69,669 downwards.
GTGACAGGCCATGACCGAGGCGACGTAACGGTCCGCGACCACTGGCCCCATCTTGAGGGCCTGCCGTACGACGTCGGTGACATGCAGAAGACCGGACAGGTAGAAGGCGAACTGCGGAAGCGGCCGAAGCTCCCGGTTGACCGTGCCGGACCAGCCGGTGTGCGGATCGGTGAGGGTGTGGATCACCGTGGCTCCGAGCTGCTTGGTCAACAGGCGGGCAAGCGTCGACTTCCCGACCCCGGAGACGCCTTCCAGGACCACGAACGGCCCCTGGTATCCATCGGTCTCGGGTGTGTACGGGCCGCGCAGGGGAGTCACAGAGTGCCCTCGGTGAAGGCGGAGACGTGCTGGGCCACGATCGCGGGGATCTGCTCCGGATCAGCCAGCAGAGGCCGGATGTCGATGCGGAGGTCGTCCCGCAGCAGGCAGGGCTGCACTCCGCCGGCGTGGTCGACGCGAAGGGACCAGAACCCTTCCACGCACTTGGACTTGACGGGACAGGTGCCGCACTGGCCGACGTGGTGGCGCCCGAGTTCACGGTGGATGACGTCGATCTCGACGCCGTCGATACGGAAGATCCGCCGCCCCTGCCCGACCCCGGAGATCTCGACCTCCTCGTCGCTGGTCAGCGTACGCAGGTGATCGATGATGCCCTTGGCGCCGATCGCGGAGCCCTTGCGGCCGGTGTTGAAGTCGGTGTCCACCAGCTTGATGAACTGCACGGGCAGGCGCCGGTCGAGAGCGAAGGCCAGGATGTCGGGCAGCTCGTGTTCGTTCTCCCGCTGTACGAGCGTGTTCAGTTCCACTCGCTCGAACATCTCGCGGGCCGCCTCGATCCCGTCGAGGATGGTCGCGATACCGATGCGCGTATTCGCGATGGCTTTGAGCGACTCGCCCGAGAAGTAGTGGAGGGAGACCTTCACCTTGTCCAGGGCGGTCGTGGAGAGCCATTCCTGATGCGTACGGACCAGGGTTCCGTTCGTGATCAGGGTGTACGTCGTGTCCGGGCCGTGCGCGGGGAGTTGGGTGAGGACCGGCCGGGCCAGGGGCGACAAGAGGGGTTCCCCACCGGTGAAGTACACCCGCTTGAGCCCCGCGTTCATCAGGCCGCCCAGGACGTTCAGGAAGTCCTCGGCGGTCATCTCGCGCTCGCGGGGGAGCACATCGCGGTACAGGTGCGTGAAGGGCGGTGGGACGTCTCCCTCGTTGTGGCAGAACCAGCATTTCTCGTTGCACTTCGGGGTCAGCGAGACCCTGAGCTGGCCGCGCAGCATGGCGAAGTTTTGCAGTGCGGTCCAGTCCACGGCTGTCTTCGGGAGCGGAATGGTCATGGCTTGGGGTTCCTTCCGCAGGTGCACTTCTTGGCTGTGGGTGCACTTCTGGTTTGGTGGCTGCCCGTCCGGCGGCGACGCGGCCGGACGGGACGGAGGTCCCGGGAGGGGCGGGAGCGCCGAGGGCTGTACGGTCACCGGTCGGCCTCGGCGAGGAGTTCGGCCCACACTTCTTTGCCCCATGGGCGCCTGCCGGAGCCCCGCAGGTCGTAGCCCCAGCGGTCCGCGAGTTCGTCGACCAGGAGCAGACCGCGGCCGGACTCGCCGCCGACATCGGCCGAGCCGAGCACCGGCAGGCGCGAGGGCGCCCGGTCCACCACGCCGACGCGTACCCGTGCCGTACTCGGCCTCCGGACGAGCAGGCGGATCGAGTGGCACGGTGTGTGTCTGGAGGCGTTCGCGATCAGCTCCGAGATGATCAGCGCGGCGGGGTCGGCGAGGCCGTTCAGGTGCCATACGGCGAGGGCGTCACGGACGAGCTTGCGGCCTATCGCGGCCGTCCTCGGCTCGCACGGGAAGGTCTGGCTGTAGGCCGGTGGCCCGATCGGGGCGGCCTGAACTGGCGTACTGAGACTCGTCATTGGTGGAGCCCTCGTCGTTGTCTCGGCGCCCGGCCGTCCCCTCGGCGGACTCAGGGGCGGGCCGGGCCGTCAACAGCCGCCCGCACGGAGGTGACGGGCGACCAGTGACCAGACAACTCCCGTTCGCAGCAAGCTGGTTAGGGCGGTCAGGTGGGTGCTCGACGAAGAGACCTAGGGCGTTTTGACCTCGCCTTTACCTGACGGATGAAGGGGCGTGCGGCTACCGTGCGTACATGGGCATCACACGCAACACCGTTCTTGAGGCGTGGATGAACGAGCACGGATACAGCTCCAACTCCCTTGCGGACGCGGTGAATACGGCCGTAGAGCGGCTGACCGGGCGGACCGGCGGCCTGGACGGGTCGTCGATCCGTTCCTGGAAGGCAGGCCGGGTGCGGTGGCCCAAATCGGCTACCCGCAAGGCCCTTGAGGACATCACCGGCCTGCCCGCCACGGCTTTAGGGTTCGTGCCACGGGGTCGGACTCCGTCCACCCCAGCCCCATGGCAGCAGGAGGACCTCGAAATGAAGCGCCGTACGCTCGTCGGCGGCATCGCCGCTGCCGCCGCCGCAGCAGCCGTCCCCGGCACCGCGGGACCCCGCCGTATCGGCATGGGTGATGTCGACCGCCTGCAGCACCGGTTCGGCGAGATCGTCGCCAGCGACCACCGACACGGCGGCCAACTCGGCATCGAGCAGCGGGCCGCCGCGCTCGCAGACGAGGCGCTGAACCTTCAGAACGCCGGCAGCGCCAGCCAGCGGGTACGCGGCAACTTGTATGCCTGCGCGGCCTCGTTCCGCTCCTCGGCGATGTGGGCGGCGATCGACGGCCGCCGCTACGACGTCGCGAAGATGCACATGCGCGAGGCGCAGGCCCTCGCCGAGATGTCCGGCGACCAGGCGATCAAGTTCCGTATCTGGAGTCACGCGGGGACCATGTACCGGCACATGGGGCGCCCTGCTGATGCGCTTGCTGCGAACGATGTTGCGCGCAACCTGCACCTCACGCGGCGCGACCCCTTGTTCGCGTCCCTCGGTCTGGCCCGGCAGGCGGCCATTCACGGGTCGGCGCAGGACCGCACCAGCACCCGCCGTGCGTTCGAGCAGGCGCAGGACGCGATGCTGCGCGCCGACCCCGCCGACTACCGCCCGGTGTGGATGCTCGCCTTCTACGACCAGGCCGAGCTGGACTCCCTGGCTCTCTCGGCGTATTTGGCACTCGGCGACCACTCCACCGCCGAATACCACGCCCACCGCTGCCTATCCGCCCTCCGACCCCACATGGTCCGCTCCCGGGCCATCACGACCACCCGGCTGGCACACGCCCAGCTCGCCCAGGGCGACGCTGACACCGCCACGGCCACCGCGATGAAGGTCCCCGCCGACGCCGCGACTCAACACGCTCGGGTAGCGCGCATGCTGCAGGAATTCGGGGCCGCGCTGCGCGCCACCGCACCCAGCAGCACCACCGTGCAGACCTGGACCGAGCACGCCGCCACCTGGAGGATGACCGCATGACCACGGCGCCCGCCATTGAACTGCGCACGTTCACCACCCTCGACACCGCCCGCGGCGACCTCCTCGACGTATACGCCGACGTACGCGCCCCGCTGCTCCACCTGCCGAACTACGCGGTCACCGCATTCGGCGAACGCCTGGACCGACACGCCACCGAACCGGGTTTCGGGGCTGTGCTCGCGTACGCGGACGGGCATCCAGTCGGCTACGTCTATGGCAACACCATCGAGCACGGGGACCGGTACTGGCAGCGCACGGAACCGGCTCCGGCGGACGAATACACCAAGCGCCCGGCTGTGGCCCTGAAGGAGATCGGCGTACGCACCCGGTGGCGGGGCACGGGGACCGCCCGGCGCATCCACGACGCCTTCCTCGCCACACGCGACGAGCCGTATGTGACGCTCATGGTCAACTCGGCGGCGGGGGACGGGAAGGTGCACGCGCTCTATCGGTCGTGGGGATACGAGGACTTGGGGAAGAGCCAGCCGTCGGCGGCTTCGCCGGTTCTTACGGTGATGATTCGGGTTGCTGGCTGAGCTATACGCCCTCGCGGGTGCGGGGAGCAACCGCTGAATCGGCACGGTCAGCGCGAGCAGCAGGGGCGATCCCCCCTAGGTGCGGGGAGCAGGTGGTGTCCACGTCCAGGGCGCGGCCCTGACCGGGGCCATCCTCGCGGGTGCGGCGAGCAGTTCGTCGCCTTCGCCATGGACAACCAGGCCGTGGCATCCCCACGGGGTGCGGGGAGCAGTTCGTGTCGGACCGGATCTTGGCCAGGCGGGCGGGGCCGGCGGTATTCCGGGGGCAGGGAGACCATCCCCGCGGGTGCGGGGAGCAGTCCGGCTTCGCGGAGCCACCGGTCGGCGGCGCGGGACCATCCCCGCGGGTGCGGGGAGCAGGCCTTGGCTGTGGCCTTCGCTGCGGTCGAGGCGGGACCATCCCCGCGGGTGCGGGGAGCAGACCTTCAGGCCCTGTTCCTTCAGCTCTTCGTCGGGACCATCCCCGCGGGTGCGGGGAGCAGGCCGCGAACGTCGGGCTTCGGGTGATGGCGAAGGGACCATCCCCGCGGGTGCGGGGAGCAGTGTCACCCCGCCACCACACAGGACCCGGATACGGGACCATCCCCGCGGGTGCGGGGAGCAGTTCCAGAACGTCCTGGAGGATCTGTCTGGGCAGGGACCATCCCCGCGGGTGCGGGGAGCAGCAGACGGGCCAGAAGCACGCGGTTCTGCTGGCGGGACCATCCCCGCGGGTGCGGGGAGCAGTCCGAAAGTTCGGCGACCGCGGTCTCGTTCTCGGGACCATCCCCGCGGGTGCGGGGAGCAGGAAGCCCCGACATCCCCGTCGGGGCTTCGGCCGGGACCATCCCCGCGGGTGCGGGGAGCAGCGGTGGTCGTTCCAGGATCAGATCTCGCAGCCGGGACCATCCCCGCGGGTGCGGGGAGCAGCGGACGAGGACAGGGTGCCTACGGACGTGTGGGGGACCATCCCCGCGGGTGCGGGGAGCAGACGGAGAAGGCGGTCGTCGGCCGCCGCGTGCAGGGACCATCCCCGCGGGTGCGGGGAGCAGACTGGCTGAGCTGCGGGTTTATCGCTCTGGGAGCACGATTTCGCGCACTTTCACCGATTCCGGCAAATAGGGCATCCCGCGCCTGCCTCTCTCGGAGTCGCGCCGCCCGGTAGTAAACAAGCCATCGTAAGCCTCCAGCCTGCCCATAGTGCCCCGTACAGCCACATCGGACGCGCATCACGCCCGATTCCCCGAATCCGCCCGCCAACCCCCCGACCTGCGTGTAGGCATCTCATATGACGCGTAGGGAAGTTCCCCGCGCCGACCTGCTGTCGCGGCTTCACGCACCAGCACGGTCGGTGTGGGCGAAGCATGATCGGGATGCCGACGGCTGGTTGCCGTTGTGGCGGCACATGGAGGATGCCGCTGCTGTTGCCGGTCTCCTCTGGGACCAGTGGCTGCCCGACAGCGTGCGGCGCTTGGTCGGTGAAGCCTTGCCCCGTGGCGAAGCAGACGGGCGCATCCTTGCCGTTTGGCTTGCCGGAGTGCACGACATCGGTAAGGCCACCCCCTCCTTCGCCTGCCAGGTCGATCAACTCGCCGATGTCATGCGGGAAAAGGGGCTCGACATGCGGTCCCGTGAGGCCATGGGGACCGATCGGCGGCTGGCGCCGCACGGGCTGGCCGGGCAGGTGCTGCTCGGTGAGTGGCTGGAGGAGCGGTACGGGTGGCTGCCGAAGCAGACCGGGCAGTTCACCGTCGCCGTGGGCGGGCATCATGGGGTGCCACCGGAGAACGGGCAGATCAAGGCCCTTTACGGGCATGACGAGTTGCTGCGTACCCCGGGGCCGAGCAACGCGGTGTGGCGGCGCGTCCAGGCCGAGTTGCTCGATGCCTGCGCCGAGCGCTTTGGCGTGGAGGAGAGGCTTCAGGCGTGGCGGGCGGTCAAGTTGCCGCAGCCCGCGCAGGTGTTGCTCACCGCTCTCGTCATCGTCTCCGACTGGATCGCCAGCAATCCCGACCTCTTCCCCTACTTTCCCGACGCCGCCTCCCGTAGTGGTGAGGAACGGCTCGCCGCCGCTTGGCGTGGGCTCGATCTGCCGGCGCCTTGGCGCGCGGAGGCGCCGGGTGGGGATATCGACGAGCTGTTCGCCGCTCGGTTCGGGCTCCCTGCGGAGGCCAAGGTGCGGCCTGTTCAGGAGGCCGCGGTGGACCTCGCCCGGGAGATGGATGCGCCCGGGCTGATGGTCATCGAGGCGCCGATGGGGGAGGGGAAGACTGAGGCGGCGCTTGCCGTCGCCGAGGTCTTCGCGGCCCGTTCGGGAGCCGGCGGGGTGTTCTTCGCGTTGCCGACGATGGCAACCGGCAATGCCATGTTTCCCCGATTACTGGAGTGGTTGGAGCGGCTGCCGTTCGGTCGAGGCTCGCGGCACTCCGTCCACCTGGCTCACTCCAAGGCCGCCCTCAACGAGGACTTCGCGGGGCTGTTGGCCAGTGGCGGCCGGGTTGCGGCCGTCGATGTCGATGCCCCAGCAGCGACGATGCCCCGGCGGCCGGGGGCAGACGTGTCGTTCGCGGGCGCCGAGTTGGTGGCACACGCCTGGCTGCGCGGTCGTAAGAAAGCGATGCTCGCCTCCTTCGTCGTCGGCACCGTCGACCAACTGCTCTTCGCCGGGCTGAAAAGCCGTCACCTTGCCCTTCGCCATCTGGCCGTCGCGGGCAAAGTCGTCGTGATCGACGAAGCGCACGCCTACGACACCTACATGAGCGTCTACCTCGACCGGGTGCTCGCCTGGCTCGGCGCCTACCGGGTCCCCGTGGTCGTGCTGTCCGCGACGCTCCCCGCCGCGCGCCGGCGCCAACTGGTCGAGGCATACTCCGGGAAGGGCGGCACACAGACCGACAGTTCGCCGGACGGCGCGTATCCGCTGCTCACCGCTGTCGTGCCCGGCGGTACCCCCGTCGCGCGTGCGCCCGCTGCCTCGGGCCGTACGACGGACGTTCGGCTGGAGCGCCTTGCGGACAGCCCGGAGGCGTTGGCCGATCGACTCGAAGCCGAGCTGGTGGACGGCGGGTGCGTTCTCGTCGTACGGAACACAGTCAAGCGCGTGCTGGAGACCGCCCGTGTGCTGCGGGAGAGGTTCGGCGACGAGGACGTCACCGTCGCCCACTCCTGCTTCGTCGACGTCGACCGGGCGGCCAAGGACCGTGATCTGCTGCGGCGGTTCGGTCCGCCGGGCAAGGCCACGGGGAGGCCTGAGCGTCGGCACATCGTGGTGGCCAGTCAGGTCGCCGAGCAGTCGCTGGACGTCGACTTCGACCTCCTCGTCAGCGATCTGTGCCCCGTGGACCTGCTGTTGCAACGTATGGGCCGACTGCACCGTCACCAGCGCGGGGAGCGGCCCGTACGGCTGCGCGCGGCCCGATGTCTCCTCACCGGTGCCGACTGGGACGCGGACGTACCCGCTCCGGTGCGCGGTTCGGTCGCCGTGTACGGGGCTTACGCGCTGCTGCGCTCGGCTGCCGTCCTGCTGCCGCATCTCGACGGTGGGCCACAACGCCCCGTACTGCTGCCCGACGACATCAGTCCGCTCGTGCAGGGCGCGTACGCCGAGGCCCCGGCCGTCCCTGAGCACTGGGCGCCGGCCCTGGAGCACGCGCGCGTGCGGTTCGAACGGCACCGGGGTGATCAGGCCGAGCGGGCGGCCGTGTTCCGGCTCGGCGAAGTCCAGCGGCCCGGGCGGCCGTTGTTCGGGTGGGTGGCGGCCGGGGTCGGCGACGCCGACGACACCCGGGCGGGGCGCGCCCAGGTCCGCGACAGCCGCGAGAGCCTGGAGGTCGTCGTCGTACAGCGGCGGGCCGATGGCGCTCTCGTCACCCTGCCGTGGCTGGAGGCGGACCGGAAGGGACGGCCGCGCGCTGGGCTCGAACTGCCGCAGGAGCAGGCGCCCACGTCGTTCGCGGCTCGTGCGGCGGCGAGTTGCGGGCTGCGGCTGCCCATCCAGTTCTCGTACGCCGAGACCCTCGACCAGGCCATCGCCCAACTGGAGCAGCTGTATGTGCCCGCCTGGCAGGGCAAGGACAGTCCCTGGCTCGCTGACCAGCTGATTCTTGCGCTCGATGAGGATTGTCAGACCCACCTGGCAGGCTTTGAACTCCGGTACAGCCGATCGGACGGTCTGGAGGTGACCCGTGAACGAAATGAATGAACTGCTCCTCGGCAGCGCGGCCGATGTTCCGTGCGTTCCGTCGTTCGACCTTACGGACCAGCCGTGGATCGGGGTCCTCCTGTGCGACGGCTCGCAGCACGAGCTGTCGCTGCGGCAGGTCTTCGCCGAGGCTCGCCAAGTGCGGCGCCTCGCGGGGGACTTGGCCACCCAGGAGTTCGCCCTCTTACGCCTGCTGCTGGCCGTCGCCCACGACGCCCTCGACGGCCCCCCTGACATCGAGACCTGGGGCGAACTCTGGGCCGACCCGGAGTGCTTCGCGCCGGTCGAGGCCTATCTGGACGCGCACCGCGAGCGCCTCGACCTGCTCCACCCCGCCACCCCGTTCTTCCAGACCGCCGGACTGCGGACGGCGAAGGACGAGGTCTTCTCACTCAACCGGATCGTGGCGGACGTACCCAATGGGGAGCCCTTCTTCACCGCGCGGATGCCCACCGTCGAACGGCTCACCTTCGCCGAGGCCGCCCGCTGGGTCGTCCACGCCCACGCCTACGACACCTCCGGCATCAAGTCCGGTGTCGTGGGCGACGACCGGGTCAAGAGCGGCAAGGTGTATCCGCTCGGCACGGGATGGGCCGGTGGCCTCGGTGGCGTCTTCGCCGAAGGGGACAACCTCCGCCAGACACTGCTGCTGAATCTCGTGGCTGCCGACACCGACGCCTTCGACTTCACGGCGGACGACCGGCCGGCCTGGCGCCGCGAACCGAGCCCTCCCGGCGGAGCCGAACGCGCGCCCACCGGACTGCGCGACCTGTACACCTGGCAGACGCGCCGACTGCGCCTCCATCACGAACTCCGCCACGACGAGGACGACAAGGACGACGAGGGCACCGTCACCGGCGTCGTCCTCGGTTACGGCGACCCGCTCGCCTCCCGGAACATGCACCGCCGCGAGCCGATGACCGCATGGCGGCGCAGCCCGGCCCAGGAGAAAAAGCTGCGCCGGTCGCCGGTCTATCTGCCCCGGGAGCACGACCCCGCCCGCTCGGCCTGGCGAGGCATCGCCTCCCTGGTCGCCGACCGCTCGGAGACCGTCCAGGGCACGGAAGCCGCCCCCTACCTGCGTCCCGGAATCCTGGAGTGGGTCGCCCGCCTGGTCACCGAGGGGGAACTGCCACGGGACTTCCTCATCCGGGCCCGTGTCATCGGCGCCAAGTACGGGACCCAGCAGTCCGTGATCGACGAGATCGCCGACGACCGGCTCACCATGCCCGTCGTACTGCTCCACCGCCAGGACCGTACGTACGCGCGGCAGGCGATCGGTGCCGCCGAGGACGCGGACCTGGCCGTACGGGCGCTCGGCGACCTCGCCACCGACCTCGCCCGTGCCACCGGCTCCGAGGGCGAGGGGGCGCGCTCCGCGGCACGCGAACTCGGGTTCACCGCACTGGAACACCAGTACCGCACCTGGATTGCCGCCCTGGCCGGCGCCGACGACCCGTTCGAACGGCGCAGCGCATGGCAGCGCGACGTCCACGGCATCGTCGGCGGCCTCGGGAACCGTCTCGTCGCGGAGGCGGGTGACGCCGCCTGGCAGGGCATGACGGTCACCGACAAGAAGGGTGCGCTGTGGCTCAACGCCGACCTGGCCGACAAATGGTTCCGCGCGCGCCTGGTCAAGGTCTTGGGCCACCCCTTCGACCGCGGTGAGCGCGACGCCGTGGACATGTCCCGGCCAGACCCGTTCCGGCCAGACCTGCCCCGGCCGGGTCCGCCCAGCAGCGAAGAAGACCGCGTCCCTTCCACGACCGGCACGGAGGCACCCGTATGACCATCACCACCACAGCCTCGTCCACGGTCGGTTCGGTCCGTACTCGGGTCGCCGAGCTGGCCGCGGCGCGCATCACACCGTGGCAGAACGGCTATCTGAGGGACAGCTCCAAGGACGTCGCCGCGCTCGCCCGGCTGCGCCGTGGCGCGGGCCGGGACGCAGGTGACCTGCCCGACCTGTGGGCGCTGGTCGACACCTCACCGCTGCACGCCCGCGTCGACGGCGTCCGGCCGCTCGGCGAGGAGGAACTCGTCCGCGCGGAGGACGCCCTGCACGCGGCCCTCACCCTCTGGGCGCTGCACCAGCAGTCCCGAGGCGTACGCATGCACCGACCCCACACCTACCAGCGGCCGACCGGACTGGGCGCGGCCGTACGGCGCCTGATGCTGCCGGACACGATCGACGAACCCGTCCTCAAGCGACTGGTCCGCGCAGGCACCGCACCGGACCTGACCGCCCTGTCCCAGCGACTGCGTGACCTGGTCGTCCTGCTGCGCCGCGCGGACGTCCCCCTCGACTACGGCCTGCTCGCCGGACAGCTCTACCAGTGGCAGTGGCCCGACGGAGCCGCCGTCGTCCGCCGCGAGTGGGGCCGTTCCTTCCACGCCTTCCGCCCCGACCAGGAACAGACCGCACAGATCCCTGGCCAGAGCCCCGACGACAGCGACAAGGACGCCCCGTGAACCGCATCTTCCTGGACGTACACGCTCTGCAGACCGTCCCGCCCAGCAACCTGAACCGCGACGACACGGGCGCACCGAAGACGGCTGTGTACGGTGGCGTGCCGCGCGCCCGGATCTCCAGCCAGGCGTGGAAACGGGCCACCCGCACGTACTTCGGCGACGAGCACCTGCTCGAACCGAGCGAACTCGGCGTGCGGACCAAGAAGGTCGTGGAAGTCGTCGCTCAGCGGATCACCGCACTCGATCCGGCCCTCAGCCGCGAGACGGCCCTCACGCTCGCCGACGAGACGGTGAAGGCCACCGGGCTGAAGACCGAGGTGCCCAAGCGGAAGGCCGACGCGGCCAAGGAAGCCGCCAAGGAAGCCGCTAAGGAAGCCGCTAAGGGAACGGCCGATGGAACGGGTACGGCATCCGCAGACGCCCCGGCGCCCGAGGCGAAGTACCTGGTCTTCCTCAGCGCCCGCCAGCTCGACGGTCTGGCCCGCCTCGCTCTCGACGGTGCCGCCGACATCACGGCGTTCCTCAGGGAGAAGGCGAACAAGGACCGGGCCAAGGAGATCGCGGACAGCCGCCACTCCGTCGACATCGCTCTCTTCGGCCGGATGGTGGCCGACGCCGCCGACTTCAACGTCGACGCGGCAGTGCAGGTCGCCCACGCCATCAGCGTCCACCGGGTGGAGAACGAGTCCGACTACTACACGGCCGTCGACGACGAGAACACCGAGGAGGAGACCGGCGCCGGAATGATCGGCACCGTCGACTTCAACTCCGCAACCCTCTACCGCTACGCCGCTCTCGGCGTCCACCAGCTCGCCGCCAACCTCGGCCAGGGACTGCGGGACGACGAACCGAGGAACGAACCGGTGCGCAGGGCGGTCGAGGCGTTCGTGCACAGCTTCGTCGCCTCCCTCCCCACCGGAAAGATCAACACCTTCGGCCACCACACCCTGCCCGACGCCGTCGTCGTCAAGCTCCGCACCACCCGCCCGATCAGCTTCGTCGCCGCCTTCGAGGAACCCGTCCGCGGCGACCAGGGCGGCCATGTACGGGAGGCCTCCGACCGGCTCGCCGCCTACATTCCGGACATCGAACGCGCCTACGGCGACCAGGAGTCCACCCTCACCTGGGTGCTGCGCGTCGGTCCCAACACCCTCAAACTCGCCGACCTCGGTACGGAGTCCGACACCCTGGGCGAGCTGGTCACGGCGGTGGGCCGCGCCGTCACCGAACGGCTGGAGAAGCCCGCGTGAGCAGCAGGGCCGTGGGCAACAGCGTGCTCGCCCTGCGGCTGGCGGGCCCCCTCCAGTCCTGGGGTGCCTCCTCCCGCTTCACCCGCCGTACGACCGAGTCCGCCCCCACCAAGAGCGGCGTCATCGGCCTGCTCGCCGCCGCGGCAGGAATCGAGCGCGGCGACGACACCGCGCTCGCGCCCCTGGCCGCCCTGCGGTTCGGCGTACGCATCGACCAACCCGGCACCCGCATCAGGGACTTCCAGACCGCGCACCACGGTGTCACCGGCAAGTCGATGCCGCTGTCGGAGCGTTACTACCTCGCGGACGCCGTGTTCGTCGCGGCGGTCGAGGGCGAGGGCGCGTTGCTCGTGCAGCTGTACGAGGCGCTCAGGTCCCCGGCGTACCCGCCCTTTCTCGGCCGTCGCTCCTGCCCGCCCGCCGAACGGATCGAGTTGGGCCTGTACGAGGGCACACGGCTGGAGGACGTACTCCGAGAGGTGCCGTGGCAGGCGTCCGCCTGGTATCGCAGACGGCACCGATCGCGTACGCGGGAGCCGTTGACGGTACTGCGGGAGGCGGCAGCCGGTGACGAGTACGCCGCCGCCGACACCCTGCGCGACCAGCCGCTCAGCTTCGCCGCCGCACACCGCCGCCACGCCCTGCGCACCGTCGTCACGACCACGGTGCCTGTACCGGTGCCGGTGGCGCGCGTTCCGGTGGGTGTCACGCGGCACGACCCGTTCGACGCCCTGCCTGATGCCCCGCCCGACACTCTGCCCGATGCTCTGGAGGAGGAGAGCAGTTGATGTTCCTCACCCGCTTCCGCGTGAACACCGCACGGCCAGGTTCCCGCCGTCTACTGTCCTCGCCGCAGGCCCTGCACGCGGCCGTCATGTCCTCGTTCCCCACCTTGCTGCCCACCGATGTGCCCACCCCGGACGCACCGCGGGTGCTGTGGCGCCTGGACCACGAGGCCCGTGCCCAGGTGCTGCTGTACGTCGTCAGCCCCGACCGCCCCGACCTGACCCACCTGGTAGAACAGGCGGGTTGGCCCGCGGCGGCGGCAGCCGATCCCCAGACACCCGGCTGGCAGACCAGGCCTTACGGGCCGCTCCTCGACAAGCTGTCCCAGGGAGACCGCTGGGCGTTCCGGCTCACCGCCAACCCGGTGCACACCACCCGCCGCAACGCCGCCGAGCCCCGCAAAATCACCGCCCATCTCACCCCCGTACACCAGATGGGCTGGCTGCTGGACCGCCAGGAGCAGTGCGGCTTCCGCATCCTGGAGAAGGCGGACGGCAAGCGGCTGCTGCCCGGCGGTACGACGCACCAGGGCAAACACGAGCACCACGGCGACCGGTACGAGCTGTCTGTCCGCGACCACAAGGGCCTCTCCTTCGACAAGTCGAGGGGTACGGACGGGCAGCGGAAGAGCCGGTCGGTCACCCTCGTCGCCGTCACCTTCGACGGACGGCTCGAAGTCACCGACCCCGATGCTCTGCGCCGCACGCTCACCCAGGGCATAGGCCGGGCCAAGGCGTACGGCTGCGGCCTCCTCACCCTGGCACCCCTCACCCCACGCCAGGCACCATGACCACGATCTCCCAGCGCGCCGCACTGACGCCGCGACAACTCACCCGCGCCGCCGACCGCATCTCCTTCATCTACCTGGAGCGATGCACCGTCCACCGGGACGCGAACGCCATCACCGCCCAGGACGCCGAAGGCACCACTCACATCCCGTCGGCGACCATCGGCACGCTCCTGCTCGGCCCGGGGACGCGCATCACCCACCAGGCGATGAGCGTCCTCGGCGAAACGGGAGCGGCCGTGTGCTGGGTCGGTGAGCGAGGTGTGCGGTACTACGCGTCAGGCCGCGCCCTCAGTCGCTCCTCGGCCCTCATGGAAGCGCAGGCCCGCCAGTGGGCCAATGCACGCAGCCGCCTCGCCGTGGCCCGCGCGATGTACCGGCTCCGCTTCCCCGACGAGGACCCGGCCGGCCTGACCCGACACGAACTCCTGGGCCACGAGGGACGCCGGGTCAAGGACTGCTACCGCGCCCAGGCCGCCCGAACGGGCGTCCCCTGGCGTGGCCGCCAGTACACCCCCGGCGACTTCACCACCGGAGACGCCGTCAACCAGGCCATCACGGCGGCAGCACAGTGCATGTACGGCATCGCCCACGCCGTCGTCACATCGCTGGGCTGCAGCCCAGCGCTCGGCTTCGTCCACTCAGGCCATGAACTGTCCTTCGTGCTGGACATCGCGGACCTCTACAAGACGGAGATCGGTATCCCACTGGCTTTCGACGTCGCGGCAGAGGACGAGGAGGACACGGGCCCACGCACGCGCCGAGCGTTGCGTGACCGCATCAACGAGACCTCGCTGCTGGAACGCTGCGTGGAGGACATCAAGCACTTGCTGCTGCCGGGAGAGGTTGGGGCGACGGACTCGGACCCTGGCGCCGACCGGGACGTGGTCACGCTCCAGAGCGATGGTGGCCGCGAAGTCCCCTCCGGCTTCAACTACGACGGCCCGTCGGACGATTACGAACGGGTGAGCTGGTGACCGTCATCGTCCTCACCAATTGCCCGGCGGGACTCCGGGGCTTCCTCACGCGTTGGCTGCTGGAAATCTCGGCGGGCGTGTTCGTGGGCAATCCGTCGGCCCGCATCCGCGAGGTGCTGTGGCAGGAAGTCCAGCAGTGCGCGGACCAGGGGCGCGCCCTACTGGCCCACACGACCAACTCCGAACAGGGCTTCACCTTCTTGACGCACGATCATGCGTGGCACCCCGTCGACTACGACGGGGCAACGCTGATCCAACGACCTGATCCGAAACCTCCGTCAACGGAGGCGAGCCGACCGACTTCTGCGCCTTCGGGGTGGAGCGGGGCGGCTAGACGGCGGCGGTTTGGCAGAGGGTGAGGGAAATTATGGAGATACAGGTTATTTGTCAGGCTCGGCGAAAGTACTCCGGAACCGATCTCGCCTGAGCTAAAGCACCAGGTCATACAGTCTGCTCCCCGCACCCGCGGGGATGCCCCCCAGAAGCTCAGCGGCATGGAGCACAGCACCCCCTGCTCCCCGCACCCGCGGGGATGCCCCCAGCACGACGATCACGATCCTTGTGCGCACCGACTGCTCCCCGCACCCGCGGGGATGCCCCCCACAGAAGTGCTGCGGATACGGGAGTACCCGGTGCCGGAGAAGTGCTCCGGCACCGGTAAGGGAGCTGGTCCCGAGGGGCCGCCCAAGGCGGGTGGGAGACAGCCCCGACCGTCAGTACCCCACCCGAAACGTAGCGTCCTGCCGCTCAGTAGCCGTAGACACCGGATCGATCCGCAGCACGTAATTCGAGTGCCGTATATACCGCGTCGGGTTGTTGTACGACCGGAAAGACGCCCACGAGCTGTCCGCCAACCCCGCCGTCCGATAAAACGTCGCATCCCCCGCGAACGTCGACGTGCCGTCGTTCACGTCGAGTTGGAGGGCGTAGTTGTAGTGCCGGAGATAGCGGGTCGGGTAGTTCACCGACTGGAACGAGACGCCCGTGCTGTCGGCCAGGCCCGGGACCAGTTTCCACTCCGAGTCCGTGTACAGGTCGAAGGGGTACTCGTCGATGCGGCCGACGAAGCCGGCATGGCGGACGTAACGCGCCGGGTAGTTGTACGACTTGAGGCGGTTCCAGGCCGGGGCGCCCCACTTCGCCAGCAGGTTGTTGTACTCGGTCGTCGTGATCGTCGCGATGCCGCAGTGCTTGGAGTTGACCGGCTGCGTGTACGTCTTCTGGTCCAGCGCCGTCCAGGTGCCGGAGGCCAGGCTGGAACTCTGCCAGGCGTAGAAGACGCCGTTCGGTGTGTACGTGTCTCCCCAGAGGAACCAGTTCTCAGACGTCAGTGACTTGAAGACCGTCGGCGCCTCCGTGCCCCCGTGCGCCACCCCCGCGCTGTACTCCGTGAAGCTGCCCGGGTCGAGGGACGTCGAGCGTGCCGACACCAGCGTTTGGTTCTTCTTGTAGAAGAGGTAGGAGTAGCCGTTGACTCCTACCGCCATGTTGCCGTCGATCACGTCGTAGCCCGGGTCGAAGAACACCTGCGGTGCCGACGCCGTCACGAAGTCGCTCGTGTAGTTCACCATGATCACGTTGTGGCCGCTGGAGTTCACCGACGAGTAGATCACCGCGTACTGGCCCCGCCCCGCGTCCCAGAACGCCTCGGGTGCCCAGCTGTGGGTCGTCATGTCGTGCAGTTTCAGGCGGCGGTAGCCGGTGAAGGTGCGCAGGTCGGCCGAGTCCCAGACGTGGATGTACTGGCTGTTGTACGACCAGTCCGTGCCCTTGAGGTCGGTGGCGATGACGACGAACGTGCCGTCCTGCTTCCGCATGAGGAACGGGTCCCGCAGGCCGAGCGCGCCCGCGGTCGGAGTGACCACGGGGTCGTTCTGGTTCAGCGGCGTCCAGTTGAGCGAGTCCGTGCTGACGGCCAGGTGGAGGCCGTAGTCCGTGCCCAGCCCGAGGCTCGTCGACTCGGTGAAGTAGCACATCACGTACGCCGAGTCGGCCGCGTGGGCCGTGCCGGCGCCCAGGGTCATCACACCGGACATGGCCAGGGGGGTAGTTGCTGCCATGCCGAGGAAGAGGCGGCGGGACGGCTGGGGTCTTGCGCTCATCTTTGTCTCCAAGCGGGTGCGGGGACTTGAAGTACGCAGCCAGGATGGCTAATTGGCCGAAATTTCGAACGCGGTTCGGAAAGTCGATCAGAAGGTAGATCGCACCACCGTGCTCGTCAATCACTCCGGCGATGCTGTGGGGATTCTTTGCGCACAAACCTCTGTGCTCGTCGCGAGTCACCCGGGGCGTCTTGAACCCGCCTGCTCCTCATGAAGGTTGTGCAATGCCCTCTCGCTCAGTAAGTCGCAAAGTGCTCCGCGCGGCCTCGGCCCTGGCCCTGGCCGTCACCACCGGACTGACCGCCCTGGTCGCCCTGCCCGCCACCGCCGGTGCCGCGGAACCGGCGGCCACCGTGACGAGGGGCCCTGATGGCGTCTCCTTCGTCTACAGCCGGGTCAGACCAACAAGGTGAAGGTCGACGCGACGATGGACGGCGGCATGTCACTCTCTCTCTACTTCACCATCGACGACGTGGTTCCGATCGAGGCCCCCGGGGACTCCTGCCGCTACCCCGACCCCGCAGACCGCACCAAAGTCTTCTGTGACCTGTACGCCTATGCCAGCACCGAGGAGTATGTGGCGCTGACCATGAAACTCGGCGACGGCAACGACACCGTCACCGTCAACAGGCACGCTGATCAGGGCATGTACGCAGTCGCGATCGACCTGGGCACCGGAAACGACAGTTCGATCCAGACCGGCGGTATCGACGGCAACCTGGTCTACGGCGGACCTGGCAACGACAACATCACCGAGCGCGGCAAGGGGTGCGTCTGGGGCCAGGACGGCAAGGACACCATCTCCGTCGACGGCGAGGGAAGCCGAGCGGACGGCGGCACGGGCAACGACCTCATCTATGGAGGCGCGGGCCGGCAGACCCTGACCGGGGGCGACGACATCGACACGGTCCGCGGCGGCACCGGCAACGACCTGATCTACGGCAGCCCCGGCAACGACATCCTTTACGGCAACAGCGGCGCCGACGCCCTCTACGGCAACAGCGGCAACGACAAGCTGTACGGCGGTCCCGGCAAGGACACCCTCAGCGGCGGCCCCGGCCGCAACGTCGTCCACCAGGACTGACGCCCACGCCGCCTGCTGGACGCCAGTCCCTCGTACCCCGGGCCCCCGCCCCCGTACGCCCGTCCCCCGCCCCCTTCCGGCCGGGGACGGACCCCGTATCGGAGTACGATGATCCGACCCCCGGCGGAGTACCCGGCGGCGGGTTCCGTAGCTGAGGAGATGCGTGACCGTGGCTGCCCGACGGCTTCCCTCATCGGTCTGGGTCACCGGTCTGACCGTGGGCGCGGTCGCTGTCGTCGCCGTACTGGCCGTCAAGGCCGAACAGGGTCCGCAGCCCCACGCCACCGCCGCCGCCAGGCCCAGCGCTTCCGCCTCCGCGCAGCCCTCCGCCAAGCCCAGCCAGGCCGCCGCGCCGGCCGTGCCGGA
This sequence comes from Streptomyces sp. NPDC000878, assembly GCF_053599695.1. Classification (NCBI taxonomy): domain Bacteria; kingdom Bacillati; phylum Actinomycetota; class Actinomycetes; order Kitasatosporales; family Streptomycetaceae; genus Streptomyces; species Streptomyces sp. NPDC000878. The sequence continues at coordinate 51,700 of NZ_JBSFMT010000033.1, read as the reverse complement.
CGGGTCGGGGACCGGGCGGCGGGTCGTCTACTCGCTCGGGCAGAAGCGGGTCTGGCTCGTTGACGCGAGCGAGCAGACGCGGCGTACGTTCGTGGTGTGGCCTGGCTCGGTGAGCCCGGAGCCGGGGACGTACTCGGTCGGGCAGCGGGACGAGGCCCGTACCGGCTCCGACGGCGTCGCCATCGAGCACGTCATGTTCTTCGCCACCGGCTCCGGGCTCTCGATCGCCTTCTCCAACGCCGTCGACGGCGCCTCACCGCAGCCCGTGTCCGGCGTCCAGACGGGCGGTATCCGCATGTCCAAGGCGGACGGCACCGCCCTGTGGGCCTTCGGGGACACGGGGACCGCGGTGACGGTCGTCAAGTAGGCCTATAGACAGCGCCGCTCCCTACACCTGGGACCGGTCCTCGGCCTGCGAGGTCTTCGAGGTCGCCGCACCCACCGGCAGATGGATCACCAGCAGCACCAGCCCGCTCAGCAGGAACACCCGCGTCGCCGCGTCCAGCCCGTTCCAGTCGCCCGACTGCCACATCGCGAACCACTCACCGCCGATCGCGATGAAACCGGCGCCGAACAGCAGCATCAGCATCAGCAGGCCGTACGTCGAGACGCGCCGCGCCTGTTCGAGGTCGCGGCGGACCCACAGCCACGTACCGGCGATGAGCACGAGCGCCGCGACCGTCTCCCACGCGATGATCACCACGTACGCCGTGTCCTGGAGGCCCTTGGACGTGATGGCTCTCCACATCAGGTCGTCGTCCTTGAACGTGGTGTCCATCGCGAGGACATGGCGCACGAACTGCTGGTTCGAGTCGAAGTCGGTGATGTTCCCGAGCGCGACCAGGGCTATGTAGAGGGCGACCGTCGCCGTCAGCAGGGTCGCGGCGAGGGTGAGCGCGGAGTGGGTGGGCCGGGCAGTACGGGTGGGGTGGGGGGTACCTGTTGTGGTCATGCGACCACTCTATGGATCGGCTCCGGCGCCGTCTCCCCGTTACCCGTCCGGGAGTTGGGCCAGACTGTGTACGTCCCACATACGCCCCACAAACGTCCCGCGCAGGCCCACGTACGCCCCACGAGACTCGCCCCGACACGAGGAGACCCACGGATGCCCCAGGCCGCGCGGCCGTCGATGCGGCAGCTGATCGAGCAGCGCAGACGCGCCGGTTTCGTCGGCCGGGGTGCCGAACGGGCCGCGTTCCGGGCCAACTTCGAGCTGCCCCCGGACGACGAACGCCACCGCTTCCGCTTCCATGTGCACGGCAACGCCGGAGTCGGAAAGACCTTCCTGGTACGGGAGTTGGAGCAGCAGGCCAAGGAACGCGGCGCGCTCACCGCGTACGTCGACGAGGGCATCGGCAGTGTGCCGGAGGCACTGGCGGTGATGTGCCGTCAGTTCGCGGCCCAGGGACGGCGGTTCAAGGAGCTGGAGCGGCTGCTCGCGGCCCATCGGGAGCGGCGGCACGAGGCCGAGTCCGCCGTCGCCAGCCTCGAAAGCCTTGAACCGCAGTCCGAGAGTCCCTCCGCCGGGAGTCTCACAGCCGCCCGGATGGGGCTCGTCGGCGCCGGACTCATTCCCGTCGTCGGACCGTTCGCCGGCGCTCTCGACGCCGACCGGATCGCCCAGGGCGCCGACCGGGTGCGGGCCGGGATCGCCGCCCGGCTGCGCAACCAGGACGACGTCCAGCTCGTCCTCGCACCCGAGCGCGTCCTCACCCCGGTGCTGCTCGCCGAGCTGGACGGCATCTGCACCGCCGTGCCCTGGATCGTCCTGTTCCTCGACACGTACGAGCGCACCGGGCCGTTCCTCGACGGCTGGCTGCACGACATCATGACCACCGACCGCTACGGCGATCTCTCCTTCCCCTCCAACCTCGTCCTCGTCACCGCAGGTCAGCGGCCCTTCGACACCGGACGCTGGGGAGGCTTCGCCGACTTCGTCACCGAGGTGCCGCTCGGGCCGTTCACGGAGGCCGAGGCGCGCGGACTGCTCGCCGACAAGGGCGTGACGGCCGAGCCGGTCGTCGAGGAGGTGCTGCGGCTCACCGGCGGGCTGCCGGTGCTGGTGTCGACCCTCGCCGAGGCCCGGCCCACAGATCCGGACGACGTCGGTGATCCCAGTGCGACCGCCGTGGGGCGGTTCCTGAAGTGGGAGCCCGATCCCGTGCGCCAGGCCGCCGCCCTCGCCTGCGCACTGCCCCGCCGGCTGGACGCGGACATCTTCCGGGCCGCCCTCCCGGCCCCCGTGCAGCCGGGCGACGAGACCGAACTCGACCTGCTCTTCGGGTGGTTGAGGTCGCTGCCGTTCGTGAGCGACCGAGGCGACCGGATCCAGTACCACGATGTCGTCCGGGCGCCCATGCTCCGACTCCAGCGCCGCCGCTCCCCGCGCCGCTGGGCCGAGCAGCACACCGGCCTCGCCGACACCTTCGCCGGCTGGCGCGCCGAGGCCGAAGCGCCGCTCCCCGCCGACGAGTTGTGGGCGACGGAGGAGTGGCGGGAGCTGCGGCTGGCGGAGTCGTACCACCTGCTGTGCGCGTCCCCGCGTACCGCGCTGCCCGTCGTCCTGCGGGACGTCGTCGACGCCTGCGACCACGGGGAGGTGGTCGCCCGGCGGTGGGCGCACGTGCTGGTCGAGGCGGGCGACGACAACGAGACGCCGCACGTCGCCAGTTGGGGCCGTGATCTCATCGAGGCGCTCACAAGCAGCGGAGAGGACAGCGACGGCGGAGTGCTCGGCGCCCTCGCCCTGCTGCTCGGCAAGGGCGGCCTCGACGCGCACGGCCAGGCCGTCGCACGCATGCTGCGCGGGCGCGAACTGCGCATGGGCCGGGAGTACGAGAAGGCCCTAGCCGAGTACGAACAGGCCGTCGCCCTCGATCCCGGGCTGGAGCGCGCCTACTACGGCCGGGGCGTCACCCACGCCGAACAGCGCGACTACGCCGCCGCCATCACCGACCTCGACCGGGCCGACGAACTGGCCCCCGACACCGCCCGCATCCTCTTCGTACGCGGCGACTACCACCGCATCCTCGGCCACCACGAGGAAGCCGTCCGCGATCTGGACCGGGCCGTCGTGCTCGGCCCCGATCTGGCCGGCGCCTGGGCCTCCCGCGGGGTCACCCGGCACGGCACCGGCGACACCGAGCACGCCCTCGCCGACCTCGACCGGGCCCTCGAACTGGACCCCGAGCACGTGTGGGCGCTGGTCCGGCGGGCCCGCGTGCACCGCTCGCGCGGGGAGCGGGACGGTCAACTCGCCGATCTGGACCGGGCGGTGGTCCTCGGCCCCGAGCTGGCCTGGGTCGCGTGCGAGCGCGGTGACGCGCTCCGGGTCGCCGACCGCGACGCCGATGCCCTCGCCGACTACGACCGCGCCCTCGAACTCGACCCGGCCTACGCGTCGGCGTACGCCAGCCGGGGTGTCTCCCGCAGCCGACTCGGGCGCAACGAGGGGGCGTTGGCCGATCTCGACAAGGCGCTGGAGCTGTATCCGTCGTACGCGTGGGCGCTGGTGCAGCGGTCGGTGGTGCACCGGCGGGTCGACGGCTACGAGGCGTCGTACGAAGACGCCGACAGGGCAGTGGAGTTGGAGCCGGAGAGCGCCTGGGCGCTGTGGAACCGGGGCGAGGCGCTGCGCTGTCTGGGCCGGTTCGAGGAGGCGCGCGCCGACCTGGACCGGGCGCTCGCGCTGGCCCCGGACAGCGTGTGGGCGATCGGCTGCCGGGGCGCCGTACTGCACGAACTGCGCCTGTACGGCGAGGCGTTGGCCGACCTGGACCGGGCGGTCGCGCTCGATCCGGACGGGGCCTGGCATCTGATGCGCCGGATCATGACCCTGCTGGCGGTGGGCCGCCCCGAGGACGCCCGTACCGACCTCGCCCGCTTCCTGGTGATCGGCGACGACCTGGCCTGGGCGCACCACACCCTCGCGCAGATCCATCTCCTGGACGGGCGCCCCGAGGACGCGGCGGCGGCGCTCGCGGAGGCCGCGCGGCACGGACTGGTGGAGCCGGCCGGGCTGGAGGAACTGGCTCGTACCGCACGGCAGTCGGGGGAGTGGGGAGCCGCCCGGGAGACGGCGGACCGGATGCGCGACCTGCACGAGGCCGGCGGCGCCTTCTGTCTCGCCCTCGCGGTCGGCGGGGAGCGGGGCCCGGAGGCCGCCCGCCCGCTCTGGCACGAGGCACACCGGCTGGCCTCCGGCTGGGACCTGACCGAGGGCGCCTCCGACTTCCTGCACGCGGTGATCGCGGCGGGCCTCGGCGACTGGGCCGACCTGGACGAACGCCTCGCCAGCCTGCTCACGGGGACACGGGAGTGGGCCGACGTGGCCTGGCTGGCCGACCTGCTGGGCGAGCTGGCGGCGGCCCCGGACGTGCCGCCGGCGGACGGCGAGCGGATCGCCGTACGGCTGGCACGGGTCCGGGAGGCGGGGGAGCGGATCAGGCGGCGGTACGCCGCGTGAAGGCGACGTAATGCATGCGTAGGGGATATGCGAGGGCATGTGGGGATGGCATGGGGAGGGTGTGGGGGTTGGTGATCGGCTGTCGAATTGGTGATCAGTCGGGATCACTAGTGCGCTCTCATGCCCACTCATGTCACATTCCGCATACCAATCAGGCCCCTGAACAGACCGTTCCCGGTCGATTACAGTGCTGAGCTGTCGATCGTACGAACGTGCTGTGAGGGAGGCCCGAGGTGGGCGTGATGACATCCGGGGGTATGACCGGTGCCGCGTCCGGCGCCATCTGGGGCCGCTCGGAACAGCAGGACTTCCGCAGCCGGGTCCGCGGCACGCTGCTCGGCGCGGCCCTCGGCGACGCCCTGGGCACCCCGCTCGACGGACTCACCCTCGCCTCCATCCACGAGGCGTACGGCGCGGAGGGCCTCGCCGACCTGGCCTTCACGTACGGCAGACGCGGCGCGATCACCGACCTCACCCAGCTCACCCTCTTCACCCTGGACGGCCTGATCCGCGCCCAGGTGCGCCGCGACACGGGCGCCTGGCACCCGCCGACCGACCTGCACCGCGCCTACCGCCGCTGGGCGGCCACCCAGAGCGACTGGGGCCCCGACGAACGCCGCAAGGAGGACGGCTGGCTGGCCCACGAGGAGTGGCTGTACGCCCGCCGCGACCCGTCCCTCGCCTGCCTCCTCGGCCTCGGCGACGAGACGATGGGCACCCTGGACGCGCCCAAGAACCCCGGCGAGGCGGGCGCGGAGGCGGCGGCCCGGTCGGGCCCGTTCGGGCTCCTGGTCGGCTGGGAGCCGCAGCTCGTGATGCAGCTGGCGGTGGAGTGCGCCGCGCAGACCCACGGCCACCCGATCGGCTACCTGGCGGCGGGCGCGTACGCCGTGATCGTGCACGGTCTGGCGCGCGGCGAGGGCATGGACGCGGCCGTGCAGCGGTCCCTCGCCCTGCTGTCGGCCCGACCGGGCCACCAACCGGTGGCGGAGGCCCTCCAACGTGCCCTGGGCGCCGTACGCCAGGGCATCCCGACCCCCGCGCGGGTTGACGACCTGGCCGGCGCCGGCACGGCGGAGGGCCTCCTGTCTGTGGCGGTGTACTGCGCGCTGGTCGGCGAGGACGTCCGCCACGGCCTCGCCCTCTCGGTCAACCACAGCGGTCAGTCGGCCGTGACGGGCGCCCTGACCGGCGGCCTGCTCGGCGCCCTGCACGGCGAGACGGCCCTGCCGCCCGGCTGGCTGGCGGAGCTGGAGGGGCGTCCGACGATGCTGGTCCTCGCGGACGACTTCGCGATGGAGATGACCCAGGGGCCGGCCCTGCACGGTCCGGCGGGGTCCTCTCCGGGGTGGCTCACGCGGTATCCGCGGGCGTGAGGCCGCAGTCGGCCTCCGGTCAGAAGCCGCAGTAGACGAGGGAGCCGTTGTCGGGCAGGAGGGAGTCGCTCACCCACCCGTACGTTCCGTCGGTGTCGTTCCTGAGGTAGGTCCAGGTGGAGCCGCTGGAGCTGACGGTGTAGCAGTGGTAGTCGAGGACGTTCTGGTTGTCGGCGTAGCCGGTGACCCCACAGCTCGTGCTGGAGCCGCTGCGCTGGTTGGCGCTGACGCCCGACGTCTGCCTCGGCCACGACCTGCTGTCCAGGTCGGACACGGTCCGGCCGCAGGAGGCTTCGACACTGTGCTCATTTTTCCTCCTGGGAGGTGGCGCGATGACGTACGCAAACAGTCGCAGCGGGACCCCGGCGCAACCAGGAACGCAGCACGCAACTGACCGGCAACTGACCGGTAATCGGCCCGGCAAGTGGCCGGATGCGCACTCGCCGGACGGGGGCGGAGAGGGGGAGGGTGGGGGCGACCAGACAGCGGGGGCCAGGGGGGTTACCGATGCTGGGTGGGGTGCTGCGCGAGCGACGGCGTCGACTGGGGCTCACGCAGGAGGAGTTGGCGGAACGGGCGGGCGTCAGCGTGCGCACGATCTGCCATGTCGAGACGGGCCGTATCGAACACCCGAGACCCGCCACCGTACGACGGCTGGCGGAGGCGCTGGCCTTGACGGGAACGGACCTTGAGGAGTTCCAGCGGGCGGCGACGGGCATCCCGGACGCGTCGTCGCAGCCGCCCGAACGGTCGCAGCAGCCGCACTCGGACACGAAGCCGACCCCGGAGGCGACGCCGATACCGGGGGTGAAGTCCATACCGGCGCAACTCCCGCCCGCGCACCCGGGATTCACCGGCCGCACCGAACAACTGGGCATGCTGGACGCACTGTTGGAGGGCGAGGCGGATCAACTTCCCGCGACCGGCGCGGTCGTCATCTCCGCCATCGCGGGCACCGCGGGCGTCGGCAAGACGGCCCTCGCCGTGCACTGGGCGTCGCGGGTGGCCGCCCGGTTCCCCGACGGGCAGCTGTACGTGAACCTGCGCGGCTTCCATCCGACCGGGGCGGTGATGACGTCGGCGGAGGCGGTACGGGTGTTCCTGGACGCCTTCGAGGTGCCCGCCGAGCGGGTCCCGCAGGGCGTCGAGGCCCAGTTCGGCCTGTACCGGAGCCTTTGCGCGGGCAAACGACTGCTCGTCCTGCTGGACAACGCCCGCGACGCCGAACAGGTCAGACCGCTGCTGCCCGGCGCCCCCGGCTGTCTGGCCCTGGTGACCAGCCGCAACCAGCTCACCGGCCTCGTCGCCTCCGACGGCGCCCACCCGCTCCGCGTCGACCTGCTGACCATGACCGAGGCCAGGGAACTCCTCGCCCACCGGCTCGGCCCCGCCCGCCTGGCCGAGGACCCCCAGGCGGTCACGGAGATCATCAACCGCTGCGCCCGTCTCCCCCTCGCCCTGTCGATCGTGGCCGCCCGCGCGGCCACCGACCCCCATTTCCGCCTGACGGAGTTCGCGAACGAACTACGTGGCATGGGCATGGGCATGGATACGGGAATGGGTGCGGACACGGGTACGGGTACGGGTACGGGCGCCGGCACGGGGCTGGACCCCTTCACGGACGACGACCCCGCGACGGACGTACGGGCGGTGTTCTCCTGGTCGTACCAGCGCCTGAGCCCCGCAGCCGCCCGCCTCTTCCGCCTCCTCGGACTGTACCCCGGCCCGGACATCACCGCCCCGGCGGCGGCCGGCCTGACCGGTCTGAGACCCGAGCGGGTACGCCCGCACCTGGCCGAACTGACCCGGGCGCACCTCCTGAACCAGCATGCGCCCGGCCGCTACACCCTCCACGACCTGCTTCGCGCGTACGCCACGGAACTGACCCACGAACACGATCCGGAGCCCGACAGACGCGCCGCGCTGGACCGCCTCCTCGACCACTGTCTCCGTACGGCGGCCACGGCGTCCGAGATCCTCAGCTGGTATCGCGACCCGATCCCGCTGAAGCCCCCGGGCCCGGACGCCGCCGCACCGGAGGAACTGACCGGCCCGGCACACGCGTCGGCCTGGTTCACCGCCGAACTGCCCAACCTGACGGCGGCGGTACGCCGGGCGGCCAGGGCCGGCTTCGAGACCCACGCCTGGCAACTGGCCTGGACGATGGTGGCGTTCTTCGACCTGGCCGGCCACTGGCAGGAGTGGGTCACCACGCACCAGCAGGCGCTGGACGCGACCCGGCGGTCCGGTGACCTCGTCGGCGAGGCGCGGACCCGGCGCAACCTCGCCCGGGTCCGCTCCCGGCAGGGCCGGCACGAGGACGCCCTCGTGCATCTGCGCCGGGCGCTGAGTCTCGCCCGCGAACTCGGCGACCCGGTGGGGCAGGCGCAGGTGCTGCGCAACATGAGTACGGTGCTCGGCCGCCTCGACCGGCACGCGGAGGCGCTGGACCTCGCCGAGCAGGCGCTGGGCCTGTTCCAGGGCGCCGGGCACCGGATCGGCCAGGGCCGCGTCCTGAACCAGGTCGCCTGGCACCACTCGTACCTGGGCGACCACCAGCAGGCTGTCGCCTACTGCCGCCAATCCCTGCGCATCCTCCAGGAGTTGGGCGACCGCGACGGCGAGGGCGCCACCTGGGACACCCTGGGCTACGCCCACCACCACCTGGGCGACCACCAGGAGGCGATGGTGTGCCTCACCCACGCCCTGCGTATGCGCCGCGAGCGGGGTGACCTGGGCGAGATCGCGGAGAGCCTGGACCACTTGGCCGAGTCCCACCTGGCCCTCGGCGACCGCACGGAGGCGGCGAGTTGCTGGCGGTCCGCCCTGGACCTCCTGGACCAACTGGGCCACGTGGACGCGGACCGGGTGCGAGAGCGGTTACGGGCGGCGCAGCCGTCCGGGGTGTAGCGCCGCCAGGCCACTTTCCTCGCCCCCGCCGCCCCTACCTGTCCCATCCCTCGGGGGCTGCGCCCCCAGACCCCCCTTCGGCCTGAACGGCCTCGTCCTCAAACGCCGGACGGGCTGACTACCCAGCCCGTCCGGCGTTTGAGGACAAGGCCCGTTCAGGGCCGTAGCGGGGGTCTGGGGGCGCAGCCCCCAGGGATGGGGGGAAAGGTTGGCCGGGGTCTACGCCGGGCGGTGGCCGTGGTTCGAGCGGCCCTTCTTCGTACGCCACTTGCGCTTGCGTGTTTTTTTCGACATGTCCATCCTGCTTAGTCCGGCAGGGGGACTTCGTCGAGGGGTTACGCGCGGGCGATCGGGGCTCGTACCGCCTGGGTGAGGGTGGTGAGGTCCGTGGGGGAGAGTTCTACCTCGAGGCCCCGGCGGCCCGCCGAGACGCAGATCGTGTCGTGGGCCTCCGCCGAGGTGTCCAGGACCGTGCGGAGCTTCTTGCGCTGGCCCAGCGGGGAGATGCCGCCCCGGACGTAGCCCGTCGTGCGTTCCGCCAGGGTGGGGTCGGCCATTGATGCTCGTTTGCCTGATACCGCTGTTGCCAGTGCTTTCAGGTCCAGCTGGCCGGCCACCGGGACCACCGCGACCGTCAGGACCCCGTCCACGTCCGCCACCAGCGTCTTGAAGACACGCTCCGGCGACACCCCCATCGCCTCGGCGGCCTCCTCGCCGTACGAGGGATGCGCGGGGTCGTGCTCGTACGCGTGCACCGTGTACGGGACGCCCGCCGTCGTCAGTGCCACCGTCGCCGGTGTGCCGCCCGACTGTTGCTGTTGCTGCCTTTTCGGCTTCTTCGCCATGTCCGGATCCTGCTCCCCGTCAGTTGAGGCTCGTCGGGCCGCGTGTCAGTTCCGACGCCGGCAGGGACGGGAGGTTGCGGATGATCGCCGTCTCCGTGCGCAGGAGCGTCAGTTCCTCGCGGAGGCGGGACGCCGTGTCCGGGGCCTGGAGCAGGCGCTGCTTGGACGGGGTGTCCAGCATCATCGCCGCCGCCACCAGATACGACACCACCGCCGGTTCGTCGGGGAGTTCGGCGCCCGTCGCCAGAGAGCGTTCGCGTGCGCCCGCCAGGCGCTTCTGGTACTGGCGGAAGGCCCTCAGGACGCCCTCTGCCAGCGCGCCCGCCTCGTCGCCGGGGGATTCCTCCAGCTCCTCCAGTTCCGCCGTCAGGAACGCGCCCGACGCGTCCACCGACACCAGCCGGACCCGGGTCGTGCCGGTGGCCAGGACCTCGAAGGTGCCGTCCGCGCGTTCCCTGATCGTCGCCGCGTCGGCCACGCAGCCCACGGAGTGGAACGCCTTGAGCGGGTCGTCGCCGAAGCCCGCCGCGGGCCCGCGTTCGGGCACTGGCGTCCCGTCGGGCATGCCCTGCGCGCTGGGCGCCACCTCGTGGCCGTCCCGGATCGTCACGACGGCGAACCGGCGCGGTTCGTCCTCGGGGGTCTTCAGGAGTTCGCGCATCATGGCGCGATAACGCTCCTCGAAGATGTTCAGCGGGAGGACGAGTCCCGGGAACAGTACCGAGTTGAGCGGGAAGAGTGGCAGCCGGACGGTGGTCACGACGGGAAAGCCTAATGGTCGCCGGAGTGTGCGCGTCCGCCGTGCTCACTCCGTGGATGACCGGCGCAGGCCGCACAGCGGGCGGCGGGCGCGTTCCGGCGGATCTCCTCGCGTGCTTCGAGGAACCTGCCGAGGGGGTCGTCCGAGAACCGGTCCCAGGGGAACGACGAGGCGTACGGGCCGGTCAGACGTAGTTGCAGCAGTGCGTCCTGCCAGCGGTTCAGTGCGATCAGGACGTACGTGAGCAGGTTGCGCAGCTCGGCAGGACCCGGTGCTGCCGCCGGGAGCGTCGCCGACAGGGCGATCGCCGTGTCGGCCGCCGCGTCCAGGCGGGTCCGGTCCACCACCGCCCTGCCGTCGCCCTCGGTCAGACAGGCGAAGGCCGCGCGCAGGGGCAGCGCCTGGACGAGCGCGCCGGGCGGGGCGTCCTGTGCGGCCCACTCGGCGAAGTCGAGGCACTCACGGTGCGAGCCGCGCCCGCCCGAGGCCCGCCCGCCCGAGGTCCGGAAGGGGCCAGAGGACAGGTACTGGAGCGCCGCGACATGGCAGCCGTAGTGGTGCGGGGAGCGGCGTACGGCCTCGCCCCAGAGCCGTTCGAACTCGTCGTGGCCCGCGTCGCTGCCCCGGGCACGGTCCAGTGCGATGCGCCAGGGCACCGGGTCGCGCGGGTCGCCCGCCGCGGCCGACTCGACCAACGGGCCGGTCTGGTGGAGGAGTTCGGCCCGGGCCGGGGACTCCCAGGCGCGGGCCACCGCCAGTTCGGCCGCGACCAGCAGCGCGTCCGGGTCGTGCGGGGCGGCGGCGCGCCAGGACGTGAACCACTCGGCGCGGGAGTGCGCGAACGCGGCCAGCCGGACCACGTACCGGTCGCGGTTCTCCCAGTCGGCCGTGGCACGGGTGGCGGCCAGCAGGTCGGCCGCGGGTCCGTACTCGCCGCGGCCCGCCGCGACCAGCGCGGGGCCGAGCCGGGCGTCGGGCGCGTCGAGCAGTACCTCGTCGTCGGCGGGCAGTCCGGCGGTGGCGAGGCGTGGAGACGGCGGAGTGTTCCGTTCCGCCCGGGTGGCACGGAGGAACGCACGCAGCGAAGCCATGGTGTCGACCATTGAAAGGCGCAGGTCGGAACCGCGCCAGACCAAACGCGCACCCTGTTTTTAGTTGTACGGCCGACGGTCAAGGAATGGCAAAAGATGAATGCGGCTCAGCTTCTGCGCAGCGTCCGCGTCGCCCCCGCCGCCACCGTCGTCGCCAGGATCCAGCCGACCATGATGATCGCCGCGGCCAGCCACTGCCAGCCGCCGCGCAGCTGCCAGAAGCCGACCTGGCCCAGGTCGATCACCGGCAGCAGTAGGTCGAGGGCGAAGAGGGACGGGTTCCACGGCGGGTGCTCCCCGCTCTTCAGCGGCGGATGACTCGCGTGCGCGAACGCCACCGAAGTCGCCGCCCACAGCACCGCCATCCATACGGCGGCCCGGCCGGGCCGGTACCCGTAGGCGACCGTCCAGTCCTGCACGTACCCCCACAGCTTCGCCGCCGGCGGCAGGGTCTCGCGGCGCCGGCGCTGCTTGGCGAGCAGCACCTCGCGCGCGTCCTCGTCCTCGCCGCCGTTGCGCATCACGGTGGCCAGCCGCTCGTACGGCTCCGGGCTGTACTCGGCGGTCGCCGCCGCCACCCACGCCAGCCGCTCCGCCGGCGGGAACGGCCCCTGCGGTACGAGGTTCTCGTACCCGAAGCCGCCCATGTGCAGGTTGCCCGGTCCCGGCCAACTGCCCGCCCGGTCCACGAGGTTGACGACCTTCGCGCCCGACAGCACCACCTTGCCGCGCTCCGGCCGCTCCCCGAGGAAGCGCAGCTCGGGCGTCTGCACCCGGCGCAGCGACAGCTCCTGCTCGTCGGTGAAGTTCAGGCGGGCCCGCTCCAGGTCGACGGAGTCGCCGAACCGGCCGTCGTCCAGCCGGATTCCGCCCTGGCACTCGAAGCGCTGGATGCGGGTCCCGCGCGCGGGGGTCGTGCCGCTGGTCAGGCTCGGGTTCCAGGCGCTCGCGGGCGTCATGTACAGCGTGCGGCCCACGGTCAGCTGGGGGGCGTTGAGCGCGAGGCGCCCGTACGGGTTGGCGAGCCGGCTGCCGCGCAGGCTCAGCGAGACGCCGATCGTCGCCCCGCGCAGGCTCAGCTCGCCGTGCGACTCCAGCATCTCGGCCTGGAGGTCCTGGCCGACGCTCATGCCGTCCCCGGCGATCGAGCGCCCGCGCCGGTCCCGGTAGACGACGGCCTGGTTGAGCAGCAGATCCGTACCGATGTGCGCGTCGGTGAGCCGCGCGCCGTTGTGGAAGCGGCAGCGGGGGAGGTGCAGATCGCCCTCGGTGTGCACCCGGGCCGCCTCAAGGCGGGGCACCGAGCAGTTCACCAGCCGTACGGTCGTGAAGCGGGCCTCCGGCAGCAGGACCTCTTTCTCGAAGCGGCAGGCCTTCAGCTCGACGTACGGCACCACCGTGCCGCCCGCCAGGTCCAGCGTGCCGCTGATCTGCAGGCCGGTGAGCTTGAGGGACGACACGCGCCCGGCGAGCGCGGGCGGGCCGTCCAGGAGCAGCCAGCACACGATGCGGGCCCGCACGGTCCGGTCGGCGCCCCACGGGTGGCCGCCGTGCGGATCGTCGACGACCGTGTCGCCACTGCTCAGGTCGTACACACTGCCGTTGCGGAAGGCCTGCCACATGCCGACCTCGGCAGCGCTCAGACCCTCCGGCGGATCCCCCGTGTTCCCCGTGCCCCCCGTGCGGTTGCCGTCACCCTCGGTCACGACGTTTTCCCACTCCTCCCCGTGCCACCAAGTGTTACCTGCGAGTTTCGTACAGCCGTTCTGCCCGCTCAGTAACTCTCTGAACTCAAAACGTGAAGGTGATCTTCCAAGTTCCCGAGGATTTCGCGTCGGGTTCCTCCAGCGCGAACCGCAACGCTCTGTATCAGCCACTGATACGCGCGGACGGCGCCCAATCCGCGTCTGAGAGAATTGCTCACGTGATCTCCCGAATCGATCTGCGCGGCGACGCCCTCCCCGAGGGACCCGCCCTGCGCGACCTGCTGCCCCGAGCCGACTTCGACGTCTCGGCCGCCCTGGAGAAGGTGCGTCCGATCTGCGAGGCCGTGCATCATCGGGGCGACGCGGCGCTGATCGACTTCGCCGAGAAGTTCGACGGGGTGCGGCTGGAATCCGTACGGGTCCCCGCGCGCGCGATCGCCGACGCGCTGGAGGCGCTCGACCCGGCCGTCCGCGCGGCCCTGGAGGAGTCCATCCGCCGCGCCCGTCTCGTCCACCGCGAGCAGCGCCGTACGACGCACACGACCCAGGTCGCGCCCGGCGGCACGGTCACCGAGAAGTGGGTCCCGGTGGACCGCGTCGGGCTCTACGCACCCGGCGGCCGGTCCGTGTACCCGTCCTCCGTGATCATGAACGTCGTGCCCGCGCAGGAGGCCGGGGTCGAGTCGATCGCCCTCGCCTCCCCGGCGCAGGCCGAGTTCGACGGGCTGCCGCACCCCACCATCCTCGCCGCCTGCGCGCTGCTCGGCGTCGACGAGGTGTACGCGGCCGGTGGCGCCACCGCCGTCGCGATGTTCGCGTACGGCACCGAGTCCTGCCCGCCCGCCAACATGGTGACCGGCCCCGGCAACATCTGGGTCGTCGCCGCCAAGCGCTTCTTCACCGGCAAGATCGGCATCGACTCGGAGGCCGGACCCACCGAGATCGCGGTCCTCGCGGACGACACCGCCGACCCGGTGCACGTCGCCGCCGACCTGATCAGCCAGGCCGAGCACGACCCGCTGGCCGCCGCCGTCCTGGTCACGGACTCCGTCGCGCTCGCGGACGCGGTCGAGAAGGAGCTGGAGCCCCAGGTCGCGGCCTCCAAGCACATCGAGGACCGGATCGTCCCGGCCCTCAACGGCAGGCAGTCAGCGATCGTCCTCGTCGACGGCATCGACGAGGGCCTGAGGGTCGTCGACGCGTACGGCGCGGAGCACCTGGAGATCCAGACGGCCGACGCCGTCGCGGTGGCCGACCGGGTGCGCAACGCGGGCGCGATCTTCATCGGCCCCTGGGCACCCGTGTCCCTGGGCGACTACGCGGCCGGCTCCAACCACGTCCTGCCGACCGGCGGCTGCGCCTGCCACTCCTCCGGTCTCTCCGTCCAGTCCTTCCTGCGCGGCATCCACATCGTCGACTACACGCGGGACGCGCTGGCCGACGTGGCGCAGCACGTGGTGACGCTGGCGGAGGCGGAGGACCTGCCGGCCCACGGGGCGGCGATCAAGGCTCGGTTCGGTTGGAAGGTACCCGGAAGCAAGTGACTGGCATCGACGATCTCCCCGTACGGGACGAGCTGCGCGGCAAGTCGCCGTACGGCGCGCCCCAGCTCGACGTCCCCGTACGGCTGAACACCAACGAGAACCCTTACCCGCTGCCCGAAGCGCTCGTCGAGCGGATCGCCGAGCGGGTGCGCGAGGCGGCCCGGAACCTCAACCGCTACCCCGACCGGGACGCCGTGGAGCTGCGTACGCAGCTCGCCAAGTACCTGACGGACACCTCCGGGCACGAGGTCGGCCTCGCCAACGTGTGGGCCGCCAACGGCTCCAACGAGGTCATCCAGCAGCTGCTGCAGACCTTCGGCGGACCCGGGCGTACCGCGATCGGCTTCGAGCCCTCGTACTCGATGCACGGCCTCATCGCGCGCGGGACGGGCACCGGCTGGATCTCCGGCCCCCGGAACGCCGACTTCACGATCGATCGCGCGGCGGCCGAGCAGGCCATCGCCGAGCACAGGCCGGACGTCGTGTTCATCACCACGCCCAACAACCCGACCGGGAACGCGGTCCCGCGCGGGACGGTCCTCGCGCTGTACGAGGCCGCGCAGGCCGCCAAGCCGTCGATGGTCGTGGTCGACGAGGCGTACATCGAGTTCAGCCACGGCGACTCGCTGCTGCCCCTCATCGAAGGTCGGCCGAATCTCGTCGTCTCGCGGACCATGTCCAAGGCGTTCGGGGCGGCGGGCCTGCGCCTCGGCTATCTCGCCGCGCACCCGGCCGTCGTCGACGCCGTACAGCTCGTACGGCTGCCCTACCACCTGTCGGCCGTGGCCCAGGCGACCGCCCTGGCCGCTCTGGAGCACACCGACACGCTGCTGAAGTACGTCGAGCAGCTGAAGGCCGAGCGGGACCGGCTGGTCGCCGAACTGCGCGCCATCGGGTTCGACGTCACCGACTCCGACGCCAACTTCGTGCAGTTCGGCACCTTCGCCGACTCGCACACCGCCTGGCAGTACATCCTCGACCAGGGCGTCCTGGTCCGGGACAACGGCGTACCGGGATGGCTGCGGGTCAGCGCCGGAACCCCCGCCGAAAACGACGCGTTCCTCGACGCGGTACGTGAACTGAAGAAGGAGCAGGACGAGTCATGAGCCGCGTCGGACGCGTGGAGCGCACCACCAAGGAGACGTCGGTCCTCGTCGAGATCGACCTCGACGGCACCGGCAAGGTCGAGGTGTCGACGGGTGTCGGCTTCTACGACCACATGCTCGACCAGCTCGGCCGGCACGGTCTGTTCGACCTGACCGTGAAGACCGAGGGCGACCTGCACATCGACTCGCACCACACCATCGAGGACACCGCCCTCGCCCTCGGCGCCGCCTTCAAGCAGGCCCTCGGCGACAAGGTGGGCATCTACCGCTTCGGCAACTGCACGGTCCCCCTGGACGAGTCCCTCGCCCAGGTCACCGTCGACCTGTCCGGCCGCCCCTACCTCGTGCACACCGAGCCCGAGAAGATGGCGCCGATGATCGGCGAGTACGACACCACGATGACCCGGCACATCCTGGAGTCCTTCGTCGCCCAGGCCCAGATCGCCCTGCACGTGCACGTGCCCTATGGACGCAACGCCCACCACATCGTGGAGTGCCAGTTCAAGGCCCTCGCGCGGGCACTGCGGTACGCCTCGGAGCGCGACCCGCGCGCGGTGGGCATCCTCCCCTCCACGAAGGGCGCCCTGTAAGCCATGAGCGGCCTCTCCACCGTACTGATCGTCGTCGGGCTCTTCCTGGCCGGCGGGGTCTACTCCTTCGCCAAGCAGAAGATGCCCGCGAGCCTCATCGTGTTGCTGTCGATAGGCGCCGGGATGTGTCTCGTCGCCGGCGTGCTGAGGCTGGAGGTCTGGAATTGAGTAGCTCCGGCAAGAAACGGCAACGAGTGGTCGTCTTCGACTACGGCTTCGGCAATGTCCGGTCCGCCGAACGCGCTCTCGCGCGCGCGGGTGCCGACGTCGAGATAACGCGTGACTTCGACAAGGCCATGAACGCGGACGGGCTGCTGGTGCCGGGCGTCGGCGCCTTCGCCGCCTGTATGCGGGGCCTCAAGGAGGCGCGCGGCGACTGGATCGTCGGGCGCCGGTTGGCCGGCGGGCGTCCCGTGATGGGCATCTGCGTGGGCATGCAGATCCTGTTCGCGCGCGGGATCGAGCACGGCGTCGAGACCGAGGGCCTCGACGAGTGGCCCGGTTCGGTCGAGCCGCTCCAGGCCGACATCGTGCCCCACATGGGCTGGAACACCGTCGACGCCCCGGCGGACTCCCAGCTCTTCGCGGGCCTGGACGCCGACGCGCGCTTCTACTTCGTCCACTCGTACGCCGTCCACGACTGGTCCCTGGAGATCACGAACCCGCTGATGCGCGCCCCCGGGGTCACCTGGTCGACACACGGCAAGCCCTTCGTGGCCGCCGTGGAGAACGGCGCCCTGTGGGCCACCCAGTTCCACCCCGAGAAGTCCGGCGACGCCGGAGCGCAGCTGCTGAACAACTGGATCGGAACCCTCTGATGCCCTCGAAGCTCGAACTCCTCCCCGCCGTCGACGTCCGCGACGGCCAGGCCGTCCGCCTCGTGCACGGCGAGTCCGGCACGGAGACCTCGTACGGCTCCCCCCTGGAGGCCGCCCTCGCCTGGCAGCGCTCGGGCGCCGAGTGGCTGCACCTGGTCGACCTGGACGCGGCCTTCGGCACCGGCGACAACCGCAAGCTGATCGCCGAGGTCGCCGGCGCGATGGACATCAAGGTGGAGCTGTCCGGCGGCATCCGCGACGACGACACGCTGGCCGCCGCCCTGGCGACGGGCTGCACGCGCGTGAACCTCGGTACGGCCGCCCTGGAGACCCCGGAGTGGGTCGCCAAGGTCATCGCCGAGCACGGCGACAAGATCGCGGTCGGCCTGGACGTCCGCGGAACCACCCTCCGCGGACGCGGCTGGACCCGGGACGGCGGCGACCTCTACGAGACGCTGGAGCGGCTCAACGGCGAGGGCTGCGCGCGCTATGTCGTGACCGACATCGCCAAGGACGGCACGCTCCAGGGCCCCAACCTGGAGCTGCTGCGCAACGTCTGCGCGGCGACCGACCGCCCGGTCGTGGCCTCCGGCGGCGTGTCCTCCCTGGACGACCTCCGTGCCATCGCCGAGCTGGTGCCGCTCGGCGTCGAGGGCTCCATCGTCGGGAAGGCCCTCTACGCGAAGGCGTTCACCCTGGAAGAGGCCCTGGAGGCGGTGGCCAAGTGAGCGACGTACGGCGTGTCACGACCGGTGCCCCCTGGGAGGATGCCTTCGGCTACTCCCGCGCGGTGGAGCTGCCCAACGGCCTGGTGCTGGTCTCAGGCTGCACGTCCATCGTCGACGGCGAGATCGCCGGAGGCGGACCGTACGAGCAGGCGGTCAACTCCTTCAACGTCGCGTTCGCGGCGCTGGAGCAGCTCGGGCTCGGCCGTGACCACGTCGTGCGTACGCGCATGTACATCACCCACGCGCGGGACGTGGACGACGTCGGACGCGCCCACAAGGAGCTGTTCGACGCCGTCCGGCCCGCCGCATCGATGATCATCGTCTCCGGTCTCGTGGACCCCAGCCTGGTCGTCGAGGTCGAGGTGGAGGCGTACCGCCCCGGCGGAGGAGACGGAGAGACCGCAGCATGACCCTTGCCGTACGAGTCATCCCCTGCCTGGACGTCGACAACGGCCGGGTCGTCAAGGGCGTCAACTTCCAGAACCTGCGCGACGCGGGCGACCCCGTCGAGATGGCCAAGGTGTACGACGCCGAGGGCGCCGACGAACTGACGTTCCTGGACATCACCGCCTCGTCGGGCAACCGCGAGACCACCTACGACGTGGTCCGGCGCACCGCCGAGCAGGTGTTCATCCCGCTCACCGTGGGCGGCGGGGTACGCGCGGCCGAGGACGTCGACAAGCTGCTGCGGGCCGGGGCGGACAAGGTGGGCGTCAACACGGCCGCCATCGCGCGTCCGGAGCTGATCCGGGAGATCGCGGAGCGGTTCGGGCGGCAGGTGCTGGTGCTGTCCGTGGACGCGCGGCGCACCCCTTCCCGCAACAGCTCGTACGGGTCCTTCGAGGTCACCACCCATGGGGGGCGGCGCGGCACCGGTATCGACGCGGTGGAGTGGGCTCACCAGGCCGCTGAACTGGGCGCCGGGGAGATTCTGCTCAACTCGATGGACGCGGACGGGACGAAGGACGGGTACGACATCGAGATGATCGAGGCTGTGCGCAAGCATGTGCGCGTGCCGTTGATCGCCAGTGGGGGAGCGGGGCGGTTGGCCGACTTCCCGCCGGCTGTCGCGGCGGGGGCCGACGCCGTCCTGGCCGCCTCCGTCTTTCACTTCGGGGATCTTCGGATCGGGCAGGTGAAGGATGTGTTGCGGGAGGCTGGGCATCCTGTTCGGTGACGCGTGGTTTTTTGACTGCGGGTCCGTCGTGGCTGGTCGCGCAGTTCCTCGCGCCCCTAAAAACAGGGCGCGTCTCAGATGCCCAGTTGCTTTGATTCGTGGAGCTTGGTGATCGCTTCTTTGTCGCCCTCCAGCTCCACGTCTGCGGCGTTCTGGCGGCCGTAGGCGAACAGGAGCAGCTCCGACGGTTCGCCTGTCACCGTGACCACCGGGACGCCGCGGTGGGCCACCGCTGTGCGGCCGTCCGGGCGGCGTAGGACCAGGCCCGTCGGGGCGCCGCGGCCCGTCAGGCGGGCTGTGCGTTCCAGGCGGGACCAGAGGGCGTCCTGGAAGACCGGGTCCAGCTCGCGGGGTGTCCAGTCGGGCTGTGCGCGGCGTACGTCCTCGGTGTGGACGTAGAACTCGATCGTGTTCGCCGCCTCGTCGATCTGCTTCAGGGAGAACGGCGAGAAACGCGGTGGGCCCGTACGGATCAGCTGGATCAGCTCTTCGTAGGGCTTCTCGGCGAATTCGGCCATCACCCGCTCCAGACGAGGAGCGAGCTGTTTGATCCAGGTTCCTCCGGCGGCGTCCGCGCGGCGCTCGCGCACCACCACGTGCGCGGCGAGGTCACGGGTGTGCCAGCCCTCGCACAGGGTGGGGGCGTCCGGACCCGTCGTTTCCAACAGGTCGGCGAGGAGAAGTCGTTCACGCTTCGCATGGGTCGACATGTCAGCAAGCCTACGACCGTCCACAAGGTCCGCCCAGTGGACATCCCGGGGGACTGTCAGTGGGGCGCGGCACAATAGCCCCATGACCAGCAGCACGCCCCCGCCCAGCAGGACCGGCGCCCCCAGCCCCCTGGCCCCGGAGATCGCCGCGCGCCTCAAGCGCGGCCCCGACGGGCTCGTTCCCGCCATCGCCCAGCAGTACGACACCGGTGAGGTGCTCATGCTCGGCTGGATGGACGACGAGGCGCTGCACCGCACCCTGACCACCGGCCGCTGTACCTACTGGTCGCGCAGCCGCCAGGAGTACTGGGTCAAGGGCGACACCTCCGGCCACTTCCAGCACGTGAAGTCCGTCGCCCTCGACTGCGACGCCGACACCGTGCTCGTCAGGGTCGACCAGGTGGGCGCCGCCTGCCACACCGGCGCGCGGACCTGCTTCGACGCCGACGTCCTGCTCGACGTGTCGTTCGAGGACGCCGATTCCGGCGTACTCCCGCAGGGTCAGTAAGGTCAGCCGCCATGGACCTCGAGACCTTCCGCAAGCTGGCCACCGACCGGCGCGTCATCCCCGTCACCCGCAAGCTCCTCGTCGACGGCGACACCCCGGTCGCGCTCTACCGCAAGCTCGCCGCCGAACGCCCCGGCACGTTCCTGCTGGAGTCCGCCGAGAACGGTCTCTCCTGGTCCCGCTACTCCTTCGTCGGCGTCCGCTCCAGCGCCACCCTCACCGCCCGCGACGGCGAGGCCCACTGGCTCGGCACCCCGCCCGTCGGCGTCCCCGTCGACGGCGACCCGCTCGCCGCCCTGCGCGCCACCATCGAGGCCCTCCACACGCCCCACCAGGAGGGACTGCCGCCCTTCACCGGGGGCATGGTCGGCTACCTCGGGTACGACATCGTGCGCCGCCTGGAGAAGATCGGCCCCGGCGAGCGCGACGACCTCCAGCTGCCCGAGCTGACCATGCTGCTCACCAGCGACCTGGCCGTCATGGACCACTGGGAGGGCTCGGTCCTGCTGATCGCCAACGCGATCAACCACAACGACCTCGACACGGGCGTCGACGAGGCCTACGCGGACGCCGTGGCCCGGCTCGACGCCATGCAGGCCGACCTCTCGCGCGCGGTCTCCCAGCCGCCCGCCGTGCTCCCGCCCTCCGAACTCCCCGAGTACACGGCCCTGTGGGGCGGCCCCGACTACCAGGTCGCCGTCGAGGACATCAAGGAGCGCATCCGCGCGGGCGAGGCCTTCCAGGTCGTCCCCTCCCAGCGCTTCGAAACCCCGTGCACGGCGAGCGCGCTGGACGTCTACCGGGTCCTGCGGGCCACCAACCCGTCCCCGTACATGTACCTGTTCCGCTTCGACGGGTTCGACGTCGTCGGCTCGTCCCCCGAGGCCCTCGTCAAGGTCGAGGACGGAAGCGCGATGGTCCACCCCATCGCGGGCACCCGGCACCGCGGGGCGACCCCGCAGGAGGACCAGGCCCTCGCCGAGGAACTCCTCGCCGACCCCAAGGAGCGCGCCGAGCACCTCATGCTCGTCGACCTCGGGCGCAACGACCTCGGCCGGGTCTGCGAGCCCGGCTCCGTCGAGGTCGTCGACTTCATGTCCGTCGAGCGGTACTCGCACGTCATGCACATCGTCTCGACCGTCACCGGCCGGGTGGCGCCGGGCCGCACCGCCTTCGACGTCCTGACGGCCTGCTTCCCGGCCGGCACGCTCTCCGGGGCGCCCAAGCCGCGCGCGATGCAGATCATCGACGAACTGGAGCCGTCCAGGCGGGGGTTGTACGGCGGTGCCGTCGGCTACCTCGACTTCGCGGGCGACTCCGACACCGCCATCGCCATCCGCACGGCCCTGCTGCGCGACGGCACGGCGTACGTCCAGGCGGGCGCCGGCGTCGTCGCCGACTCCGACCCGGTCGCGGAGGACAACGAGTGCCGCAACAAGGCGGCGGCGGTCCTGCGCGCCGTCCACACGGCGAACCGGCTCGGACAGTAGGCGGTTTCCCGGCAGTTTTCGGCCCATAGGCGCCCGATGGGTGGCCGAATGGGGCGCTTCTCACGCCAACCCCGGGTGCCGGTTCGCCCAGGGTTCAGGCGATAGTGGGGTACGTGACAGCCGTACCCGTACCTTCCGCGCGTTCCGACGCCCCCCTCCCCGGCCGGGCCGGCCGGCTCAGCCTCGCCGTCGCCCTGTCGGCCGGTGCGCTCGGCGCGGCCGTCGCGCTGCTCGCCACCCGCCAGCGCTGGTCGGAGGGCACCGCGACGGTCGCCGGCGGCGCCTTCCCGCTGACCGCCAGCGGCAGCGACGTCACGGGCGTGCCCGCGGCCCTGGCGATAGTGGGCCTCGCCGCGCTCGTCGCCGTCTTCGCCGTCCGCCGCTCCGGCCGCCTCCTGGTCGCCGGCCTGCTCGCGCTGTCCGGCGCCGGTACGGTCGCCGCGGCCGTCCTCGGCGCCTCCGACAGTTCCGCGCTCGACGAGAAGGCCGCCCAGGCCAGCGGGGACACGGCGGCCACCGTGAGCACCCTCAGCCACACGGCCTGGCCGTATGCGGCGGCTGTCGGCGGCGCGCTGATCATGCTCGCCGGCCTGCTCGCCCTGCGGTACGGCCGTCTGTGGCCGGCCATGTCCGGGCGGTACGAGCGCGGCGGTGCGCCGCGTCCGCGCCGACGGGCGGCGGCCGTCGACCCGGATCGGCCCGAGGAGATCTGGAAGGCGCTGGACCGGGGTGAGGATCCCACCGGGGCGTAGCGCTCCGCTGGGAGGGCGGTGTGTTGTCTGCGGGTTCGTTGTGGCTGGTCGCGCAGTTCCCCGCGCCCCTTTGGGGCGCGACTCGCTGGCGTGACCCCCGGGGTTCTGCACCCACGCGCGTGCGGGACAATGGACGACGAGCTTCCGGCTCACGACGTCCTGCATTCAACAACCAGCAACTCAGCAACGAGGAGCAAGTCATGGCGGGCACTAGCCACGGTCACACTCTGGCCGCCTGGACCGGCGTCACCATCTCCATCATCGGCTTCTGCGTCGCGGGCGCCTTCATGGTGATGGCCGAGCCGCTGGGCTTCTGGGCCGGCATGGTGGTCGTGGTCCTCGGCGGTGTCGTCGGCTGGATCATGGCCGCGATGGGCCTCGGCAAGCAGAAGACGGCCCGGCAGCTCGCGTCGACGCGTGAACCGGCGGGCGCCGAGAGCTGATTCCCCGTACTCCCGTACGGGAGTGGGTTTCAGGACTTCGAGGGGCGGCACGGCGACAGCGCCGGGGCCGCCTCTCGCGCGTGTACGCCCCGCAGGGGGCAGAATGCGTGGGGTGAACACCGAGCGGGCTCAGCAAGGCGTGCCCTCGGGCGCCGGTGCCGTCCTGGGACGGGTGGCCGTGCCCGCCGGGGTGCTCGCGGCCGTCGCCGGGGCCTTCGCGTACGTCGGGACGGTCGACCCCAACGAACCCGGGCACTACCCCGTCTGCCCGCTTCTGCGTCTGACCGGCGTGTACTGCCCCGGCTGCGGCGGTCTGCGCAGCGCCTACGCCTTCGTGCACGGGGACTGGGTGACGGCCCTCGGGGCCAACGCGCTCGCCGTGGCGGGATACCTGGCCTTCGCCGCCGTATGGACCGTCTGGGTGGTCCGCGCGGTGCGCGGACGGCCGATGCGGATCGATCTCGGGCCGGTGCATCTGTGGAGCCTGGGGACGTTGGTGCTGGTCTTCACGGTTGTCCGGAACCTGCCGTTCGGTGGCTGGCTACACCCTTGATCAAATGATGAATGTCCAGGTAGTGGGACCGGTGTCAACCGGATGTGAGGGGCATGGCCTCCTCCGGATACCATCGGAGTGACCAGCTTTGACAGTTTGTGCAGCTTCAATGCAGTGAATGGCTTGAACAGTCAATCGCCTACCGTCTGGAAGGGGGCCGCTCGCGTGAGTGTGCTCGACGAGATCATCGACGGAGTCCGTGCCGACCTCGCGGAGCGGCAGGCGCGCGTCAGCCTCGACGAGCTCAAGGAACGCGCGGCGAAGGCTCCCGCAGCCAAGGACGGGGTCGCCGCCCTGCGCGGTGACGGCGTCAAGGTCATCTGCGAGGTCAAGCGGTCCAGCCCCTCCAAGGGCGCGCTCGCGGCCATCGCCGACCCGGCCGGCCTCGCGGCGGACTACGAGGCGGGCGGCGCGGCCGTCATCTCCGTCCTCACCGAACAGCGCCGCTTCGGCGGCTCCCTGGCCGACCTGGAGGCCGTACGCGCGCGGGTGGACATCCCGGTGCTGCGCAAGGACTTCATCGTCACGTCGTACCAGCTGTGGGAGGCACGGGCGTACGGCGCCGACCTGGCCCTGCTGATCGTCGCGGCCCTCGACCAGCCCGCCCTGGAGTCCCTCATCGAGCGCGCCGAGTCCATCGGGCTCACCCCCCTCGTCGAGGTGCACGACGAGGACGAGGTCGAGCGGGCGGTGGACGCGGGGGCCCGGGTCATCGGTGTCAACGCGCGCAACCTGAAGACCCTGGAGGTCGACCGCTCCACGTTCGAGCGGGTCGCCCCCGAGATCCCCGACAGCATCGTCAAGATCGCCGAGTCGGGCGTCCGAGGCCCGCACGACCTGATCGCGTACGCCAACGCGGGCGCCGACGCCGTCCTGGTCGGCGAGTCCCTGGTGACGGGCAAGGACCCGAAGACAGCGGTCTCCGACCTGGTGGCGGCCGGCGAGCACCCGGCATTGCGGCACGGCCGAGGCTGATCACCGGCTAGAGTTTGCCCCGATGACTCTCACCATGACGCCCACGGACAGGTACGCCCGCCTCGCGCGCGGCTGCCGCCCCCGTGGCTGCCGTGCACCGGCACGCCGCGTGCACGGCCGCCGGGTCCGCTACGTCATCGGTGACGAGCCTGGGCAGGTCAACGGGCAGCGATGGCGGGTTTTCAGGGGCGCGGGGAACTGCGCGACAAGCCCCAACGGGCCCGCAGCCAACTAACAACCCCCCGCCCCACGGCGACGAGTGCCCAACACAAACTCACCGTGAGGTTCAGTCATGCCCAGCGAGTTCTTCATCCCCGACCCCGAGGGTCAAATCCCAAGCGCCGAAGGCTACTTCGGCGCGTTCGGCGGCAAGTTCATCCCGGAGGCCCTCGTCGCCGCCGTGGACGAGGTCGCCGTCGAGTACGACAAGGCGAAGTCCGACCCGGAGTTCGCCCGCGAGCTGGACGACCTGCTCGTCCACTACACCGGCCGCCCCAGCTCCCTCACCGAGGTGCCCCGGTTCGCCGAGCACGCCGGTGGCGCCCGGGTCTTCCTCAAGCGGGAGGACCTGAACCACACCGGGTCCCACAAGATCAACAACGTGCTCGGCCAGGCCCTCCTCACCAAGAGGATGGGCAAGACCCGGGTCATCGCCGAGACCGGTGCCGGTCAGCACGGGGTCGCCACCGCGACCGCCTGTGCGCTGTTCGGGCTCGAATGCACCATCTACATGGGCGAGATCGACACCCAGCGCCAGGCCCTCAACGTCGCCCGGATGCGCATGCTCGGCGCTGAGGTCATCGCCGTGAAGTCCGGTAGCCGCACCCTCAAGGACGCCATCAACGAGGCGTTCCGCGACTGGGTCGCCAACGTCGACCACACGCACTACCTGTTCGGGACCGTCGCCGGACCCCACCCCTTCCCGGCCATGGTGCGCGACTTCCACCGGGTGATCGGTGTGGAGGCCCGCAGGCAGCTCCTGGAGCAGGCCGGACGGCTCCCCGACGCCGCCGTCGCCTGTGTGGGCGGCGGATCCAACGCCATCGGGCTCTTCCACGCCTTCATCCCCGACGCCTCCGTCCGCCTCATCGGGTGCGAGCCCGGCGGGCACGGTGTCGAGACCGGCGAGCACGCCGCCACCCTCACCGCCGGTGAGCCCGGCATCCTGCACGGGTCGCGGTCGTACGTCCTCCAGGACGAGGAGGGGCAGATCACCGAGCCCTATTCCATCTCCGCCGGGCTGGACTACCCGGGCATCGGGCCCGAGCACTCCTACCTCAAGGACACCGGCCGCGCCGAGTACCGCGCGGTCACCGACGACGCCGCCATGCAGGCGCTGCGCCTGCTGTCGCGCACCGAGGGCATCATTCCGGCCATCGAGAGCGCGCACGCGCTGGCCGGTGCGCTGGAGGTCGGCAAGGAGCTGGGCAAGGACGGCCTGATCGTCGTCAACCTCTCCGGGCGCGGCGACAAGGACATGGACACCGCCGCCCGGTACTTCGGCCTGTACGACACCGACGCCGAGGTCGCCGCGAACGCGGCCGACACCGCCGAGATCGAGGGGGACGCCAAGTGAGCGGGAACATTCAGCTGCTGTCGGACACCCTCGCCGGTGCCAAGGCCGAGGGGCGGGCCGCGCTCATCGCGTACCTCCCCGCCGGGTTCCCGACCGTCGACGGCGGGATCGACGCCGTCAAGGCCGTGTTCGAGGGCGGCGCCGACATCGTCGAGGTCGGGCTGCCGCACAGCGACCCGGTGCTCGACGGGCCCGTCATCCAGACCGCCGACGACATCGCCCTGCGTGGTGGCGTCAAGATCGCGGATGTCATCCGTACGGTCCGGGAGGCCTACGAGGCCAGCGGGAAGCCGGTGCTCGTCATGACGTACTGGAACCCGATCGACCGCTACGGCGTCGAGCGGTTCACCGCCGAACTGGCGGAGGCGGGCGGCGCCGGGTGCATCCTGCCCGATCTGCCCGTGCAGGAGTCGGCGCTGTGGAGGGAGCACGCCCAGAAGCACGGCCTCGCGACCGTCTTCGTCGTCGCGCCCAGCAGCAAGGACGGGCGGCTCGCCGAGATCACCGCGGCGGGCAGCGGGTTCGTGTACGCCGCCTCGCTCATGGGCGTCACGGGGACCCGGGCGTCGGTCGGCGCCCAGGCCGAGAAGCTGGTCGAGCGCACCCGGGGCACCGGTACCGACCTGCCGGTCTGTGTCGGGCTCGGTGTCTCCAACGCGACCCAGGCCGCCGAGGTCGCCGGCTTCGCCGACGGTGTGATCGTCGGCTCGGCCTTCGTCAAGCGGATGCTCGACGCCCCGGACCACGCGGCCGGTGTCGAGGCCGTGCGGGAACTCGCCGCCGACCTCGCGAAGGGCGTGCGCGGCACGGCGTAAAAGGGCAGGACTACGAGCCGGACACGCAGGCCGGACATTTTTCGTACAGGTCGCCCGAACGGGTGGACCTGGGGCCGGGGAGGCGCAATGCGTCTCCCCGGTTCGTTCTGCGGGTGTGAGCGAGAAGAATCGTGACGGAAAGCGCACCGCCCGCGAGCGGCTGGCGGTCGAGCGTGAGAAGCAGAAGTCCGCGGAGAAGCGGCGGCGGGCGTTGATCGTGGGCGCCAGTGTCGTCTGCGTGCTGGGCCTCGCGGCGGTGATCGGCGTCGTCGCCGCGAACTCCGGCAAGGACAGCAAGAGCGACAGCGCCGGTCCGGTCGTGGCGCCCTCGGGTGCGCAGGGCAAGGACAGCCTCGCGATCCCGGTGGGCGAGGAGAGCGCCAAGTCGACGCTCACGGTGTGGGAGGACTTCCGCTGTCCGGCCTGCCAGTCCTTCGAGACCAACTACCGCTCGACCATCCATGAGCTGACGGCCGCGGGCAAGCTGAAGGTGAACTACCACCTGGCGACGATCATCGACGGCAACATGGGCGGCAGCGGCTCCCGGCACGCGGCCAACGCCGCCGCGTGCGCCCAGGACACCGGCAAGTTCACCGCGTACCACGACGTGCTGTACGAGAACCAGCCGCAGGAGACCGACGACGCCTTCGCGAAGGACAGCAGACTCATCGAGCTGGCGGCGAAGGTCGACGGACTCGACACGCCCGCGTTCCGGACGTGTGTCGAGGAGGGCACGCACAACAGCTGGGTCGCGAAGTCGAACCAGGCCTTCCAGAGCGGTGGCTTCGGCGGCACACCGACCGTCCTGCTCAACGAGAAGAACATCTACCAGGACCAGACGATGACCCCGGCGAAGCTGAAGCAGATGGTGGAGGCCGCCGACAAGGCGTAGGGCCTGGGCGCTTTCCGGGTTTCCCGGGGGCCTCCGGTTCGGCGTCGTGAGCGGAACCGGAGGCACCGCCCGTTATGGAGCCGTTGCCCGGGGCGGCTCACATCCGCCGCGCCCGTCAAGGTAGCGTCGGGACTGCCATGAATATCGCCTACATTCCCAGTCCGGCGCGCGGGGTGCTGCACCTTGGACCCATTCCGCTGCGCGGCTACGCGTTCTGCATCATCATCGGTGTCTTCGTCGCGGTCTGGCTCGGCAACAAGCGCTGGCTCGCCCGCGGTGGCCGACCCGGCACGGTGGCCGACATCGCGGTCTGGGCCGTGCCCTTCGGCCTGGTCGGTGGTCGCCTCTACCACGTGATCACGGACTACGAGCTGTACTTCAGCGAGGGCCGCGACTGGGTGGACGCCTTCAAGATCTGGGAGGGCGGCCTCGGCATCTGGGGCGCGATCGCCCTCGGCGCCCTGGGCGCGTGGATCGGCTGCCGTCGGCGCGGTATCCCGCTGCCGGCGTGGGCCGACGCCCTCGCCCCCGGTATCGCTCTCGCACAGGCGTGCGGGCGGTGGGGCAACTGGCTCAACCAGGAGCTGTACGGGCGCGAGACGACCGTCCCCTGGGCCGTCCACATCACCTCCTCGACCGACGGCCGGGTCCCGGGCTACTACCACCCGACGTTCCTGTACGAGTCCCTGTGGTGCGTCGGCGTCGCGCTGCTTGTCATCTGGGCCGACCGCCGCTTCACGCTGGGGCACGGACGGGCGTTCGCGCTGTACGTCGCCGCCTACTGCGTAGGCCGCTTCTGGATCGAGTACCTGCGCGTCGACGAGGCCCACCACATCCTCGGCATGCGGCTGAACAACTGGACCGCGATCCTCGTCTTCATCCTCGCGGTGGTCTACTTCGTGCTCTCGGCACGGATGCGGCCGGGCCGGGAGGAAGTCGTGGAGCCGGGTGACGATGTCTCCGACGGTTCAGCGGAGGATGCTGCCGAGGGCGACGGGGAATCGGCGGAGGTGAAGGCCGAGGCCGATACGGACGGCACGGCCAAGACCGAGGACGACGGCGAGGGCGAGGGCGAGAACAAGGCCGACTCCGAGTCCGAGGACAAGGCCGAAGACAAGGCCGAGGCGGAGCCGACCAAGAAGAGCTGATTGTTGGTTGTACGAGGATGAGGGCGCCCCGGTCGGACCGGGGCGCCCTCATCTGTTGTGCGGGTCAGGGGCGGGTTCGGTCGGCCAGGGACAGGGTTCTGCGGGCCGACGCGACCACCGCCGCGTCGATGAAGCGGCCGTCCGGGAGGGCCTGGGCGCCCTCGTCCGTGGCCGCCGCCTTGACGATCTGCTCGGCCTCCTCGATCTCCTCCGGGGTGGGCAGATAGGCGCGTTCGATGACCGGGAGCTGGCGGGGGTGGATCGCCGCCCGGCCCAGGAAGCCCAGGGCGCGGCCGTGGGCGCAGGACGCGGCGAGGGTGTCGAGGTCCCGGGTGTCCGGGTGGACCGACTGGGGCGGCGGGGTGAGTCCGGCCGCTCGTGCGGCCACGACGACCCGGGAGCGGCACCAGTCGAGGCCCGCGTCTCCTCGTACTCCCAGATCGGCCCGGAGGTCGGCTTCGCCGAGCGCGATGCCGTGCAGGGCGGGGTGGGCGGTCGCGATGGCGAAGGCGTGTTCGATGCCGAGGGCGGTTTCGAGGAGGGCGTGGAGCGGGAGCGCCTTTTCGCGGGTTCGGGTGGCCACTCGTACGACGTCCTGGGGTGTCGTCACCTTCGGGAGGCGTAGGCCCGCGACGCCGGGGAGGCCTTCGAGGGACCGGAGGTCGGGGGTGGCCAGGGGGCCGTCCAGGGCGTTGATCCGGACGTGGACCGGGACCGGCTGGGGGTCGGTGAGGCGTTCGGCGGTGGCTGTGCGGGCGTACTCCTTGCGGTCGGGGGCGACCGCGTCCTCCAGGTCGACGACGACCACGTCGGCGCCGGAGGCGAGGGCCTTGGTGAC
This sequence comes from Streptomyces sp. NPDC000878, assembly GCF_053599695.1. Taxonomy (NCBI): domain Bacteria; kingdom Bacillati; phylum Actinomycetota; class Actinomycetes; order Kitasatosporales; family Streptomycetaceae; genus Streptomyces; species Streptomyces sp. NPDC000878. Next base: position 21,884 of record NZ_JBSFMT010000033.1, on the reverse strand, counting down.
CACCTCGGGGCGGTCGCCGGGGACGTACAGCCAGGTCAGAGGGGTGGCTGTCATAGGGCGCCCTCGGTGCGCAGGGTGTCGATCTCGGGTTCGGTCAGGCCCAGTTCGGTGAGGACGGCCGTGGTGTCGGCGCCGTGCGGGCGGCCCGCCCAGCGGATCGCGCCGGGGGTCGCGGAGAGCCGGAAGAGGACGTTCTGCATACGGATCGGGCCGAGGTCGGGGTCGTCGACCGTGGTGATGGTGTCGAGGGCCTGGTACTGCGGGTCGGTCATGACCTCCCGTACGTCCTGGATCGGGGCCACCGCCGCCTCCGCCTTCTCGAAGGCCGCCATGACCTCGGAGTGGGAGTGGCGGGCGATCCACGAGCCGACCGCCTCGTCGAGGACGTCCGAGTGGCGGGCGCGGTCGGCGCCCGTGGTGAACCAGGGCTCGTCGATCAGCTCCGGGCGGCCGACCAGACGCATCACGCGCTCGGCGATCGACTGGGCCGAGGTCGACACGGCGACCCAGGTGCCGTCGGCCGTGCGGTAGGTGTTGCGGGGGGCGTTGTTCTGCGAGCGGTTGCCGGTGCGCGGCTGGACGTGGCCCAACTGGTCGTACCAGAGCGGCTGCGGACCGAGGACGGTGAGGATCGGCTCGATGATCGCCATGTCGACGACCTGGCCCTCGCCGGTGCGGTCGCGGGCGGCGAGTGCCGTCATCACGGCGTACGCGGTCGCCAGGCCCGCGATCGAGTCGGCGAGGCCGAAGGGCGGGAGCGTCGGGGGTGCGTCCGGTTCGCCGGTGATCGCGGCGAAGCCGCTCATCGCCTCGGCGAGGGTGCCGAAGCCGGGGCGATGGGCGTACGGGCCGAACTGGCCGAAGCCGGTGACCCGGGCCAGGACCAGCCGCGGGTTGGCGGCGGACAGCTCCGGCCAGCCCAGGTCCCATTTCTCCAGGGTGCCCGGGCGGAAGTTCTCGATGATCACGTCGGCTGTCGTGGCGAGGTGGAGCAGGGTGGCGCGGCCTCCGGGCTTCGACAGATCCAGGGTCATCGTGCGCTTGTTGCGGCCCAGCAGCTTCCACCAGAGGCCGATGCCGTCCTTGGACGGGCCGTGGCCCCGGGAGGGATCGGGCTTCACCGGGTGCTCGATCTTGATCACCTCGGCGCCGAAGTCGCCGAGCATGGTGGCGGCGAGCGGGCCCGCGAAGAGGGTGGCCAGGTCGAGGACGCGGAGGCCCGTGAGGGGGGCCGCGGTGGCCGTGGTGGCCGTGCCGGGTGTGGTGGCCGTGGTCGTGCCGGGTGCGGTGGTGGGGGGCTTGGGTGCGTTCATGATGCGTACCTGGCCTCGATCTCCGAGCGGTACGGCATCGATGCCGACGCGCCCGGCCGTTGTACGGAGAGTGCGCCCGCCGCCGCGGCCCATGCCAGGGCGTCGGGCATCGGGCGCCCTTCGGCCAGGGCCACCGCGAGGGCGCCGACGAAGGTGTCGCCGGCGCCGGTCGAGTCCACGGCGGTGACGGGCGGCGCGGGGACGGTGATGGATTCGGAGCCTCGGGTTGCGTACAGGCTGCCGGCCGGGCCCAGGGTGACCACGACCTCCGGTACCTGGTCGAGGAGTGCGGTGGCTGCCTGGTGAGGGTCGGTCAGGCCGGTGAGGGCTGTGGCCTCGTGCTGGTTCGGCACCAACAGGTCGGTGGCGGCGAGGAGTTCGGGTGGCAGGGGTTGGGCGGGGGCCGGGGTGAGGATCGTACGGACGCTGTGGCGGTGAGCGGCCTGGGCGCCCTCGATCACCGCCGTGAGCGGGATCTCCAGCTGGAGCAGCAGAACGTCGGCGGTGGCGATCAGGCCCTCGTCGCCGGGGGCGAGGGCGGTGACGGTGCCGTTGGCGGCGGGGATGACGACGATCGCGTTGCCGCCCTCGTCGTCCACGACGATGTGCGCGGTGCCGGAGGCGCCCTCGACGGTGCGGAGGTGGTCGGTGTCGACGCCCGAGTGCTCGAGCGTGGAGCGGAGCTGGGTGCCGTACGTGTCGTTGCCCACCGCGCCGATCATCGAGACGTCGGCGCCCGAACGGGCCGCCGCCACAGCCTGGTTGGCGCCCTTGCCGCCGGGGATCGTACGGAACTCACGTCCCGTCACCGTCTCCCCGCGCTGCGGGGCCTTGCCGACGTACGCGACGAGGTCCATGTTCGTGCTGCCCAGCACGGCGATATGGGTCATGGGTGGGCTGCCTCCAAGTGGGTGAGGGAGTACGTCAGTTGGGCGAGGTCGTCGAAGCCGGTGCCGTTGAAGTCCGCGACGGAGGTGGCGAGTTGGTTCTTCAGGGGTGTGGTCCAGCGGTCGGGGAGGGCGGCGGGGGAGCCTGCGAGGAGGGCGGCGATGCTGCCGGCCGTCGCGCCGTTGGAGTCGGTGTCCCAACCGCCGGACACGGCACGGCAGATGGAGCCGGTGAAGTCGCCGTCGGCGTGGGTGAGGGCGGCGGCGATCAGGGCGGTGTTGGGGATGGCGTGGACCCAGTGGTAGGTGGGTGAGTGGGTCGCGTGCAGTTCGTCCACGACGGTGGTGAAGTCGGGCTGGGTTTCGGCCAGTTGGATGCCGTGGTGGATGGCTTTCGCCAGGCGGGAGCGTGGGGGGATCACTGTCAGGCCGGTGCGCAGGCAGGTGTGGATGTCGTGGGTGCCGGTGGCGGTGGCGGCCTGGGCGATGGTGGCCGCCGTGAACATGGCCGCGTAGACGCCGTTCGCGGTGTGGGTGAGGGTCGCGTCGCGGTACGCCTGTTCGGCTGCGGTGGCCGGGTCGCCGGGGTTGGTCCAGCCGTGGACGTCGGCGCGGATCAGGGCGCCGATCCACTCGCGGAACGGGTTGCGGTGGCGGGCCGTGAGTGGGGGTTCGAGGCCGGAGAGGAGGTTGCGATAGGCGATGCGTTCGGCCGTGAAGGTGCGGCCTGCGGGGAGTTCGTCCAGCCAGAGTTTCGCCACGTCCGTGGTGGTGAAGTGGGGGCCGTGGCGTTGGAGCAGGAGGAGGTTGAGGAGGGGGTAGTTGAGGTCGTCGTCCTCGGGCATGCCGTTGATGTTCTCGGCGAGGGAGGTTGTGGCTGAGCGGCGGTTCCAGGGGTGGGCTGTTGTGAGTTCCTCCGGGACTCCTCTGGCTGTGAACCAGGTGTTCAGGGGCCAGTTGCCGGTTGCCTGGGCGAGGTGGCGGATGGCGGTCAGGGGGAGTTTTTCTACCGGTTTGCCTAGGAGGCAGCCTGCGGCTCTGCCCAGCCAGGCTGCCTCCAGGCGGAGGGGGGTGGGGGCTGAGGTGGGGCGGATCTCTTCCCCAAGCCCACCCCTTCCCGAAACCGGGGGCTCCGCCCCCGGACCCCCCGAAGGCCAGTCGAGGCACAGCGCCCGGATCTGGTTCAGGTCGGTCGGCTCGTCGTCCGCCGAACTGCTGGGCAGGTCTGCCAGTTCGTCCAGCAAGTCCTCTGCCAGTTGTCGCAAGTAGCGCGATGCCCGGTCTGGGGACGCGCCTGCTCGTTGCGGGGCCTCCGGGCCGCCCGCTGCCCTCCAGCGGGCGGCGATTCTGCTGGGCTCTCGGCCGTCCTGGGTTGCCTGGCGCAGTTCGTGGCCGATCAGGTCCTCCGGCTGGACCCAGGTCAGTCGGAGCATCCCGCGCTCCTGAGCTGGGCGAACGCCCCCTCGTGGGAACGGCGTCGGTGGACGTCCCGTTCGAAGACCTCCCGGGTCACCTCGGTCAGTGTGCGGGCCGGTTCCCAGAGGTCCAGGCGGCTCGCCTCCGCGACCGTCTTCGACCAGTCGGACGGCGCCTCGGAGCCCAGCGCGCCGGCGAGCGCCCCCGCCATCGTTGCGATCGAGTCGCAGTCGCGGCCGTAGTTCACCGAACCCAGTACCGCGTGGCGGAAGTCGCCGCCCGCCACCGTCAACATGCCCAGCGCCACCGGGAGTTCCTCGATCGTGTGCAGACGGGACGGGCGACGGGCGCCCAGCGACGGGGTGCGGTAGTCCGGGCCCACCGTGTCGTAGGGCGTCACCGCCTCCCGCAGTGGGCGCAGCGCCGACTCGAAGTCCGAGTAGCGGGAGGCCACCTCGCACACCGTCTCGATCGCCGCCCGGGTGCCGTCCTTCGCCAGGGAGAGGCATGCCTCGATCACCGAGTCGGGCGTCGAGTCAGGGGCGCACGCCGCTGCCACCCCTGCCGCGAAGACCGCCGCCGCCTCCCTGCCGTACGAGGACTGGTGGGCGCCCGCGATGTCGAGGGCCTCGGCGTACGCGCCCGCCGGGTTGGCAGCGTTGACCAGGCCGACCGGGGCCATGTACATCGCCGCACCGCAGTTGACGATGTTGCCCACGCCTGCCTCGCGGGGGTCGATGTGGCCGTAGTGGATCCGGGCCACCAGCCATTTCTCCGCGAGGAAGATGCGTTGGAGGGGGAGTGCCTCGGCCTCCAGCTCCGGGATCCAGCGCGGGTTCGTCATCAGGTCCGGGACCAGGTGGCCGGCGACCGCGTACGCGTCCAGATGGTCTCTGACCTGGGCGTACACCCGTACCAGCGCATGGGTCATCAAGGTGTCGTCGGTGACGTGGCCGTCACCCTTGTGGTACGGGGCGATCGGGCGGGCCGTGCGCCAGGCGTCCCCGTTCCAGGGGCCGACGATGCCGTGGACGCGGCCCGCGTGGCGTTCGAGGATCTGCTCGGGGGTGTAGCCCTCGACGGGGCCGCCGAGCGCGTCTCCGACGGCCGCGCCGACCAGGGCAGCGGTGATCCGCTCGTCCAGGCCCAGTACTTGGCGTGCCTCGTGGGTTTCTGTTGCTTTGGGCGTCATGTTGCGAATCATCCTCTTGGGGCGGTCCGTTGCGTGGCTTCCAGGAGTTCGGCGAGTTCCACCAGGTCGGTGCCGGTCAGACGGGGGAGGGCGCAGCCGGAGAGGGTGCGGCACGCGTCCCGCCAGGCCGTCGGGATCGCGGCGCCGCCGCCCAACGCGCCGGTCAGGGCGCCCGCGAGGGCCGGGGCCGAGTCCGCGACCCGGGAGAGGCAGGCCGCTGCGGGAACCGCTTCCGCGATCCGGCCGTGCGCGGCGGTGGCCAGTGCCAGCGCGACCGGGACCGTCTCGGCGGCGGCGATTCCGTAGCTGTAGACGTGGTCCACGATCTGGTGTTCCAGGAGCGGGACCAGGGCGAACGCGCCGTCCGTGTCCTGGGCGAGCTTCAGCGCGTGGCGGGTGTTGCGGCCGATCTCCGTGCACTCGGGCAGTTCCGCCAGGGCCGCGTTCACGCAGCCCTCGACCTCCTCGCCGGCCAGTGCCAGGGCGAGGGCCGCCGCCATCGCTCGGGCGCCGTGCACGCCGTCGCCGTCCTGGGTGTAGCGGGCGTCGAACTCGGCCAGTTCGGCGGCGAGTCGGGGGTCGCCGGGGTGGGCCACGGCCAGCACGCACGCTCGTACGCAGGCCGCGTCGTCGAAGTAGTGCGGGTTGTCGTGGCCGGTGGCGGGTGGGCGCAGGCCGGCGGCGAGGTTGCCGAGGCCGGCCCGTACGGAGATGCGGGCGCGCAGGGGGAGTACTGCCGACTCGACCTCGGGGGCGCGTTCCGCTGCTGCGGCAACCTCGCTGGCGACGGCGTTCCAGGACAGGTCGATGGCGGCGCGGGCTCGGCGCTCGCGGCTCAGGTCTCCGAGCACGGTGTCGTCGCCGGCCCGTAGGAGGGCCTCGGCTGCGAATGCCGCCCACTCGGCGTCGTCCGAGGGGCCGAGGCGGAGGGGTTCCGGGGGTTGGTTGAGGGCGATGGGGACGGGGAGGGTGGTTGTTGCGTTCTGCTCGGCGAAGGTGTCGAGTTCTCGGGTGAGGCGGCGGGTCCAGTCGGGCATGCGGGCGGCTCTGTGGCGGGCGGCGGGCCAGCCGGCGGCGTCGCCTGCGGCTAGGCCCAGGAGTAGGCCCTCGATGCGGCGGGTGGTCATGGGTGGACCTCGGCTTTGGCTCGGGTGGTGTGTTTCGCCCCCGCCGCCCTTACCCGTCCCATCCCTGGGGGCTGCGCCCCCAGACCCCCGCTGTCGGCCTGAACGGCCTCGTCCTCAAACGCCGGACGGGCTGAGATGGCTGGGGTTGGGGTGAAGGTGCGTGGGGAGCATGGCTTGGCCTGGGCGGCCTTGTCCTCGAACGTCGGGCGGGCTGAGATGGCAGGGGCTGGGTTGAATGTGCGGTGGACGTGTCCTGTCCTCGAACGTCGGAGACGTGGGTTCACGGCAGCACCTCGGTTTTGGCCGTCGGGTCTTCGTCCGAGGCCAGGACGTACGCCGCCTGGTCCGGTGCCGGGGCGGGATCCCGTACCGCATCCACCGCATCTCGTACGACCGGCTTCGCGCCCCACTTGCCGCCCTCGCCCGGAGTCAGTAGCTCCGCCACGTCGAGTACGTGGTGGCCCGCCATGGAGGGGAGGCAGGTGCCGCGGGCCGGGCCGATTGCCTCCGCCCAGTCGGGTGGGATGGCCGAGGCGCCGTGTGTCGCGCCCGCCAAGGCGCCTGCCACCGCTGCCGTCGTGTCCGCGTCGCGGCCCATGTTGACGGCTGTGAGGACCGATTCCTTGAAGTCGCCGTCGGCCGCCGCGTACGCACCGAAGGCCAGGGCTACGGCTTCCGGGGCCAGGTCGGTCCAGGGATAGCCGCCGATCACCACCGCGGAGCGGACCGCCCGTTCGCCGCGGTGGGCCACCGCCACCGCCCGGCGGAGGGAGCGGGCCGTCCAGGAGTCGTCGGGGACTACCGCCAACGCCGATGCCACCACCGCGATCGTCGGTGCGCCCGCCATCGCCGCCGCCACGCCCGCCGCCACCGCCTGGCCGCCGTAGATGCCCTCGCCGTCGTGGCTCACCGAACCGTCGATCGCCACCAGGCGGGCCGCCTCGGCCGGGCGGCCCGCCGCGAAGACGCCGAAGGGGGCTGCCCGCATGGCGAGACCGTCGCTCCACGCGTGGCGGTGTTGAGCTGAGATCGGGGCTGCCAGGCCCCGGCGCAGGTTTTCCAGGGTGCCGCGTTCGGAGAAACCCGCGCCCCGGAACGGGCCCTCGTCCAGGTCGGCGATCCACTGGTGCCAGGCCGCCTCCACATGGGCCGGGGTGAGGGCCGAGCCGTGCCGGGCCAGGAGGAGGCCCGAGAAGATCGCGTACTCCGTGTCGTCCGTGCCGGAGGGGTTTTCGGCCACGTATCCGGTGATGCGGCCCCAGCGGGCGCGGATCTCCGAGGGCTTCATGTTCTCGGCGGGGGCGCCGAGCGCGTCCCCCACGGCCAGACCGAGCAGGGCGCCGCGTGCTCTGTCGCGCAGGACGGCGGCGTCGCCGGGTGCCGGGACCGAGGGAATGCAGGCGATCGATGCCATACGCGGCCTCTCCTCCGGAGGGTTCCGGGGGCTCCCTCGCGGGGGAGCGGAACCCTTTGCGGAACTGTCCCACCGGAGGCCTTCGCGCGAGCCTCTGGCGCCCCAGCATCACCCGGTCGACATTTGTGCGAGCACTCCTACGGATGAGCGATCACGGTGAATGTGCAGGTGAGGGCAGCCTTTCCTTGCTGGCAAGGGAGGAATTCGCGGCGTATTTTTGGTGTTGTCGAGGGTTGGAATCAGTCTAGGTTTGCTTCGGCAATGTCCGGAGCGGGATGGGGGACGGTGTGGCCATCATCGAGAACGAGGCGGTGTTGCATGAGGCGCACCGGGACAATCACACCCACCGGGATGTGAGCGGGGGGTGGCTGCGGCCCGCCGTTTTCGGGGCCATGGACGGGCTTGTTTCGAACCTCGCTCTGATGACCGGTGTGGCCGGCGGGGCTGTTGCGCATCAGACCGTCGTCATCACCGGGCTCGCCGGTCTTGCCGCCGGGGCCTTTTCGATGGCCGCCGGTGAGTACACCTCCGTCGCCTCCCAGAGGGAACTCGTCGAGGCCGAACTTGATGTCGAGCGGCGGGAGTTGAGGAAGCATCCGGTGGACGAGCAGCGTGAGCTCGCCGCGCTCTACGAGTCCCGGGGTGTCCAGCCCGAGCTTGCCCGTGAAGTCGCCCGGCAGCTCTCGCGCGATCCCGAGCAGGCGCTGGAGATACACGCCCGTGAGGAGTTGGGTGTCGACCCTGGTGGGCTTCCCTCGCCTGTCGTCGCCGCGGGTTCGTCCTTCGGGGCGTTCGCGCTCGGGGCGCTGCTTCCCGTACTCCCTTATCTGCTCGGGGCGACCGCGCTGTGGCCCGCCGTGCTGGTCGCGCTCGTCGGGCTCTTCGGGTGTGGGGCCGTGGTGGCCCGGGTGACCGCGCGAACCTGGTGGTTCAGCGGGCTCAGGCAGCTCGCGCTGGGGGGTGCGGCGGCCGGTGTGACGTATGCCCTGGGCGGTCTGTTCGGCGCGGCCGTAGGATAGGAAATCGTGCACTTATGCGTTGGGCCGCATAAGTAGCTGTTACTCGCTGGTTTCGAACGCTTAACCACTGGGCATGAGCCGTAAGCGCTGTGGGCAACGAAGCCTGCGGCGCACCCGCGAGGTGGGCGACGACGCTCCCCTTGCCATGGGTCGGAGGACATCGATCTGTCCGCTTCGACCCCCATTACTTCCACCGGAGCGCGGTCATCACACCGCGCGTCACGGTGTCCGCATGTTGGTACGTAGTATCCGGTTCCCGAGAACCGTCCCATCATGTAACCTGCACGAAATTTTGCACTCCAAGAGGGCCAACGTCGTCCCTCGGCTTAATGCATATGCCACACGACGACGACGGGAGAGCCGATGCGTACGCCGCGCCAGCCGTCCCAGCATTCCGAGAATGGCCAGAAGCGGTCCTTCATGGATGCTCGCCCTGCTGCGCAGGGTATGTACGACCCCCGTAACGAGCACGACGCCTGTGGCGTCGGCTTCGTGGCCACCCTCACCGGCGAGGCGAGCCATGCGCTGGTCGAGCAGGCACTCACGGTTCTTCGCAACCTGGAGCACCGCGGTGCCACCGGCTCCGAGCCCGACTCCGGTGACGGCGCCGGCATTCTCTCTCAGGTCCCGGACGCGTTCTTCCGTGAGGTGGCCGGATTCGAGCTGCCCGAGGCGGGCTCCTACGCGGTCGGTATCGCCTTCCTCCCGGAGGAGACGGCGACCGACGCGGACCCGAACATCGACGAGGCCGTCTCACGTACCGAGACGATCGCCCGTATCGAGACGATCGCCGCCGACGAGGGCCTGACCGTCCTCGGCTGGCGCGAGGTGCCTGTCGCCCCCGGACTCCTCGGCGCCACCGCCCGCTCGACGATGCCCGCCTTCCGGCAGATCTTCGTCGCGGACAGCGCCGCGGTGCCCGCCAAGGGCATCGACCTCGACCGCAAGGCCTTCGCGCTGCGCAAGCGCGCCGAGCGCGAGGTCGGCGTCTACTTCCCCTCGCTCTCCGCGCGGACCATCGTCTACAAGGGCATGCTGACCACCGGCCAGCTGGAGCCCTTCTTCCCCGACCTGTCCGACCGCCGCTTCGCGTCGGCCGTCGCGCTCGTCCACTCGCGTTTCTCCACGAACACCTTCCCGTCGTGGCCGCTCGCCCACCCGTACCGCTTCGTCGCGCACAACGGCGAGATCAACACGGTCAAGGGCAACCGCAACTGGATGGCCGCGCGTGAGTCGCAGCTGGTCAGCGACCTGTTCGGGGACAAGGGCCTGGAGCGGGTCTTCCCGATCTGTACGCCCGACGCCTCCGACTCCGCGTCCTTCGACGAGGTGCTCGAACTGCTCCACCTCGGTGGGCGTTCGCTGCCGCACTCCGTGCTGATGATGATCCCGGAGGCGTGGGAGAACCACACCACGATGGATCCGGCCCAGCGCGCCTTCTACCAGTTCCACGCCACGATGATGGAGCCCTGGGACGGCCCGGCCTGTGTCACCTTCACCGACGGCGTCCAGGTCGGCGCGGTCCTCGACCGCAACGGTCTGCGCCCCGGCCGCTACTGGGTCACCGACGACGGCCTCGTCGTCCTCGGCTCCGAGGTCGGCGTTCTCGACATCGACCCCGCGAAGGTCGTCCGCAAGGGCCGCCTGCAGCCCGGCAGGATGTTCCTCGTCGACACCGCCGAGCACCGCATCATCGAGGACGACGAGATCAAGGCCGGCCTCGCCGCCGAGCAGCCGTACGCGGAGTGGCTCGAAGCCGGCGAGATCGAGCTGTCCGACCTGCCCGAGCGCGAGCACATCGTGCACACCCACGCCTCGGTCACCCGCCGCCAGCAGACCTTCGGCTACACGGAGGAGGAGCTGCGCGTCATCATCGCGCCGATGGCCAAGACCGGCGGCGAGCCGCTCGGTTCCATGGGCACCGACTCGCCTATCGCCGCGCTGAGCGAGCGTCCGCGACTGCTCTTCGACTACTTCACCCAGCTGTTCGCGCAGGTCACCAACCCGCCGCTGGACGCCATCCGTGAGGAACTGGTCACCAGTCTGCGCTCCTCCCTCGGCCCCGCCAGCAACCTGCTGGAGCCGAGCGCGGCCTCCTGTCGTAGCGTCACCCTGCCCTTCCCGGTGATCGACAACGACGAGCTGGCGAAGCTCATCCACATCAACGCCGACGGCGACATGCCCGGCATGAAGGCCGCGACCCTCTCCGGCCTCTACCGGGTCAGTGGCGGCGGCGACTCCCTCGCCGCCCGCATTGACGAGATCTGCGCCGAGGCCGACGCGGCCATCGACAACGGCGCCCGTCTGATCGTCCTGTCGGACCGGCACTCGGACGCCGAGCACGCGCCGATCCCCTCGCTGCTGCTCACCGCCGCCGTCCACCACCACCTCATCCGCACCAAGCAGCGCACCCAGGTGGGCCTGCTGGTCGAGGCCGGTGACGTCCGCGAGGTCCACCACGTCGCCCTGCTCATAGGCTTCGGCGCCGCCGCCGTGAACCCGTACCTGGCGATGGAGTCCGTCGAGGACCTGGTCCGCGCCGGTACCTTCCTGCCCGGTATCGAGCCCGAGCAGGCCATCCGCAACCTGATCTACGCGCTCGGCAAGGGCGTCCTCAAGGTCATGTCCAAGATGGGCATCTCGACCGTCGCCTCCTACCGGGGCGCCCAGGTCTTCGAGGCCGTCGGTCTCGACACGGCCTTCGTCGGGAAGTACTTCCTCGGCACCGCCACCAAGATCGGCGGCGTCGGCATCGACGTCATCGCCAAGGAGGTCGCTGCCCGGCACGCCAAGGCGTACCCCGCCTCCGGCATCGCGCCCGCGCACCGCGCTCTCGACATAGGCGGCGAGTACCAGTGGCGCCGCGAGGGCGAGCCGCACCTGTTCGACCCGGAGACGGTCTTCCGCCTCCAGCACTCCACGCGCACCCGCCGCTACGACATCTTCAAGAAGTACACGGACCGGGTGAACGAGCAGTCCGAGCGGCTCATGACCCTCCGTGGGCTTTTCGGCTTCAAGTCGGACCGGCCGTCGATCTCCATCGACGAGGTCGAGCCCGTCAGCGAGATCGTCAAGCGGTTCTCCACCGGTGCCATGTCGTACGGCTCCATCTCCCTGGAGGCGCACGAGACGCTCGCCATCGCCATGAACCAGCTGGGCGCCAAGTCCAACACCGGTGAGGGCGGCGAGGACGCGGACCGTCTGTACGACCCCGCGCGCCGCTCCAGCATCAAGCAGGTCGCGTCCGGCCGCTTCGGTGTGACCAGCGAGTACCTGGTCAACGCGGACGACATCCAGATCAAAATGGCCCAGGGCGCCAAGCCCGGCGAGGGCGGCCAGCTGCCCGGCCACAAGGTGTACCCGTGGGTCGCCAAGACCCGGCACAGCACCCCCGGCGTGGGCCTCATCTCGCCGCCGCCGCACCACGACATCTACTCCATCGAGGACCTCGCCCAGCTCATCCACGACCTGAAGAACGCGAACCCGCAGGCGCGGATCCACGTGAAGCTGGTCTCGGAGGTCGGCGTCGGCACGGTCGCCGCCGGTGTCTCCAAGGCGCACGCGGACGTCGTCCTCATCTCCGGCCACGACGGCGGAACGGGCGCCTCGCCGCTCACCTCGCTCAAGCACGCGGGCGGTCCCTGGGAACTGGGCCTCGCCGAGACCCAGCAGACCCTGCTGCTCAACGGGCTGCGCGACCGGATCGTCGTCCAGACCGACGGCCAGCTGAAGACCGGCCGCGATGTCGTCATCGCCGCGCTGCTCGGCGCCGAGGAGTTCGGTTTCGCGACCGCGCCGCTCGTCGTCTCCGGCTGCGTCATGATGCGCGTCTGCCACCTCGACACCTGCCCGGTCGGCATCGCCACCCAGAACCCGGTGCTCCGCGACCGGTTCGCCGGCAAGGCCGAGTACGTCGTGAACTTCTTCCAGTTCATTGCCGAAGAGGTCCGCGAGATCCTCGCCGAGCTGGGCTTCCGCACGATCGAGGAGGCCGTCGGCCACGCCGAGACCCTCGACGTCGAGCGGGCCGTCAACCACTGGAAGGCGCAGGGTCTGGACCTGGCCCCGCTCTTCTACGTGCCGGAGCTGCCCGAGGGCACCCCGCTCCACCAGGTCATCAAGCAGGACCACGGTTTGCAGAAGGCGCTCGACAACGAGCTGATCAAGCGCGCCGCCGACGCCCTCGCCGCGAACAGCGCCACCGACGCCCAGCCGGTCCGCGCCCAGGTCGCCATCCGCAACATCAACCGCACGGTCGGCACGATGCTCGGCCACGAGGTGACGAAGAAGTTCGGCGGGGCCGGTCTGCCCGACGACACCATCGACATCACCTTCACCGGCAGCGCCGGCCAGTCCTTCGGCGCCTTCCTGCCGCGCGGAGTCACGCTGCGCCTCGAAGGCGACGCCAACGACTACGTCGGCAAGGGTCTGTCGGGCGGCCGTGTCATCGTCCGCCCGGACCGGGGCGCCGACCACCTCGCCGAGTTCTCCACCATCGCGGGCAACACCATCGCGTACGGCGCGACCGGCGGCGAGCTGTTCCTGCGCGGCCGGACGGGCGAGCGGTTCTGTGTCCGCAACTCCGGTGCCACGGTGGTCTCGGAGGGCGTGGGCGACCACGGCTGCGAGTACATGACCGGCGGTCACGCGGTCGTCCTCGGCACGACGGGCCGCAACTTCGCGGCCGGTATGTCGGGCGGTATCGCGTACGTCATCGACCTGGACCGCGACAACGTCAACGTCGGTAACGCGGACGCCGTCGAGGCCCTCGACGACTCCGACAAGGTCTGGCTGCACGATGTCGTGCGCCGCCACCAGGAGGAGAGCGGCTCGACGGTCGCCGAGAAGCTTCTGGCCGAGTGGGACGTCGCCGTCGAGCGCTTCAGCAAGATCATCCCCAGTACGTACAAGGCAGTGCTCGCCGCCAAGGCCGCCGCCGAGCAGGCCGGTCTCACCGAGACCGAGATCACCGAGAAGATGATGGAGGCGGCGACCAATGGCTGATCCCAAGGGCTTTCTGAACCACGGCCGCGAGGTCGCCCAGTCCCGCCCGGTGGACGTACGTCTCAAGGACTGGAACGAGGTCTACGTCCCCGGTTCGCTCCTGCCGATCATCAGCAAGCAGGCGTCCCGCTGCATGGACTGCGGTATCCCGTTCTGCCACAACGGCTGTCCGCTGGGGAACCTGATCCCCGAGTGGAACGACTACGCCTACCGCGAGGACTGGACCTCGGCGTCCGAGCGCCTGCACGCCACCAACAACTTCCCGGAGTTCACCGGCCGGCTGTGCCCGGCTCCGTGCGAGTCGGCGTGCGTGCTGGGCATCAACCAGCCCGCGGTCACCATCAAGAACGTCGAGGTCTCGATCATCGACAAGGCCTGGGAGACGGGCGATGTCGCCCCCCAGGCCCCGGAGCGCCTCTCCGGCAAGACGGTCGCGGTCATCGGCTCGGGTCCCGCCGGTCTCGCCGCCGCCCAGCAGCTGACCCGGGCCGGTCACACAGTCGCCGTGTACGAGCGCGCGGACCGCATCGGCGGCCTCCTGCGCTACGGCATCCCCGAGTTCAAGATGGAGAAGCGGCACATCAACCGCCGTATCGAGCAGATGCGCGCGGAGGGCACCCGCTTCCGTACGGGCATCGAGATCGGCCGCGACCTCAAGGCGACCGACCTGCGCAAGCGGTACGACGCCGTCGTGATCGCCGCCGGTGCGACGACCGCCCGTAATCTCCCCGTCCCCGGGCGGGAGTTGAAGGGCGTCTACCAGGCGATGGAGTACCTGCCCCTGGCGAACAAGGTCCAGGAGGGCGACTTCGTGGCCCCGCCGGTCTCCGCCGAGGGCAAGCACGTCGTGGTCATCGGCGGCGGCGACACGGGCGCGGACTGCGTGGGTACCGCCCACCGCCAGGGCGCGGCCTCCGTCACGCAGCTGGAGATCATGCCGCAGCCGGGCGAGGAGCGGAACCCGAACCAGCCCTGGCCGACCTTCCCCATGCTCTACAAGGTCACCTCGGCGCACGAGGAGGGCGGCGAGCGCGTCTACTCCGTCTCGACCACCCACTTCGAGGGCGACGAGCACGGCGACGTGCAGTGGCTGCACCTCACCGAGGTCGAGTTCATCGACGGCAAGCTGACGCAGAATCCGGGCACGGAGCGGAAGATCCCCGCCCAGCTGGTCACCCTCGCCATGGGCTTCACGGGCACCGACCGCGACAACGGCCTCGTCGACCAGTTCGGCCTGGACCTCGACGAGCGCGGCAACATCGCCCGCGACGCCGACTTCGCGACCAACGTCCCGGGCGTGTACGTCGCCGGTGACGCCGGCCGCGGCCAGTCGCTCATCGTGTGGGCCATCGCCGAGGGCCGCTCGGCGGCTCGCGGAGTCGACCGCTTCCTCACGGGCGTGAGCGAACTCCCGGCCCCGATCCGCCCGACGGACCGTTCCCTGATGGTCTGAGGGTCACGAGGGAGACCTGACGGCCCCTCAGAAGACGTCCCGTACAACGGCGTACGGTACGAACAAACCGCGGCGCTCGCCACAGTCCCCGACCGGACGTGGCGGGCGCCGCGGCGCGTTCGGCGTCAAGACCGCTCGGACTGAGGCACCTTGTACGTGTCCCCGTACACCTTCCACTCCAGCGGTGTACGAAGGTCCAGGTTCCCCTCGTCGAGGAAGCGCCGTTGGGCCGTGTCGACGCGGCTGGTGTTCACGCCCGGCCGCTTGTCCAGCATCGCCTTGCGGCGGGCGTCGAGGAACGCGCCCAGGTACGCCTTCTCGTCGCCGCCCTCCGCCGGGCTGTCGGCCTTCTTCAGGGCGGCGGTACGGATGCCGCCCACGCTGAACCAGTCGGTGCCCGGGCCGTGGTAGACCATCGCGTCGTAGTAGACGAACTGGCCCAGCAGCCCCAGCCCGTCGCGGACGGCGAGCCGCAGCGCCGGTTCGAAGTAGCCCTTGTCCCGCTTCTCGTCCTGGGCCTCGCGGAACGCGGCGACCTTCGACTCCTGCTTCCAGGCAGCCGGGAACCCGGGATCCAGACCCTCGTGCGAGTCCGTGCCGTCGACCGCGCGCAGTGCCGGAAGGTAGGACGCGAGGGCGTTGTCCGGGTGCTCCTTCGTGTAGGCCTCGACGAGGGTGAGGAGGTCATGGGTGCCTGTGCAGAAGCCGATGATGCCGGCCGTGTAACCCTGCCCGTCCCCGATGTCCTCGACATAGCCGTATGCGCTGCGCCAGTCGAGCGTGCTGTTCTCGGCGCTCGCCACGATCTGCTGGGCCAGCTCCTTCTTCGCCGGGTCCGCGAGCGTGGCCTCCGCGTCGAGCGAGCCGGTCTCCATCCGCCTGGCGTCGGGCCCGCGAGAGTCGTCCGAGGCGACGGACAGACAGGCGGTCGTTGCCAACAGCGGTGCCACGGCGAGGAGGAGAACGCCGGTTCGTTTCATGGGCAAAGGGTACGTGGGGCCCTCGCTCGTCCGGGTGACGTACTCTCAGCATTTGCGTCAGTCCGGCGCATTCCGGTAAGGAGCCAACCCGTGGCCGCGATCAGTCTCACCAAGGTGGAGGAGAGCGCTCCCGCGCTGGTCAGCCTGTACAAGAGCGCCGGGGCGGCCGTGGACCGGCACGGGCTCGGCGGGCAACCGGCCGCCGTCTATCTGGTGGTCGACCACTCCGGCTCCATGAAGCCGTACTACAAGGACGGCAGCGTGCAGGCGCTCGCCGACCGGGTGTTGGGGCTGGCGGCCCATTTCGACGACGACGGAACGGTTCCCGTCGTCTTCTTCTCCACCGACATCGACGCCGTGACCGGTATCGCGCTCGACGACCACGCGGGGAGCGTCGACCGGATCGTGGCCGGGCTCGGACACATGGGCAAGACCAGCTATCACCTCGCCATGGACGCCGTCATCGAGCACTACCTCGACAGCGGGTCGACGGCCCCCGCGCTCGTCGTCTTCCAGACCGACGGCGGCCCCGTCAACAAGCTCGCCGCCGAACGGTACGTCTGCAAGTCGGCCCGGCTGCCGCTGTTCTGGCAGTTCATCGGGTTCGGGGACGCCACGAGCAAGCAGTTCGACTTCCTGCGGAAGCTCGACGAACTGGCGGTGCCGGACCGGCGGGTCGTCGACAACGCCGGGTTCTTCCACGCCGGTTCCGATCCGCGCGCCGTGTCCGACGACGAGTTGTACGACCGGCTGGTGGGCGAGTTCCCGAAGTGGCTGGTCGCGGCGCGGGCGGCAGGGATCGTCGGCTGACACCGGCGTACGACCCGTTGGCACAGGTGCTCCGTCGTGCCACCCTGAGGATGATCCGAGGGGGAGGCAGTACGGATGAACACGGCTGTGGGCAAAGGGAGTTCAGCGCGCAGGGGTGAGGCCCCCAAGGGCGAGAAGCTGGCCGACTGGGCCGACGGACGGCTGGGCCTCTACGCCCTCGCCAAGGCCAACATGCGCAAGGTCTTCCCGGACCACTGGTCCTTCATGCTCGGCGAGATCTGCCTCTACAGCTTCCTCATCCTGATCCTCACCGGCGTCTACCTCACCCTCTTCTTCGAACCGAGCGGCGTCGAGGTCGTCTACAACGGCTCGTACACCCCGCTCAACGGCGTCATCATGACCAGGGCGTACGAGTCCACGCTCGACATCAGCTTCGACGTACGCGGCGGACTGCTGATCCGGCAGATCCACCACTGGGCGGCGCTCGTCTTCGTCGCCGGGATGCTCATCCACATGATGCGCGTCTTCTTCACCGGCGCGTTCCGCAAGCCGCGCGAGCTCAACTGGGCGTTCGGCTGGACCCTGTTGTTCCTCGGCATCATCACCGGTCTGACCGGCTACTCGCTCCCCGACGACCTGCTCTCCGGCACCGGCCTCCGCTTCGCCGACGGCGCGATCCTGTCCGTCCCGGTCGTGGGGACGTACCTCTCGATGTTCCTGTTCGGCGGGGAGTTCCCGGGCCACGACATCATCTCGCGGCTCTTCCCGATCCATGTGCTGCTGCTGCCGGGGATCATGCTGGGGCTGGTCGTCGCCCATCTGATCCTGGTCTTCTACCACAAGCACACGCAGTACCCGGGGCCCGGCCGCGACCAGAAGTCGGTCGTCGGCATGCCCTTCCTGCCGGTCTACATGGCCAAGGCGGGCGGCTTCTTCTTCCTCACCTTCGGTGTGCTGGCGGTCCTGGGCGGCATCGCCAGCATCAACCCCGTATGGGCGTTCGGCCCCTACCGCGCCGACCTGGTCACCACCGGCGCCCAGCCGGACTGGTACCTCGGCTTCTCCGAAGGGCTGATCCGGGTGATGCCGGGATGGGAGATCAACGCCTGGGGCCACACCCTGGCGCTGGGCGTCTTCATCCCCTTCTCCCTCTTCCCGCTGATCATGGCGGCCATCGGTGTGTACCCGTTCATCGAGGCCTGGATCACCGGCGACAAACGCGAGCACCACATCCTCGACCGGCCACGAAATGTCCCTGTCCGTACGGGACTTGGTGTGGCCTGGCTGAGTCTGTACGCCGTGCTGCTGATCGGCGGCGGCAACGACATCGTGGCCACGCATCTGCATCTGTCGATCAACGCGATCACCTGGTTCGTACGGATCGGGTTCTTCGTGGTGCCGGTGCTCGCCTTCGTCGTGACGAAGCGGATCTGTCTGGGGCTCCAGCGCGGCGACCGCGACAAGGTGCTGCACGGCAGGGAGACCGGCACGATCAAACGCCTCCCGCACGGCGAGTACGTCGAGATCCACGAACCCCTCCCGCAGGACGCGCTGTTCACCCTCACCCAGCACGAACAGGCCCCGCCGTACGAGATCGGCCCGCTCGTCGACGCGAATGGCGTCCGCCGCAAGGTCAGCCCCGGGCAGCGGCTGCGGGCCCGGCTGGCGCGGTCGATGTTCGGCCCCGACACGCGGATTCCGAAGCCGACGGTCGAGGAGTACCAGGAGATCACCAGCGGTGATCACTCCCACTAGACCTTCTCTAACAAGTGTTTGGTAGGTTACGGTGGCTCCATGGGAGACGTCGACAGTCCGGCGTACGTATCCGGGCATGGGCTGCTGAAGGGGCGCACCGCCGTGATCACGGCAGCCGCGGGCGCGGGGATCGGCGGGGCCACCGCCCGCCGGTTCCTGGAGGAGGGTGCGCGCGTGCTGATCAGCGACGCGCACGCGCGACGGCTCAAGGAGTACGAGGGGGAGCTGGCCGCCGAGTTCGAGGGCGCCGTCGACTCGCTGCCGTGCGACGTCACCGACGAGGGTCAGGTGCGGGCTCTGTTCGACGCGGCTGTGGAGGCGCACGGGCGGCTCGACATAGTCGTCAACAACGCCGGTCTCGGCGGCACTTCGGCCCTCGTCGACATGACGGACGAGCAGTGGTCGAGGGTGCTGGACGTGACACTCAACGGCACGTTCCGGTGCGTACGGGCCGCGTTGCGGGCCTTCAGGGAGAGCGGTTCCGGAGGTGTGGTCGTCAACAACGCGTCCGTCGTCGGCTGGCGGGCCCAGGCCGGGCAGGCGCACTACGCCGCCGCCAAGGCGGGCGTGATGGCGCTGACCCGGAGCGCGGCGATCGAGGCGGCGGAGTACGGCGTCCGGGTCAACGCGGTGTCACCGAGCCTCGCCATGCATCCCCACCTCGTGAAGGTGACGACCCCCGAACTCCTGGCGGAACTGACGGCCCGCGAGGCCTTCGGGCGGTACGCCGAGCCCTGGGAGGTGGCCAACGTGATCGTGTTCCTGGCGTCCGGCTACTCCTCGTACCTGACCGGAGAAGTCGTCTCCGTCAGCAGCCAGCACGCTTAGGACGACTTATGTCTGGGACCACAATGGACACGTGCCTCCTACGAAGAAGAAGCCCCAGGTGACCGCCGTACCGGCCCGCCGTCGCGAACTCCTCGACACCGCCGCCGAGGTCTTCGCCGAGCAGGGCTACAACGCCACCACCGTACGCAAGATCGCGGACCACGCCGGCATGCTCGCGGGCAGCCTCTACTACCACTTCGACTCCAAGGAATCGATGCTGGAGGAGATCCTGCGCACGTTCCTCGACGAGCTGTGGCACGGCTACGACGCCGTCCTGGACGCCGAGTCCGGGCCGCGCGAGACGCTGGAGGCGCTGGTCACCGAGTCGTTCCGGGAGATCGACCGGCACCGCGCAGCCGTCGCGATCTACCAGAAGGAGAGCAGGCAACTGGTGGTGCAGGAGCGGTTCGCGTTCCTGGCCGAGTCGCAGCGCAAGTTCGAGAAGGCGTGGCTGTCCACGCTGGAACGCGGAGTCGCCGCCGAGGTCTTCCGCGCCGACCTCGACATCCGTCTCACCTACCGCTTCGTGCGCGACACCGTGTGGGTCGCCGCGTCCTGGTACCGGCCCGGCGGACAGCACAGCCCGGAGGAGATCGCCCGGCAGTACCTGTCGATGGTGCTGGACGGGATCGCCGTCCGCACATAAGTCCACAACTCGTGTAACTCATAGGGGAGTCTGGGGAGTTGCCATGGCCGAGGCCTATGTCGTCGAAGCGGTCCGTACGCCCGTCGGGCGGCGCGGAGGTGGTCTGAGCGGGGTGCATCCCGCCGACCTGGGCGCGCACGCGCTGACGGCGCTGATGTCGCGGGCCGGGGTGGACCCGGCCGCCGTGGAGGACGTCGTCTTCGGGTGCCTGGACACGGTGGGGCCGCAGGCCGGGGACATCGCCCGCACCTGCTGGCTGGCCGCCGGGCTGCCCGAGGAGGTGCCGGGGGTGACCGTCGACCGGCAGTGCGGGTCCTCGCAGCAGGCCGTCCACTTCGCCGCGCAGGCCGTGCTGTCCGGCACCCAGGACCTGGTCGTCGCGGGCGGCGTCCAGAACATGTCGATGATCCCGATCGCCTTCGCCTCCCGCCAGGCCGCCCTGCCCCTGGGGCTGACGGAGGGCCCGTTCGCGGGCAGCATCGGCTGGCGGGCGCGGTACGGGGACCGGGCGGTGAACCAGTTCGCCGGTGCCGAGATGATCGCCGCCAAGTGGGGCATCAGCAGGCTGGACCAGGAGGAGTTCGCGCTGCTCTCGCACGAACGGGCGGTGCGGGCCATCGACGAGGGCCGCTTCGCGCGCGAGACCGTGGCCTACGAGACGGTGACCGTGGACGAGGGACCGCGCCGGGACACCTCCCTGGCCAAGATGGCCGGGCTGAAGCCCGTCATCGACGGCGGAACCATCACCGCCGCCTGCTCCTCCCAGGTGTCCGACGGCGCCGCCGCGATGCTGCTCGCCTCCGAGCGGGCGGTACGCGAGCACGGGCTGCGCCCGCGGGCTCGGATCCACCATCTCTCCGTACGGGGCGAGGACCCGATCCGGATGCTGTCGGCGCCGATCCCGGCCACCGCCCACGCCCTCAAGAAGACCGGCCTGTCCATCGACGACATCGACCTGGTCGAGATCAACGAGGCCTTCGCGCCGGTCGTCCTGGCGTGGCTGAAGGAGACGGGTGCGGATCCGGCGAGGGTCAATGTGAACGGCGGGGCGATAGCCCTGGGGCACCCGCTCGGCGCGACCGGCGTGAAGCTGATGACGACGCTGTTGCATGAACTGGAGCGCACGGGGGGCCGGTTCGGGCTGCAGACGATGTGCGAGGGCGGGGGACAGGCGAACGTGACGATCATCGAGCGGCTTTGAACGCCTCGGTGGCTGATTTGAAGGGGCGTGTCGCTCTTGTCACCGGCGGTACGCGTGGAGTCGGCGCTGGTATCGCCCGGGCCCTTGTCGAGGCCGGTGCGGAGGTCGTGGTGTGCGCTCGTCGGCCGCCCGAAGTCCCGTTGCCCGGC
Source organism: Streptomyces sp. NPDC000878 (assembly GCF_053599695.1). Classification (NCBI taxonomy): domain Bacteria; kingdom Bacillati; phylum Actinomycetota; class Actinomycetes; order Kitasatosporales; family Streptomycetaceae; genus Streptomyces; species Streptomyces sp. NPDC000878. The sequence continues at coordinate 729 of NZ_JBSFMT010000033.1, read as the reverse complement.
GTGGAGTTCACGGCTGTGGACCTGCGGGACCGGACCGCCGTGCACGACTTCGTCGGGGGGCTGCCGCGGCTCGACGTGCTGGTGAACAACGTGGGGGGCAGTCCTTATCGGCCGCTGGGTGGTGACGGTGACGGTGGCGCTGATGTGGAGCGGCACGCGCGTGTCATCGAGCTGAACCTGATCACGCCGCTCACTGTGTCCCTCGCGGCGTACGAGCACCTGAAACGGGCCCGGGGCTCCGTCGTGATGATCGGCAGCGTCAGCGGGAGCCGTCCGTCGCCGGGGACCGCCGCGTATGGCGCCGCCAAGGCAGGGCTGGAGCATCTCGCCCGGTCGATGGCCGTGGAGTGGGCGCCCGACGTGCGGGTCAACACCCTCGTCGTCGGCATGGTCAGGACCGAGCTGTCCCACCTGCACTACGGCGGCACCGACGGCCTCGACGCGGTCGCCCGCACGGTGCCGCTGGGCCGCCTGGCCGGCCCGTCCGACATCGGCGCGGCGGCGGTGTTCCTCGCGTCGGACGCGGCGGCGTACATCAGTGGGGCGAGTCTGTTGGTGCACGGCGGTGGGGAGCGGCCGGCGTTCCTGGACGCGGCGACGGCCAACAAGGGGGGTGGCTGAGGCGGGGAGTTTCTTCGCCCCCGCCGCCCTTACCCGTTCCCATCCCCTGGGGGCTGCGCCCCCAGACCCCCCTTTCGCGCTGAACGCGCTCGTCCTCAATCGCCGGAC
>NZ_JBSFMT010000032.1:0-106938 GCF_053599695.1 Streptomyces sp. NPDC000878 | reverse complement strand
GCGGCCCCGGCGCGGCGTGGCGGCGGGGGGTGGGGGCGGGCGGGGGGGGGGGGCGGGGGGCCCCCCCCCCCCCCCGCCACTGTGTCGGCGGCCTCAACGTGATCTGGTTTCCGTGGCAGGGTGGAGCGGGCAAGCCTCAGGGGTCCAACAGAAGAGGGGGAAACGTGATCGTCTGGGTCAACGGCGCGTTCGGTGCGGGGAAGACCACCACCGCACGAGAACTGATCGAACTGATCCCGAACAGCACGCTCTTCGACCCCGAGGTCATCGGCGGGGCACTCGCACAACTGCTGCCGCCCAAGCGCCTCGCCGAGGTCGGCGACTTCCAGGACCTGCCGATCTGGCGGCGGCTCGTCGTGGACACCGCGGCGGCCATGCTCGCCGAGCTGGGCGGCACCGTCGTGGTGCCCATGACGGTCCTGCGCCAGGAGTACCGCGACGAGATCTTCGGCGGTCTCGCCGCCCGCCGCATCACGGTCCGGCATGTGCTCCTCGCCCCGGCGGAAACGATCCTGCGCGAGCGAATAGCCACCCGGGAGGTCCCGCCAGACCTCCCCGACGCGGAGATACGGATACGGCAGTGGTCGTACGACCAGATAGAGCCGTACCGGACGGCGCTCGCCTCCTGGCTCACCGCCGACGCCCACCCGGTCGACACCAGCGCCCTCACTCCGTACGAGACGGCCGTGCGGATCGCCGAAGCGGTCAGCGCCGGAACAGCGCCGGTGTGCGACATCGTGCAGACCCCGGAACCCACCGGCGAGACGGTGGCCTCCGGGGTCCTGCTGTTCGACGAGCAGGACCGGGTGCTGCTCGTCGACCCCACCTACAAGGCCGGCTGGGAGTTCCCCGGCGGGGTCGTCGAACGGGGCGAGGCGCCCGCGCGCGCGGGCATCCGCGAGGTCGAAGAGGAGACCGGGATCCGCCTCACCGACGTACCGCGTCTCCTCGTCATCGACTGGGAGCCGCCCGCACCGCCTGGCTACGGCGGACTCCGTCTCCTCTTCGACGGCGGACGGCTCGACAGCACCGAGGCCGGACGGCTGCTGCTGCCCGGCCCCGAACTGCGCGACTGGCGCTTCGTCACCGAGGAGGAGGCCGCCGGCCTGCTGCCACCGGTCCGCTACGAGCGACTGCGCGGGGCGCTGCGGGCGCGCGAGCGGGGCGCCGCGCTCTATCTGGAGGCGGGGGTGGCGGTGGGGCAGGCCGAGGTGGAGTAGGCCGCGGGGCGGCCGGGGCCTGTCGACGCAGGCGAGCGGGGGCCGACACACCGTGGACCGGCGCGCGGACGCCGCGTCTGCGGCGGGGCCGTCGGGCAGGTCCCGGTCCTGCCGTCCGGATCACGGCGACTTCACCTGCTACGGCGCCGTACGCCTACCGGTATGCGGGGAGGCGCCCCTGGCCGGGCGGCTTCGCCCGCCGGGCGGTCGCGGGGCTTCGGTTCTTTCGGGTGGGTAGGTCAGGACGCCGCGTAGTTCCGGAGGAACAGGGCCTCTGTCACCGACAGGCGTTCCAGTTCCTCCGGGGACACGCTCTCGTTGACCGCGTGGATCTGGGCCTCCGGCTCGCTCAGGCCGATCAGCAGGATCTCGGCCTGCGGGTAGAGCGAGGCGAGCGTGTTGCAGAGGGGGATCGAGCCGCCCTGGCCCGCGTACTGCATCTCCTGGCCCGGGTACGCGACCGCCATGGCCTCGGCCATCGCCGCGTACGCCGGGCTGGTGGTGTCGGCGCGGAACGGCTGGCCCTGGCCGATCTGTTCCGTGCTCACCCGCGCGCCCCACGGTGTGTGCGCCGCCAGATGCGCCTCCAGCAGCTTGGTCGCCGCCGCCGCGTCCACGCCCGGCGGCACCCGCAGGCTGACCAGCGCGCGGGCGCTCGCCTGCACGGACGGGGTGGCGCCGACCACCGGCGGGCAGTCGATACCGAGGACCGTGACCGCGGGGCGCGCCCAGATACGGTCGGCGACCGGGCCGGAGCCGATCAGCTCGACGCCGTCGAGCACCTTGGCGTCCTTGCGGAACTGCTCCTCGTCGTACACCAGTCCGTCCCACGACGTCTCGTCCGTGAGCCCGTCGACCGTCGTCGAACCGTCCTCGGCACGCAGGGAGTCGAGTACGCGGATCAGGGCGCCCAGCGCGTCGGGCGCGGCCCCGCCGAACTGGCCCGAGTGCAGGTTGCCTTCGAGGGTGTCGACCTTGAGCCGCAGCATGGTCATGCCGCGCAGTGTCGAGGTGACCGTAGGCAGACCGACCCGGAAGTTGCCGGCGTCGCCGATGACGATCGTGTCGGCGGCGAGCAGCTCCGGGTGTTCCTCGGCGTACCGCTCCAGACCGCCCGTGCCCATTTCCTCCGAACCCTCGGCGATCACCTTGACGTTGACCGGGACGCCGCCGTTCGCCTTGAGGGCGCGCAGCGCGAGCAGGTGCATGATGAAGCCGCCCTTGCAGTCGGCGGCCCCGCGCCCGTACCAGCGGCCGTCGCGCTCGGTCAGCTCGAACGGCGGGCTCACCCAGCCGGCCTCGTCGAGCGGCGGCTGCACGTCGTAGTGGGCGTACAGGAGGACGGTCTTCGCGCCCTCGGGGCCGGGCAGGTAGCCGTACACCGACTGCGTGCCGTCCGGGGTGTCGAGCAGGGCCACGTCCTGGAAGCCGTCGGTACGCAGTGCGTCGGCGACCCAGTTCGCGGCGCCCTCGCTCTCGCTCTTCGGGAACTGTTCGAAGTCCGCCACCGATTTGAACGCCACCAGTTCGGTCAGCTCCGCCCGAGCCCTCGGCATGAGGGAGGCGACGGTCTCGGCGACCGGATTCGACGACATGGGCACGCTCCTTGTGGGTGCGACGTTGTACGGAAGAAGTCCTGTGATCCTCCCACAGCGGACTGTGGCGACGCCCGCCGTAGGATGCGGGGGAACAGGTGCGGCAGGCGGATGGATCAGGAGCAGCAGACCATCGTGAGCAGCGAGAACTCTTCGGCGGACGACGTGGCGCGGGTGTGGGACGTCGTTGTTGTGGGCGCGGGACCGGCGGGGGCTTCGGCCGCGTATGCGGCGGCGGTCGCGGGCCGCACCGTGCTGTTGCTGGAGAAAGCGGAACTGCCCCGCTACAAGACATGCGGCGGCGGCATCATCGGCCCCTCGCGCGATTCCCTGCCCCCCGGTTTCGAACTGCCCTTCCAGGACCGGGTGCACGCGGTCACGTTCTCCCACAACGGCCGCTTCACCCGCACCCGCCGCTCCAAGCAGATGCTGTTCGGCCTGATCAACCGGCCCGAGTTCGACCAGCAGCTCGTCGAGCACGCCCAGAAGGCGGGCGCCGAACTGCGTACGGGCGCCACGGTGTCGCGGGTCGAGCAGCACGGCTCGGCGGTGCCGGACCGGCGGACGGTCGCCGTCGTCCTCCAGGGCGGCGAGACCGTGCTGGCCAGGGCTGTTGTGGGCGCCGACGGCAGCGCCAGCCGCATAGGAGCACACGTCGGGGTGAAACTCGACCAGGTGGATCTCGGCCTGGAGGCGGAGATCCCGGTGCCGGAGACCGTCGCCGAGGACTGGCAGGGGCGGGTGCTCATCGACTGGGGCCCGATGCCCGGCAGTTACGGGTGGGTGTTCCCCAAGGGGGACACGCTGACCGTGGGCGTGATCTCCGCGCGCGGTGAAGGCGCGGCCACCAAGCGGTACTTGGAGGACTTCATCGCCCGGCTGGGGCTGGCCGGCTTCGAACCGAGCATCTCCTCCGGCCACTTGACGCGCTGCCGCGCCGACGACTCGCCGCTCTCGCGCGGCCGGGTGCTGGTGTGCGGGGACGCGGCGGGCCTGCTGGAGCCGTGGACCCGCGAGGGCATCTCGTTCGCCCTGCGCTCGGGACGGCTCGCGGGGGAGTGGGCGGTCCGGATCGCGGAGGCGCACGACGCCGTGGACACGCGCCGCCAGGCCCTGAACTACGCGTTCGCGATCAAGGCGGGGCTCGGCGTCGAGATGGCCGTCGGCCGGAGCATGCTGAAGGCGTTCGAGCGGCGCCCCGGTGTCTTCCACGCCGCCCTGACCGGCTTCCGCCCCGCGTGGAACGCCTTCCGGGACATCACCCGTGGCTCCACCTCACTGGGCGAGCTGGTGCGCACCCACCCGATGGCCGGGCGCGCCCTGACCGCGCTCGACCGATAGGCGTTCATGGTGCCCACGGTTTGACGGTGTTCACGGCCTGATGGTGTTCACGGATTGACGGTGATCCGGAAGACGGGGTGCTTGGGGGCGGCGGCGAGCAGTTCCTCGTCGGTGGAGTTGACGTCGACGTCGCCGAAGAAACGCCCCACCTCCCAGCCCCACTTCTTGAGGTAGGTGCGCAGCACGACCGGCTTCTCCGCGTCCGGCAGCTCGACCGCGGTGAACTCCTGGACCCGGCGGCCGACCTTGAGCCGTCCGCCACCGGCGGCGCGCATGTTCCGCACCCATTCGGAGTGCCCGCGCGCCGAGACGAGGTACGGGCCGCCCTCGTACGGCAGCGGGTTGACGGGCACCTTGCGCCACTCGCCGCTCTTGCGGCCGAGCACGGACAGCTCGGCGCTGCCCATGAGGCTCACGCCGTGGCGGGCGAGCCAGCCGATGAGGTTGTTGAGGGCCCGGTCGAAGGGCTTGGGCTTGATGTAGTGGGCCGACGGCGACGTCATGGTGTCCTCCTGGAAGCAGCGAGCGCGAGAGTGGTGCTGAGCGCGAGAGCGGTGCTTGCGAGAGCACTGCTCTCGCTTGAGAGCAGTGTGTCGGAGATCGGTGATCCAAAGCAAGAGCACTGCTCTCTTTTTAGTTCGGTGCTCTCGTTTGTGTGCACTGCTCTGAAAACATGGAACACTCGCACGTATGAGCACCGCACAAGGAGCCCGCGCCCGCGCCCGGATCGAGGTCACGTCGGCGATCAAGGACGAGGCGCGCAGACAGTTGGCGGCGGAAGGCGCAGCCAAGCTCTCGCTGCGGGCCGTCGCCCGCGAGCTGGGCATGGTCTCCTCCGCGCTGTACCGCTACTTCCCCAGCCGTGACGACCTGCTGACCGCTCTCATCATCGACGCCTACGACTCCCTGGGCCAGGCCGCCGAGACCGCCCACGCCGCCGTCGCGGACACCGGCCCGCTGCGCCGCTGGGTCGCGGTGTGCGAGGCGGTGCGCGGCTGGGCCCTCGGCCATCCCCACGAGTACGCGCTGATCTACGGCTCGCCCGTCCCCGGCTACACCGCACCCGACACGACGGTCCCGGCCGCCTCGCGGGTCGGCCTCCTCCTGATCGGCATCGTGCGGGACGCCCACCGGACCGTTGGTGTGGCCCGTACCCCGATCCCCGCCGAACTGCGCCCGGAGGCCGAGCGGTTGGCCGCCGACCTCGCCCCCGACCTCCCGCCGGAGGTGGCTGCGGCGCTCGTCGCGGCCTGGGCGCAGGTGTACGGGCTGGTCGGGTTCGAGCTGTTCGGCCAGTTCAACCGCGTGGTGGAGGACCGGGAGACGTTCTTCCGGCACTCAGTGAGCCGGATCGCCCACGGGGTGGGGCTGGTGTTCCCGGAGAAGCGGTAGAGGCGGTGGACGAGGGATCGGGAGGGGCGGCCACCGGTCTCGTACTTCCAGGGGAGTACGGCTGATCACCTCGCCCGGCGGACGCCGTCGCCGGGTCGTGCCGTCTAGCGTGGCCGACATGGACGAGCAACGCGCAGGGGGACGCGGGGGAGACCCGCCCCGGTGGTGGGGACACGGGCCGCCGTGGTGGAACCGCCGGGACGGGGAGAGCGGGCCCGGAACGGAACAGGGCGCCGACCGTTGGCCCTGGCGTTCCACCGTACTGCTGACCGTCTTCGTCCTCGCTGGTTCGAAGTACGCCGCCGAGCAGCAGGTGGGTGAGCGCGCCGACCTGGACCTGTTCGCGCGGCTCCTGCTGGTCGCCGGTTCGGGACTGCTGCTGTGGCGGCACCGGCACCCGGTGCTCGTCGCCTTCGGCACGGCCACGGCCGCCATGGTCTATCTCGGCGCCGGATATCCGTACGGGCCGGTCTTCCTGACCGTCGCCCTGGGCTGCTTCAGCGCTGTCGTCGCCGGGCACCGCAAGGCGGCCTGGGCAGCCGTCGGGATGCTGTGGGCCGGGCATGTGCTGATCGCGCACTGGCTGTACCGGTGGCTGCCGCCGTCCGGGGACGAGCCTGCTGCCTGGGGCCAGGAGATCGTGGTCGCCGCCTGGGTGGTGGCGATCGTGGCGGTCGCCGAGCTGGTCCGGGTGCGGCGGGAGCAGTGGGACCGGGAGCGGGCCGAGCGTGCCCAGGCCGCCCGGCGGCGCGCCGACGAGGAGCGGCTGCTGATCGCGCGCGAACTGCACGACGTACTCGCGCACAGTATTTCGGTCATCAATGTGCAGGCCGGGGTCGGGCTCGCGCTGCTCGACTCCGACCCCGAGCAGGCCCGCACCGCGCTCACCACCATCAAGGCGGCCAGCAAGGAGGCGCTCGGGGAGGTGCGTCAGGTGCTCGACACCCTGCGTACGCCGGGTGACGCGCCGCGCGCTCCGGCGCCGGGGCTCGATCGCCTCCCCGAGCTGGTGGAGCAGGCGGCGGGGGCCGGACTGACCGTCGAGGTGCGGGGCGAGGTGCCGAAGCTGCCGCCGGGTGCCGATCTCGCCGCCTTCCGGATCGTCCAGGAGGCCCTCACCAATGTCGTACGGCATTCCGGATCGCGGCACGCGCGCGTGCGGGTCGATGTCGACGGGGCGGACGGCGCGCTGCGGCTGCGCGTCGACGACGACGGGCCCGCGACCGGCGCCGACGCGGGCGGCAGCGGGAACGGGCTGGCCGGGATGCGGGAGCGGGCCGCCGCCCTCGGTGGCACGATCGAGGCGGGGCCGCGCGCGGACGGCGGTTTCCGGGTGCTTGCGGTGCTGCCGCTCAAGGTGAAGACGGTGAAGGAGGACCGGTGATCCGTGTACTGCTCGCCGACGACCAGTCGTTGGTCCGCGCGGGGTTCCGGGCGCTGCTCGACGCGCAGCCCGACATCGAGGTGGCCGGGGAGGCCGCCGACGGGGAGGAGGCGCTGCGCGGCGTACGCGAACTGCGGCCCGATGTCGTCCTGATGGACATCCGGATGCCCGTGCTGGACGGGCTGGCCGCGACTCGCGGGATCACCGGCGACGCGGCGCTGAACGACGTCAAGGTGGTCATGCTGACCACCTTCGAACTCGACGAGTACGTCTTCGAGGCGATCCGCTGCGGGGCCTCCGGCTTTCTGGTGAAGGACACCGAGCCGGACGAACTCCTGCGCGCCGTACGGGCGGTGGTCGCGGGCGACGCACTGCTCTCACCCGGGGTCACCCGGCGCCTGATCGGTGAGTTCGCCGCCCGTTCGAAGGAACCGGCCGCCGCCGACGCCCTGTCCGGGCTCACCGGACGGGAACGGGAGGTGATGGCCCTGGTCGGAATCGGCCTGTCCAACGAGGAGATCGCCCGGCGCCTGGTCGTCAGCCCGCTCACCGCCAAGACCCATGTGAGCCGCACGATGGTGAAACTGGGCGCCCGCGACAGGGCCCAACTGGTCGTGCTGGCCTACGAGTCGGGGCTGGTCCGGCCGGGCTGGCTGGGCTGAGCCTCACCGGTGCCGTCGTCGTCCGTCGTGATCCGTTGCCGTCCGTCGCTTTCGTGGGTGAAGCGGTTCAGTACGCTCACCACGCGCCACGCGAAGAGAACGGCGCCCAGCGTCGACCCGGAGGCGATGAGCACGTCCTGCGCGGTGTCCGACAGCACGAAGACCCAGGCAGGACCGGCCACCACCCCGAAGACGAGGACCGCTACGAACACGGCACTGCACAGGGCGTATCCGATCTCGATGGTGACCGCGTCCCGCCGAGCCTGGGAGCTTCGCGTACGGCCCTGCCCCAGATGTCCCCCGTAATTGTCCATCCGGTGAGTGAAACAGGCGGGTGCCCGGCCGGGCAAGCCGCCGGCCGGGCACGGAAGTTGGACAGGTCTCCCTAGTCGCGGGCCGCGACTCGCTCGGTCGTCTCCTCCTGCGGCTGAAGGGACTTCGCGACGACGACGGACTGCCCCGGACGTCGGGTGCGCAGACCGGGAAGGGTGACCAGCAGGCCGACGAGGGCGATGACCGTCACCACGATCAGCCCGGGCCGGTAGGCGTCGAGGACCTCCTGCGGCGAGGGGTTCTCGGGCGTACCCGCGGTGACCACCGCCGTCACGACGGCCAGGAAGATCGCGCCGCCCACCTGCACCGAGGTGTTCAACAGGCCGGAGACCATGCCCTGTTCATGGTCGTCGACACCGTTCGTGGCCTGGATGTTGAGCGACGGGAAGACCAGGGCGAAGGCCCCGCCGATCAGCAGCATCGACGGCAGGATCAGGGTGGCGTAGCTCGGGTCGAGGCTGACGCGCAGGAAGAGCGCGTACCCGGTGATCATCAGCGCGAAGCCCGCCACGATGAGCCGCTGGGTGCCGAACCGGTCGACGATCGCGCCCATCTTCGTCGCGGACAGGGCGACGACCGCCCCCGCGGGCAGGAAGGCGAGTGCCGTGTGCAGCGCCGACCAGCCGAGCAGCGACTGGAGGAACAGGGTGACCAGGAACTGGAATCCCACATACGAGCCGAAGAGCGCCATCGCACCCAGCTGGGCGCGGATCTGGGGTCCTGAGCGCAGCACACCGAGCCGGATCAGCGGCCCGGCGGAGCGCTGCTCGACGCGGACGAAGAAGGTCAGCAGTACGGCGACGGCGAGGAAGGAGAGCAGTGTGCGGGCCGAGGCCCAGCCGACCTCGGGCGCCTGTACGACGGTGAAGACAAGCAGGAGCATCGAGGCGGTGCCGAGGATCGCGCCGGGGATGTCGTAGCCGTCGTGGTCCTTCTCGCGTTCGCTGCGCGGCAGCAGCTTCAGGCCGGCGAGGAGGGCGAGGACGGCGACCGGGGCGGGCAGCAGCATGGTCAGGCGCCAGCTCGCCTCGGTGAGCAGGCCGGAGAGCACCAGGCCCATCGAGAAACCGGTGGCCGCGCAGGTGGTGTAGATGGACAGGGCCCGGTTGCGCAGCGGGCCCTCGGCGAAGGTCGTCGTGATGATGGACAGGCCGGCCGGGGCGGTGAAGGCGGCGCTGAGTCCCTTGATGAAACGGCTGGCGATCAGCAGCGGACCCGAGTCGACGAGTCCGCCGAGCAGCGAGGCGAGCGCGAAGACGCCGAGGGCTACGAGGAACACCTGACGGCGGCCGAGCAGGTCGGCGGTCCTGCCGCCGAGGAGCAGGAGTCCGCCGTATCCCAGGATGTAGCCGCTGACGATCCATTGCAGCGTCGAGGTGGAGAGACCGAGTTCGGAGCCGATGGACGGGAGCGCGACGCCGACCATCGACACGTCCAGCGCGTCCAGGAACATCGCGGCGCAGAGCACCAGCAGGGTGCCCCACAGGCGGGGAGTCCAGCGTCCGTCGGTCGCCGGAGTGTTGAGCGGAGAGGTCATGCGGAGACAGTACATGCACATGCATCGAATGCGAATGCATTTAATGTTTACGCAACAAAAGGCGTGTGAGGCAAGGGACTGGGGTGGTGTCGGGCGGCGCTGTGCGCACCCTGAAGCGGCCGACGCGCGATTGTCAGTGCCGGGTGTCAGGCTGATGGCACAAGGACCTGCGAAAGGGAATCGCCGTGATCACCACTGACCTCGCTCCCGGCTCCCCCTGCTGGCTCGACCTCGGTGCCCCCGACGTCCCCGCCGCCGCGGCCTTCTACGGCGCGGTGCTCGGCTGGGAGTACGAGTCCATGGGTGCGGGGGAGGACATGGACGGCGGGATGTTCCGGAAGGACGGCAAGATCGTCGCCGGGCTCGGCAGGCTGACGGAGGAGGGCGCTCGCCCGGCCTGGATGATCTACTACAGCGTCACCGACGCGGACGCCACGACCCGGGCCGTGGAGCGCGCGGGCGGGACGGTGCGGCTGGCGCCGAGGGACCTCGACGACTGGGGGCGGATGGCCCAGTACAGCGACCCCGCGGGGGGCCAGTTCGCGGTCTGGCAGGCGGGGAAGAACTCGGGGTTCGAACTGGCCGACGAGCCGGGCTCCCTGACCTGGGCCGAGCTGTACACGCGCGACGCCGCTGCCGCCAAGGAGTTCTACGGCGGTGTCTTCGACTGGTGGTACAGCGACATGGAGATGCCGGGCGGCGGGGGCGCGTACACCCTCATCACCGCTCCCGGGCTGCCCGAGGAGCGTATGCAGGGCGGCCTCATGGAGGTCCGCGAGGAGGATCTCGCCCTGGCGGGCGGGCGGTCGTACTGGCATCCGGTCTTCGCCGTGGCCGACTGCGACGCCGCGGTCGCCAAGGTCACCGAGAACGGCGGCAGCGTGCAGATGGGGCCCGATGACGCGGAGGGTGTCGGCCGGCTGGCCGTCTGCCTCGACCCGGCGAACGCGGACTTCGTGGTGCTGGCCCCGGCAGAGGGCTGAGCCTGAGCCCGCGAGGTCGACGCCGGGCACGCCTCGTTGAGGGCGTGGGGAGGCGGTGATCCGCCGCTCAGGCGTGGGCGGTTCCGGTCGAGTCGGTCGGCGCGGACGATGCTCGGGCGCCGGCCGTCCAGCAGGCTGCGGTGAAGCGGACGTTCGTGCCGTGCCAGTACGCGTCGAAGGCGGCGCGGGCCGTTTCGGTGACCTGGGTGCGAGTCCGGTCGTCCGTGTCACGCAGGATCGGGCCAACTGGGCCGAGCAGGGTGAAGTAGCGGTCCAACTCCCTTTCGGGCAGGGCGCAGGCCATGTCGATCGGCCGGATGTCGATTCCGGTCCAGCTGCTCTCCGTCAGGATGCGGTGGATCCTGTCCGGGTCCGCGAAGGCGAACTGCCCCGGCTCGTCGGGACTCGGCGTCCTCCGTGATTCCTTGCGGCACGCCGCTGCCTGCCCGGCGCCGAGCCACCTGGAATGCCCCACCGTCCGAGGCTTCCTCGAACGTGCTGCGTCGGGCCGCGTCGGTGTCCCGAGGGAGCAGGTTCCGGAGCGGCCGTGAGACGGCGGGCCCGGGCATCGGGCCCCGGCATCGTGCTCCGGGCGAGGGCTGCCTCGCGAAAGCTTGGCCGTCAGTGTTCTGTCGCGCGTCGGGTGACGAAGCCGATGACGGCTGCCATGGCGGCCAGTGCCGCGACGCTGGTGAGGGCGGTGGGGAGCGAGAACCAGTCCGCCATGAAGCCGATGGCGGGCGGGCCCAGCAGCATGCCGCCGTAGCCGAGCGTGGACGCGACCGCGACTCCGTCGGGGCCGGCCAGTGCGCCCGCGCGTTCGATGGCGATGGGGAAGAGGTTGGCGAGGCCGAGCCCGGTGATCACGAAGCCGAGGAGCGCCGCCCACAGGGACGGGGCGAGCGCGCCGAGGAGCATGCCGGCCGTGGCGATCGCGCCGCCGGACACCATGGTGCGGGTCTGACCCAGCCGTTCGAGCATCCTTGTGCCGCTGAGCCTGCCGATGGCCATGGCGAGCGCGAAGCAGGAGAAACCGACGGCCGCGACACCTGGTGAGGCGTGCAGGTCCTGTTCGAGGTGCAGGGCGCTCCAGTCGGCCAGGGCCCCCTCGCCGTACGCCGTGCACAGGGCGATCAGGCCGAAGACGATCACCAGACGACGGGCGCGGGGGTCCACACGGCGGGGTGTGTTCTCCTTCGGCGCCGTGCTCTCCGGTGGGCTCGGGGGCTGGTGGCTCAGCAGGGTGCGGCCCGCGAAGAAGGTGACGAACAGCCCGATCACGGTGAGGCCGAGCAGATGGCGCGTGGGGGAGAGGACCCCGGCCACGAGCCCGCCCAGTCCGGCGCCGAGCATGCCGCCGAGACTGAACGCGGCGTGGAAGCTGGGCATGATCGGGCGGCGCAGCGCGGCGACCAGTTCCACGGCGGCGCTGTTGAAGGCGACGTTGATGCCGCCGAAGGCCATGCCGAAAACCAGCAGGACGGCGCCGAGCGCCGGGGCGGAGTGGGTGAGCGGTGGCAGGGAGACGCTGACGCAGAGGAGGACGGCGCAGGCGACGGTGACCCGGTGGTTGCCGTAGCGACGGCAGAGCCGGCCGGTGAGGATCATCGTGACGACGGCTCCGCCGGAGACGCCGAGCAGGGCGAGGCCCAGGGCGCTGGCGGAGGCGTCGGTCTGCTCCTTGATGGCCGGGATGCGGACGACCCAGCCCGCGAAGACGAAGCCGTCGAGGGCGAAGAAGACGGTGATGGCGATGCGGAGGCGGGTGAGGGTGTTGTCGGGGGTGGTGCTGTCGCCCGTCCGGGGTTTGTTTATCAGCGGCACAAACTCAGGGTAGGTGGGTGGGAGGGGGAGGGCAAGGGAGCCTGTCGGTCGACGCTCCCACGTCTCAAGGTCTACGGATCAAGGGTGCGTCCGTGCGGTCGGCGATGTCCTCGGCCGTCACGTCCGGCGCGCACTCCACGAGTACGAGGCCCTCCGGTGTGACGTCGAGGACGCCGAGGTCGGTGATGATGCGGTGGACGCAGTGTTCGCCGGTGAGCGGGAGGGTGCACTCCTTGACGATCTTCGGGCTGCCGTTCTTGGTGGTGTGTTCCATGAGGATGATCACGCGGCGGGCGCCGTGGACGAGGTCCATCGCGCCGCCCATGCCCTTGACCGTCTTGCCGGGGATCATCCAGTTGGCGAGGTCGCCGGCGGCGGACACCTGCATGGCGCCGAGTACGGCGGTGTCGATGTGGCCGCCGCGGATCATGCCGAAGGAGAGGGCCGAGTCGAAGAAGGAGGCGCCGGGCAGGACGGTGACCGTCTCCTTGCCCGCGTTGATGAGATCCGGATCGATCTCGTCCTCGGCCGGGTACGGGCCGGTGCCCAGGATGCCGTTCTCCGAGTGCAGGACCACCTGGACGCCCGGCGGGAGGTGGCCGGGGATCAGGGTGGGCAGGCCGATGCCGAGATTGACGTAGGAGCCGTCGGTGAGTTCGGCGGCGGCACGGGCGGCCATCCGGTCGCGGGCCCAGGGCATCAGTTGCTCACCGTTTCTCCGGTCGGCGGCGCGGAGATCATGAGGCGTTCGATGTGTTTCTCGGCGGCCTGAGTTGGTGTGAGGGCCACGATCCGCTGGACGAAGATGCCCGGCAGATGGATCTCATCCGGGATCAACTCGCCTGGTTCCACGAGCTGTTCGACCTCGGCGACGGTGATGCGGCCGGCCATCGCGGCAGGCGGGTTGAAGTTGACGGCGGACCTGCGGAAGACCAGGTTCCCGTGGCGGTCGCCGCGCCAGGCCCGTACGAGGGCGAAGTCGGTGGTGATGCCGTGCTCCAGGACGTGCGCGCGGCCCGCGAAGTCGCGGGTCTCCTTGGGCGGGGAGGCCAGGGCGACCGTGCCGTCGGACGCGTAGCGCCAGGGCAGCCCGCCCTTTGCCACCTGCGTACCCACTCCCGCCGGCGTGTAGAAGGCCGGTATGCCCGCTCCGCCGGCCCGCAGCCGCTCGGCCAGCGTGCCCTGCGGCACCAGTTCCACCTCCAGTTCGCCCGACAGGTACTGCCGGGCGAACTCCTTGTTCTCGCCCACATAACTGCCGGTCACGCGGGCGATCCGGCCGTCGGTCAGCAGGACTCCGAGTCCGCGCCCGTCCACACCGCAGTTGTTCGACACGATCTTCAGGCCGGTGGCGCCCTGGGCGTGCAGGGCCTTGATGAGCACGTCGGGGATGCCGCTGAGGCCGAAGCCGCCGACGGCCAGCGACGCGCCGTCGGGTATGTCGGCGACCGCCTCGGCGGCGCTCGCGCGGACCTTGTCCATGGGGAGTGGGCCTTTCTGCTCTGCTCTTACGGGTCCAGGGCGTCCGAGTTCTACGGGTGCAAGGCGTCCGAGATCGGCTTGGCGCCGCCATGTGCTGTGAGGCCGCCGTCGACCGGGATCTCGGCGCCGGTGATGAAGGACGCGTCGTCGGACAGCAGGAACGTCACCAGCGGGGCGATGTCGTCGACGCTCCCGGTGCGGCCGAGGGGTGTCCCGAGGAGGTTCGCCTCGCGGAACGCCGGTGCGGCGAACGCGGTCATGTCCGTCTCGATGAAGCCGGGGTGGACGATGTTCACACGGATGCCGCGCGGCCCCAGCTCCATGGCGGCGGTCCTCGTCAGGCCGCGCAACGCCCACTTGCTGGCCGTGTACGCGACGGGATAGTGGGCGGTCAGCGCCGCCGACGAACCGACGTTCACGATCGACGCCCCCGGCCGCATCAAGGGCACGAGATGCTGGATGCCCAGCAGCGGACCGGTGACGTTGACCGCGTGGACCCGGGCCATGTCCTCGGGGCGTACGTCGTCGATGCGGGCCCGCCAGGTGACGCCCGCGTTGTTGACCAGGCCGTGCACCTGTCCGTACGACTCCCGTAGTTCGGCGGCGAGTTCGGCCCACTCCTTCTCGCCGGTGACGTCGAGGCGGCGGCAGCCGGGTGCATCCGCCACGTCGGTGGCGATCACCCGGGCGCCCTCCCGGGTCAGCGCCGCGGCCTCGGCGGCACCCTGACCGCCCGCCGCGCCCGTCACCACGACGACCCTGCCGAGGAGCCTCTGCGGGCGCGCGTCGGTCACGGCCGCTCCCGCAGCCTGCGCCGGGCGACCGGCACAGGTACCGGATCGGGCCCGGCCACCACGGTGTTGGAGACGCTGCCGATGCCCTCCACGGTGAGCGTCACCGTGTCGCCGAGCCGGAGCGGCGCCGGATCCTGGCGGCCTCGTACGCCCCACAGCTCCGCCAGACACCCGCCGTTGCCGCAGGTGCCCGAGCCGAGGACGTCGCCGGGGCGGACGGCGGTGCCTCGCGAGGCGTAGGCGACCATCTCCTCGAACGTCCAACTCATGTTGGACAGCAGGTCCTTGCCGACCACCTCGCCGTTGATCTCGGCAGTCAGCGCGAGGCGCAGGAAGCCGTCCCCGTCGCGGTACTTCTCCAACTCGTCGGCGGTGACCAGGTACGGGCCCAGCGTGGTCGCGGTGTCCTTGCCCTTGCAGGGGCCGAGGCCCACGCGCATCTCGGCCGACTGGAGGTCGCGGGCGGACCAGTCGTTGAGGATCGTGTAGCCGACGATGTGCTCGCGGGCCTGTTCGGGGCTGAGGTCGCGGCCCTCCCTGCCGATCACCGCCGCGACCTCCAGTTCGAAGTCGAGCACGCTCGACCCCGGCGGCATCGGGATGTCGTCGTGCGCGCCGTACACCGCGTACGGGTTGGTGAAGTAGAACGTCGGGGCCGCGTACCACTGCTCCGGCACCCCGGCGGCCCCGTCCACGGACCGCCGTACGCCCTCGACGTGTTCCTCGAAGGTGACGAAGTCCCGCACGGTGGGCGGCTGGAGCGGCGGCAGCAGCCGTACCTCCGACAGTGGGACGGGCGCGCCCACGGGGCGGGCGCCGACGGCTTCGAGCGGTGAGGTGCCGTCCGGCAGGGCTCGTACGACGCTGCCTTCCACGATGCCGCAGTGGCGACGCCCCTCGTGCAGGTAGGTGGCGATGCGCATGAGTGGCCTCTCAGACCGGCGGGGCGACGAACACCCCGTGGTCGACGTCGTTGAAGGACTCCTTGGCGACCAGTTCGTTCATCGGGTTCGCCGTGCCCCACTGGTCGGTGACCTCGGGCTGCGAGAAGTCGTAGACGTGGGGATGCCAGGTGTCCTCGTCGAGCAGCTCCAACTCCGTTGTGTACTCGACCGTGTTGCCGTGCGGATCGAGGAAGTAGGTGAACGTGTTGTCGCCCGCCATGTGCCGGCCCGGGCCCCAGACCTTCTGGAAACCCGCCCGCATCACCCGGCCGGAGCCGCGCATGTACTCGTCCAGGCCGCGCATCTCGAAGGAGACGTGGTGCAGGGAGGTGTGCGGGCCCTTCGCGATGGCCATGGAGTGGTGCTGGTTGCTGATCCGCATGAAGTGCATGACGTCACCGACGTACGGCGAGCTGAGCGTGTCGGAGTGGCGGAAGCCGAGGTGGCGCTCGTACCAGCCGCGGGTCCTGTCCAGGTCCGGCGAGTTGAGGACGACGTGCGACAGCTTGACCGGGATCGCCTCCTTCTCCTCGATCCGGCGGTGCTGCCTGACCTCGACATCGGCGGAGACCTCGATCGTGCGTCCGTCGATGTCGAAGAAACGGAAGCCGTAACCGCCGCCGGGCGTGTCCACCTTGCCCGGCTGCGAGACCAACTGGACGCCCCCGGCGAGCAGTTGCTCGGCGAGAGCGTCCACGTCCGCTGCGCTCGCGGCACCGTAGGACACCAGGTCGAGCCGCTTCTCGTCCGCCTTCCGCAGCCGTACGACGTACTGCTCGGGCGAGCCCTCGGCCGCAAGGAAGGAGATCCCGGAGTCCTCGGCGACCTTGGTCAGGCCCCACACGCCGGCGTAGAAGTCGAGTTGCCTGTCGTAGTCGGGCACGGCGAGGTCGACGTGCCGGAGGTGGGTGAGCGGACGGTCACTCATGGGGGGTTCCTCCTCGGACGAGGTTGAGCAGGGCGGCGGCGTTGCCGCCCCGCACCGCGTGGAAGTCGTGGTCGGGCAGACCGGCCGTGCGCAGCGCGTCCAGCGGGTCGTCGGTGCCCATGTCGAAGGGGAAGTCGGAGCCGAGCAGGACCCGGTCGGCGCCGACGGCACGGATCAACTCCCGCAGTACGAACGGGTTGTGGACCAGGGAGTCGAAGTACAGCTGCTTCAGATAGCTGCTCGGTTCCCGCGCGCAGTCCCGGGCGTCGGGGCGGACCCGCCAGGCGTGGTCGGAGCGGCCGATGTGGGTGGGCAGATAACCGCCGCCGTGCGCCGCGATCAGCGTCAGGCCCGGATGGCGGTCCAGGACGCCGGAGAAGATCAGGTGGGAGAGGGCGACCGCGTTCTCGGTGGGCTGGCCGACGGTGTTGGACAGGTACCACCGGTCGAGACGCTCGTCGAGCGTGCAGCCGAAGGGGTGCAGGAAGAGGACGGCACCCGTCTCCTCCGCACGGGACCAGAAAGGTTCGTACGCCGGATCCGACAGCTCGTGACCGGGCGCGTGCGAGGAGATCTCCACGCCCTTCAGGCCCTGGTCGAGTGCGTGGTCGAGCAACTCCGCCGTGAGGTCGGGGTGTTGGAGCGGGACCAGGCCGAGGCCGTGCAGCCGGTCGGGGGACTTCGCGCAGTGCGCGGCGGTGCCTTCATTGGCCGACTGGCAGAGCCACTCGGCCAATTGACGGTCGGCCCAGTAGTGGTAGTGCGACGGGGACGGGCTGACCAGCTGGATGTCCACGCCCTGCGCGTCCATGGCGGCGAGGCGTACGGCGATGTCCGTCAGCCTCGGCACGCGTGCGCCGACCATGGGACCGTTCACGGCCAGGGCCGCCGGGCCGTTGCGGCGGGCGTCGAGGGCGCGGGCCTCGGCCAGTCCGGGCCGGCCGGCGACGGCCTCCTCGACCTCCGGGAGCAGGAGGTGGGCGTGGACGTCGATCGTCGGGGGCGAGAGAGGCTCGGTCACGGGAGTTCCTTCAGAGCGTTCATCGTGCGGCCCATCAGCGCCGCCACATCCTTGCCGCGCTCCTGGTCGGGCGCCCTGTCGAGCAGCCACCGGCCGATCTGGACGGAGGCGTCGACGACCAGGCGTACACGGGGCAGCCGTCGGGCGCGGTAGTCGGTGAGGAGCTGGTCGTCCCAGTCGTCGTGGCCGGTCAGCAGCTCCGCGAGGACCAGGACGTCTTCGAGGGACATCGCGGCGCCCTGGGCGAGCGTGGGCGGACAGCAGTGCACGGCGTCACCGACCAGCACCACCCGGCCGCGGTGCCACGGGCCCTCGACCAGGAGCTGGTCGAAGTACGCGTAGTTGACGGCCTTCGGATCGGTGAACGCGGTGCGAATCTCCTCCCACACCCCGCCGTAGCCCTCGCTGAGCGCTCGCATCTCGTCGGCGTACGCGTCGGGGTCCAGCGAGGCCCGGTCGCGGGCCCGTTCCACGAGGTAGGCGTAGATCGTGTCCTCGCTGGTCGGGCAGTACCCGGCGATGAAACAGCGACCGCCGTACATCATCTCGGTGCGGCTGACGCCGGCCGGGCGGGGCGCGGGGGCGCGCCAGATGCCCATGCCGGTGGGTTCGGGTTTCTCGGTGATGCCGATCATGTCGCGGGTGGCGGAGTGCAGTCCGTCGGCGCCGACCACCAGGTCGTAGCGGCGGCTCGTGCCGTCCGAGAAGGTGACGTCCACGCCCTCGCCGTCCTGCTCGAAGGCGGTGGCCGTCGTGCCGAGGCGGACCTCGGCGCCCGAGGAGCGCACCTGGTCGATGAGGAGCTGCTGGAGCCCGGGCCGCTGCATACCGATGTGGGCGGGCAGGTCCTCGCCGCCGGTGCGGAGTTCGTCATGGGCGTAGATCACCGTGCCGCCGGGGGTGAGGATGGCGACGCCGTCGGCCGCGTACCCGTCCTTCTCGATGCCGTCGAGGACCCCGACCTCGCGGAGCACGCGCAGGGCGTTGCCCTGAAGGGTGATGCCGGAACCGGCGGCGGCCTTCCAGTCGGGGCTCGCCTCGACGAGGTCGACCGTGATGCCGGCTCGGCGCAGGAGGACGGTCAGGGCGTTTCCGGAGGTTCCTCCGCCGATGATCAGGACGGTGCGGGTGAGGCCGTTGGTCATGTCGGGGTTACCTCCTGGAGTGGGGCCGCACGGCATTGTGCGGCGGCGTGCGGGGTGCACCGCTGTGAGGGCGGTACGAAGGGTGCGGGTTCGTTGTGGCTGGTCGCGCCCACGCGGCGGAGCCGCAGATTGATACAGCCCCGCGCCCCTTTGGGGCGCCGGTCCCGCGCTGGACTTCGGCCCCCGGCGACTCCTCGGGCTACTTCACCGCTAGCGGATTCACGGGGGAGCCGACGGCACCGGTGATGGGCAGGGGCGCTGCGGTGAGCCAGAACTCGTATGCGCCGTCCTCGGCGCAGTCGGCTGCCAGGGTGTCCAGGTCCCACATCTCGCCGATCAGTAGACCGATGTTGGGGATGACGACCTGGTGCAGCGGCTGGAAGGCGTGCTCGAACTCGTTCGGCCGTACCTCGAAGCCCCAGGTGTCCGTGGCGATCGCGGCGATCTCGGTGCGGTGCAGCCAGCCCGCCGTGGTGAACGACAGTCCGGGTGCCGGCCCGCCCGCGTAGTCGCCCCAGCCGTTCCGCCGGGCGCGGGCGAGCTGTCCGGTGCGGACGAGGACGATGTCGCCACGGCCGACGCTCACACCGTGCGCCTCGGCGGTGGCGCTCAGGTGCTCCTCGGCGATGGCGAAGCCGTCGGGCAACTCACCCTGCTCGCCGATGACTTGGCCGACGTCGAGGAGTACGCCGCGTCCGGCCACGTACGGCGCCATGTGCTCGATGCCGGTGACGAGGTCGCCGTCGGAGGTGACGACCTGCTCGGCCGCCCGGCCGTTCCACGCCTTGCCGTGGTCGAAGATGTGCCCGAGCCCGTCCCACTGGGTTGAGCACTGCAACGGCATCGCGATCACGTCGTCGGCGCCGCCGATACCGTGCGGGAAACCCTGGTTGCCGAGGGCCGCGTCGGTGCCGGTGTCGAGCATGGTGTGCACGGGGTTGGTGCGCCGGCGCCAGCCCTTCTGCGGCCCGTTCATGTCGAACCGCTGCGAGAGCGAGAAACTGACGCCCCGTCGGACGAGCGCGGCACCCTCGCGCCGCTTGGCCTCGTCGAGGAAGTTGAGGGTGCCCAGGACGTCGTCCTCGCCCCAACGTCCCCAGTTGGAGTACGACTTGGCGGCCTCGGCGATGGCGCCCTCCGGGTCGTGACGGTCGAGGCTCATGCCGACGCCTCCGCCGTACAACGGGTGCGCTGCACACCGAGACCGGTGATGGAGCCCTCCATGACATCCCCGTCGCGCAGCAGCCGCCCCCAGTGGATGCCGTTGCCGGCCGGGCTGCCGGTCAACACCAGGTCGCCGGGCAGGAGTTGGGCGGTCTGCGAGATGTACGACACCAGCCGTGCCACGCCGAAGAGCATGTCCTTGGTGGACTCGTCCTGCATGGTCTCGCCGTTGAGCCTGAGGGTGACCCGCAGATCATCGGTGTCCGCGACCGATCCGGCCGGTACGAGCCACGGGCCGAGCGGTGTGAAGCCAGGGGCGTTCTTGCTGCGCAGCCAGTCGGTGCCGATGGCCTTCATGTCCCGGCGGAAGACGGTGGCGCGGTCGGTGAGGTCGTTGGCGATCGTGTACCCGGCGACGTACTCCAGGGCCTCCTCCACCGGCACCCGGTGGGCGGGCCTGGCGATGACGACCGCCAACTCCAGTTCCCAGTCCGGCTGCTTGGCCCAGGAGGGCAGTACGACATCGTCGTACGGGCCCGTGATCGCGCTCGGCAGACCGATGAACACGTACGGCAGGTCCTCGGCCGCCCGGCGGTCCATGACCGCGGCGATCTCGGCCCGCGCCTCCTCGACCGTGCGCGGATCGTCGGGGGAGCGGTGGGCGACCTCCAGGTCGATCACGTGCTGCCGGTAGTTGGCGCCGGACTGGAAGATCTGCCGGGGCTCCAGCGGGGCGTGCACGCGCAGGCCCTCCAGCGGACGCCAGTCGAGGGCCGCGTCTCCGGCGAGGGTGTGCAGGACGGGGAGGGTCTCCTCCCACCGTTCCACCACGGCACGGATGCCGGACGGCGCCCAGTCCAGGGCCGTGCTCAGGTCGAGCACCCGGTTCTCGACCAGGAGACCGGGGAACGGCTCCCCGCCTGGTGCGGAGAACGTGCCGAGCGCGAACGGGCCGGCAGGTTGCGCGAGCGTTGCCATCAGATTTCCTTCTGCTGGGGTGCGGTCTACTCTGACCACGAACTGATGATCACGGAAATCAATCTTCTGTATGTGCCGAATCCATGGCATGGATGGCTCTCGCTCGCTAGGAGGTACCCGGTGAACCTGTCCCGACTCGACCTCAATCTGGTCCTCGCCCTGCGCGCGCTGCTGGAGGAGCGCAACGTCACCCGGGCCGGCGAGCGCATCGGCCTCAGCCAGCCCGCGATGAGCGCGGCGCTGTCCCGGCTGCGCCGCCACTTCGACGACGAACTGCTCGCCCGCACCGGCAACTCCTACGAGCTGACCCCGCTCGGCACCGCCCTGCGGGACCGCAGCGCCACCGCGTGCGACTTGCTGGAGCGGGTCTTCGCCAGCCAGGCCGACTTCGACCCGGCCGCCGAGTCCCGCGAGTTCACCCTGCTCGCCTCCGACTACGGGGCGGCCGTGTTCGGTGCCGCGCTCGCCCGCGCCCTGCACGAGGAGGCGCCCGGCATCCGGCTCACCTTCCAGCACCCGGCACCGTCCGTCCAGGAGAACACCGCCGCCCTGCTGAGCACCGTCGACGGACTGCTGATGCCGCACGGCGTGATCGACGGCTTCCCCGTCGTCGACCTCCACCAGGACCGCTGGCTGTGCATGGTCGCCGACGACAACCCCGAGGTCGGCGACGAACTCACCCTGGACCAGCTGGCCCGGCTGCCCTGGGCCGTCTACCAGCGCCCTTACGACGCCCCGGTCGCCCGGCAGCTCAGCATGATAGGGATCAGCCCCCGGACTGAGGTCTCGGTGCAGACCTTCCAGTTGCTGCCCCACATGGTCGAGGGCACCCGCCGGGTCGCGATGATCCAGGAGCGCCTGGCCCGGAAGGCGGTGCGCTCCGCGGCAGTGCGTGTCCTGGCCTGCCCGTTCGAGGCGGTGCCTGTGCGGGAGGCGTTGTGGTGGCATCCGGTGCATGCGCAGGATGCGGCGCACATTTGGCTCCGCCAGAAGGCGGCCGAGGTGGGTGCGACGCTCACTGGAACCCCCTAAGGGGCGCGAGGAACTGCGCGAGCAACCCCAGACAAGCCGTAGCCGCAATTGCCACGGAGCGTGCAACGGCGGGTGCGGCTTGGTGGGTGGCTGGTCGCGCAGTTCCCCGCGCCCCTAGGTGGGACGCCATGCCGTATCTCTAGAGCTTCAGGCCCGCTGCCACGAGGGCCGTGGCCAGGCCCAGCACCCCCACCGCCCCCGCCAGACTCCCCACCGCCGACTCCCCCGCGAGCAGCACCAGTGGGCAGACGAACTCCCCGCCGAAGAACGCCGCCATCCACAGCCCTGTCCCGCGCCCGCGGTCCTCGAAGTCCAGCCGGGACATCGCGCTGGTCAGCAGGGCCGGCAGCAGCATCCCGGTGCCCACGCAGTTGACGACCGCTCCGACGACCAGCAGCGGGGCGCTGCCCGCGAGGAACATCAGCCCGAAACCGGCGGCGCAGACCGCGAGGACGGTGGGCAGCATCGGGTCGGGGGAGCGCCCCAGGCGGGCGAAGGTGACCGCGCCGCCCACGGTGGCGGCACTGGCGATCGCGGTGGACAGGCCGATCACACCGGGGTTCTCCACGCCGAGGTCGTCGAGCAGGTACGCCATCTCCACGGGGACCGTGTAGAAGACCATCGCCCCGAAGAAGGTGAGCGCGCAGATCCCCGCCAGTTGC
The DNA here is from genome assembly GCF_053599695.1 of Streptomyces sp. NPDC000878. Lineage (NCBI taxonomy): Bacteria > Bacillati > Actinomycetota > Actinomycetes > Kitasatosporales > Streptomycetaceae > Streptomyces > Streptomyces sp. NPDC000878. The sequence continues at coordinate 84,517 of NZ_JBSFMT010000032.1, read as the reverse complement.
CGCCAGGGGAAGGCGCGGCGGGTCTCCGACCCGGCCGGGACCTCGGTGCCGGCCGACCGAGCGGCAGGGTTGGGCAGCGCGGCGGCCATCAGCGGGGCGAGCGCCAGGCTCACCGCGTACACCCAGAACGGTATGCGCCAGCCCGCCGATCCGGCTGCGCCGCCGACCACGAAGAAGGCGGTGGCCGACGCCGAGGCGCACATGGTCTGGAGGGCGAGGTACTTCACCCGTCGGCGACCGGAGTAGTAGTCGCCGATCAATGTCGTACAGCACGTCATGATCGCGGCCTCCGTGACCCCGACCAGGGCGCGGCTGGCGATGATGCCGCCCAGCGAGTCCAGCCAGAGCGGTGCCGTGCCGAACACGGCGTACAGCACAGTCGCCACGATCAGCAGGCGTTTGCGGCCCACCCGGTCCACGATCACCCCGGCGAACGGAGCCAGCAGCGCCAGTGCCAGCGCCGGAACGGTCAGCGCGAGAGGCACCAACGCCTTGGCGCCGGGGACCGACGCGAAGTGGTCCTGCATCTTGGGCAGTACCGGGGCGATCAGCACCGCGCCCAGGATCGGCAGACAGCTGCCCGCCATCAACAGGGTCACGCGCAGCAGATGGGCCGGGCCCGAGACCTCCAGGGACGACGGCGCGTCGTCGTCGACCGTGGCGGAAGGGGGTGGCAGGACGGGACCGGGCATGGCGACTCCAGGGACGGTATGAGGGAGCGGGCATGCCGGTTCTGACGGGCGCCGACGGCGCACGGCATGCTGCGGACGGCCGCACGACGGCGGCTGGTCCGGACAGCGGCGTGCGGGTAGGGACGACTATGGGTCGTCGTGCGCCGCGTCGCCATCCTCCGCGCGATCCGAATCCCGTATCCACCCCATCCACACGGTGGATGAGCCTGCCCCGCACCTCTGAAGGGGCGCGGGGCACGAGCCGTATGTCCGGCGGAGCGCTCAGCGGTGGTCAGAAGCCTCCGGGCGTACGTCCGAGCGTGCCCGTCGGGTCGCCGGGGTCGGCGCCCTCAACCCGGCCGAAGTACAACTCGACCTGGGAGCGGAAGCGTTCGACGGCCGCGCGGTCGGACATGAACCTCGCGAACGCCTTCGGGTCGGTGTTCTTGTACGAGGCCAGGGGCTTGAGGCCGGTCGGTGGGGCGACGTCCTCACGGACGGACCAGGTCCAGGTCGCGATGGCGTTCTTCTGCACGGCCTGGGAGTCGAGCCAGCTCATGAAGAGCTTGGCGCCGGCCTTGTGCGGGGCGTCCTTGAAGATGGCGCCGCGCTGGGACCAGGAGTTGAAGCGCTCGGAGTCGGAGAAGACCTGCGTGCCGTTCGGCCGGGTGTCGCCGCCGACGGCGATCGAGGCCAGGTAGTCGCCGCTCGCCACTCCGGCGGCGGAGCCGGGGACCCCGCGGATCAGCTTGGGGTTCTGCTCGACCAACTGGGCGAGGTAGTCCCAGCCGTACTTGTCGACGATCTGCTTGTAGCCGAACAGGACGGCGTCGTCGTCGTTCGGGTAGGTCAGGATCAACTTGTTCCTGTACTCGGGCTTGAGCAGGTCGGTACCCTTGAAGTCGCCCTGGTTCGCCGGGAGTTGCTTGGTGCTGACGAGGTAGGAGAAGGCGCCGTAGAAGACGCCGGTGTAGTAGCCGTCCTTGTCCTTGGCGTCGGCGAAGACCTTGTCCCAGCCCACCGGCTTGTACTTCAGCAGGTCGCCCTGCTTCTTCCAGCGGTCGAAGTCCTGGGTGGTCTGGAGGACGGCGGCGTCGGCGGTCAGCTTGCCGCTGGCGAGCTGGTTGTCGATCCGGGCGTCGTGGTACTTGCTGAGGTCGGTGACCAGGTTGATCTTCATATCCGGGAACTGCTGCCGGAACGCGGCGGCCAGACTGTCCCACTGGCCGGGGGCGTCGCCGCCCATGTAGACGGTGACCTTGCCGCCCTCGGCCTTCGCCGACTTGTAGAGCGACTGGAGCTGGTCCTGCTCGCTGACGGTGGTGTGCCGGTGGGCGGTGGTGCCGGCCATGGCTGTCGTGCCCGCGGCGGTCAGGGCCAGGGCGGTGGCGATGGCCGCGCCGATCAGCTTGTTCCTGTGCTTCATGGCGAAGTGCTGCCTCTCGTGTGCGAGTGAGCTGGTGTGCGCGTCTGTGAGTGCGGTGGTGTGTGGGCAATCGTTTGATACTTCAAACGTTGCGCTGTGGGGCACGCTAGGTCAGAAAGTTTGAAAATTCAAACGAGTGACTCTAGAGTGTGACCATGCCCACGACGCCCCAGTGGCTGGACGCCGAGGAACAGCGAGCCTGGCTCGCCTACGTCGATTTCTCCACGCATCTCACCGACCACCTGAACCGCCAGCTACGACGGGACGCGGGGCTGACCCACGCGGACTACTCCCTGCTCGCCCATCTGGCCTCCGTCCCGGACCGGGCTCTGACCATGTCCGAGCTGGCCGAGCGGCTGAGGATCACCCGCAGCCGGCTCACCCACGCCGTCACCCGCCTCCAGCAGGCCGGTCACGTGGACCGCCGCGACGACCCCGCGAACCGGCGCAACCAGCTCGCGGTGCTCACCGAGCTGGGGCAGGAACTGTTGGAGCGGGCGGCGCCCGGCCACGTGGACGCCGTGCGCCGCGCCGTCTTCGACGCGCTGACTCCTGAGCAGGTGCGGCGGTTCGCGGAGATCGGCGAAGCGATCAATGCGGCGTTGCGGCGCGTGGACGCCGCGGAGGACGACCAAGAGGCACTGCCTTGGCGCCGCCGTTAGTGGAGTGCCGCGAGGGGTTGTCGGTTCGCTGCGGCGCCGTCGTGGCTTGTCGCGCCCACTCGGCGAAGCCGCATATGGATACAGCCCCGCGTCCCTTTGGGGCGCTGCCGGACCGTACCTTCGACGATCAGGGAGAGACCCCGGACACCCCACCGGGCACGACCGCGCTCCGCGTGCCCGAGAAGATCACGCCCGGTTCGGACGGGGCGTGGTTGAGGACCCACAGGCCGATCAGTGTGGCGAGGGTGAAGACGACGGCGATCAGTACGGCGAGGACGAGCCGGCGGCGCCTTTCCCGTCGTAGCCAGTCGCCGCGCGCCGTGCGGTAGGCGTCCGGAGTGGGTGCGGCGCTCACTCCGCCGGCCAGGGTCTCCAGGGCGGCGCGCAACTCCCGTTCCGTGCGGTCCTGTTCCGTCACCTCCCGTTCCGTGAGTTCCCGTTCCGTGAAGTCGTTGTCGGCCCGGTCCGGGCTGGTGTCGTTCATCGCCGTGTCTCCATCGCCTGGGTCAGAGCGGCGATGCCGCGTGCGGTGTGCGTCTTGACCGATCCGCAGGAGATCCCCATCGCGGCGGCGATCTCGCTCTCCTTGAGGCCCAGCCAGTGGCGCAGGACCAGTGCCTCGCGCTGCCGGGCGGGCAACTGCTGAAGGGCGCCGATGAGCACCCGCTGGTCGTCGTGGAGGAGAGCGGTGCTCTCGGCGGAGGCGACCGAGTCCTCCGGTGGGGGCGGGTTCTCCACATGTCTGCGGGCGACCTGGAGGTGGCGTATGCGCATCCGGGTCAGATTGCAGACCGTGGAGCGCAGATACGCCTCCGCCGCCTCGGTCTCCCGCAGCCGCCGCCACTTCCGGTAGAGCTGGTAGTAGGCCTCGGCCACCACGTTCTCCGGGTCGTCCGCGCCGAGCAGGACGGCCAGCCGCAGCATCGAGGAGTAGTGCAGCTCGAACAGACTGGCGAGGGCGGTCTCGCGTTCGAGGTCGGCCGGATCGCCGACCACGGGGGCGAGGACCTCGCTCGCGGCGGCGGGCCGTGGCACGGACGGCGCGGCGACGGCCGGTTCGGCCAGGGCGGCGGCCACCGGTGGCAGCACCGGCAGGCGTGTGGGCTCTCTGCGTCTCACGGGTTGTTCGCTCCCGTCTCGGGGCGCCGCCTGACGATCAGGCGGGACGGCAGGTCGGTCGCGTCGGCGCCGCGCGGGACGCCGAGACGTTCGAGGGCCGCCGTGCCGAGGACGGCGACGGCCAGATTGAGCAGAAGGGCGGCCAGACCGGCGTACACCTGGAGTGGCTGGTCCGCGGAACCGAACGCCACGATGGACGAGAAGCCCTCGCGCACCACCATGAACGTTCCTGCCACCATGCCGACGGCCCACCCGGCGAGCAGCGCACGCGGATGCAGCCGGCCGGTGTAGAGCCCGACGGCGACGGCCGGGAAGATCTGCAGGATCCAGACGCCGCCGAGCAGTTGGAGGTTCACGGCGTCCTGGTCGCGCAGCCCGAACACGAACGCCACCGCCCCCACCTTCGCGGTGAGCGACACCGCCTTGGCGATGCGCACCTGCCGCTTGGGCGTGGCCGTCGGATGGACGTACTCGACGTACACATTGCGTACGAAGCTGGTGGCGGCGGCGATCGACATCACGGCGGCCGGGACCAGCGCCCCCACGGTGATCGCGCCGAACACCAGGCCCGCCAGCGGCCCCGGCATCAGCTGGTCGACCAGCATCGGCACGGCCGCCTCGGCGCCGCCCTCCGGTGCCTGGACCCCCGCCGCCAGGGCCGCGATGCCGAGGAAACCGAAGAGTGCAAGGAGCCCCGTCCACGCGGGCAGCGACACGGCGACCTTGCGGACGGTGCGCGTGCCGTCGGCCGCGAAACCGGCGGTGAGGACGTGCGGGTACATCAGCAGCGCCAGTGCCGAGCCCAGGGCGAGCGTGGCGTAGGCGGGCTGCTGTTCGGGGGAGAGGAGCAGGGGCGAGTGGGCGGCGTCCGTGCCGCCGAGTCGGCGCGCCGCCCCGTCGAACACCGCGCCGGGCCCGCCGAACCGGTCGAGGACCAGCCAGCAGACGGCGGTCAGCGAGACGAAGACGGCCACCGCCTTGAGCGCCGAGATGACGGCGGGAGCGCGCAGCCCGTGCCGGTACGTCGCCACCGCGAGCCCCGCGAACAGCGCCACCATGACCAGATCCCCGGCAGCGCCTCGCGGATACAGCCCCCCGGCGGTCAACACGGCACGTATGCCGAGCAGCTGCAGCGCCAGATACGGCATCGTCGCGAGAATCCCGGTCAGCGCGACCACCAGGGCCAGCGGCGGCGAACCGTACCGCCCGCGCACGAAGTCGGCGGCCGTGATGTAACCGTGCCGCCGGGCCACCGCCCACAGCCGGGTCAACAGGACGAAGGCCAGCGGACAGACGATCACCGTGTACGGCACCGCGAAGAACGCCGGCGCGCCATTGCCGTACGCCAGTCCGGGCACCGCGGTGAAGGTGTACGCCGTGAAGATCGTGCCGCCGAGCAGCAGCCAGGTCCACACCGGGCCGAGACTCCGGTCGGCCAGCGCCCAGCCCTCCAGCGAGGGCAGCCGGTCGCTCGGGCGCAGCCGGCGCGCGGGCACGGCGAGCAGCGACGCCCCGCCGATCACGGCGAGGAACGTCGCGGTCATGGCGCTGTCCGCCATGGGTCACCGTCCTTGGTGTGCCTGGAGCCCTCGCCGGAGAGTTGCGCGGGTGGCCGGTTCGGAGGACAGGGAACCGACGGGAAATCTTCTGGAAATTCGCTGTCAACCACATCCGGCGAGTGGGCAACTCTTGCACAGACCCCCAGCGAGCGGGAAGGGAGCGCAGGTCATGGCACGGACCGGACATCAACGGCTACGGCACGTCGCCGTCGCCGTGCTGCTCCTCGCGCCCGCGGCAGGGCTGCTGTGGGTCCCCTGGTACGCCGGTGCGGGCCCGCAGCTCGCCGGCACGCCGTTCTTCTACTGGTACCAGCTCGCCTGGGTACCGGGGAGCGGGCTCTGCCTGCTCGCCGCCTACGCCCTGACCAGGAAGGCGGGCCGCGACCCCTGACCGGGCCGGTCCACCGCCGACGTCACCTTCGCCGAGCCGCGCACACCCGTCGCACCCCAGCCCCAGCCCCAGCCCCAGCACCGGCACCAGCCGTCACCGTTCACCCATCACCGTCAGGTGAGGAGCCGCCATGTCCGCATCAGCCATGCCCGATTCCGCTCTCCCGGCACCGGAAGGCCCACCGAACCCGCCGTCCGGATCCTCCCGGATGACACCGCGCTCGATCCTGCTCTGGACGACCGTCGCCCTGGCCGGCGCCGTCTGCTGGGGCGTCCTCGCGCTGTCGCGGGGCGAGGAAATCTCCGCGGTCTGGCTGGTGGTGGCCGCCCTCGGCTCGTACGCCATCGCCTACCGCTTCTACTCCCGCTTCGTCGTCCGGCGGGTGCTGAAGCCGGACGACAGCCGGGCCACTCCCGCCGAACGCCTGGAAGACGGGGTCGACTTCCAGCCGACCGACCGCCGGGTGCTCCTCGGCCACCACTTCGCCGCCATCGCGGGCGCCGGACCGCTGGTCGGGCCGGTACTCGCGGCCCAGATGGGGTACCTGCCCGGCACCCTGTGGATCGTCGCCGGAGTGATCTTCGCCGGGGCCGTGCAGGACATGGTGGTGCTGTTCCTGTCCATGCGGCGGGACGGCAAGTCGCTCGGGCAGATGGCCCGGGAGGAGATCGGCAGGGCGGGCGGCGCGGCGGCGCTGATCGCGGTGTTCGCCATCATGATCATCCTGCTGGGGGTGCTGGCCCTGGTCGTGGTCAACGCCCTCGCCCACTCGCCGTGGGGCACCTTCTCCGTCGCCATGACCATCCCCATCGCCCTGTTCATGGGCTTCTGGATGCATGTCATCCGTCCCGGCCGTGTCGTCGAGACCAGCCTCATCGGGGTCGCGCTGCTGCTGCTCGCGATCGTCGGCGGCAGCTGGGTCCAGAACTCCTCGCTCGCGGACACCTTCACCCTCAGCCCGACCACCCTGGTCTTCTGTCTGGTCGGCTACGGCTTCGTCGCCTCCGTCCTCCCGGTGTGGATGCTGCTCGCGCCGCGCGACTACCTCTCCACCTTCATGAAGATCGGCACCATCGCGCTCCTCGCGGTGGGTGTCGTGGTCGCCGCGCCCGTCATGCGGGCGGACGCGGTGAGCGACTTCGCCTCCTCGGGCACCGGCCCGGTCTTCGCCGGTTCCCTCTTCCCGTTCCTCTTCATCACCATCGCCTGCGGTGCCCTGTCGGGCTTCCACGCGCTGGTGGCCTCCGGGACGACTCCGAAGCTGATCCAGAAGGAGTCCCAGGTCCGGATGATCGGCTACGGCGCCATGCTGATGGAGTCGTTCGTCGCGATCATGGCGCTGATCGCCGCCGCCACCCTCGAACCCGGCCTCTACTACGCGATGAACGCCCCCGCCGGACTCCTCGGCACCACCGCCGAGTCCGCCTCCCAGGCGGTCGCGGGCCTCGGCTTCACCATCACCCCCGACCAGCTGACGCAGGCGGCCAAGGCCGTGGAGGAACAGACGCTGATCGCCCGCTCCGGCGGCGCGCCGACCCTCGCCGTCGGCATGTCGGAGATCTTCTCCGGGGTCTTCGGCGGCGCGGCCCTGAAGGCCTTCTGGTACCACTTCGCGATCATGTTCGAGGCGCTGTTCATCCTGACGACGGTCGACGCGGGCACCCGGGTCGGCCGCTTCATGCTCCAGGACATGCTCGGCAACGTCTGGAAGCCCATCGGCCGGGTCAACTGGAAGCCCGGGATCTGGCTGTGCAGCGGAATCGTCGTGGCCGCCTGGGGCTACTTCCTCTACACCGGCGCCACCGACCCCCTCGGCGGAATCAACCAGCTCTTCCCCCTCTTCGGCATCGCCAACCAGCTGCTGGCGGCCATCGCCCTCACCGTCTGCACGACCGTGCTGATCAAGTCCGGCCGACTGCGCTGGGCCTGGGTCACCGGTGTTCCGCTGGCCTGGGTGGTCGCGATCACCTTCACCGCCGGCTGGCAGAAGATCTTCTCCGACGACCCCCGGGTCGGCTTCTTCGCCCAGCGCGCCAAGTACGCCGACGGCATCGACGCCGGCCAGGTCATCGCGCCCGCCAAGTCCCTCGACGACATGCACACCGTGGTCACCAACTCCACCGTCGACGGCGTCCTGATCGCCCTGTTCCTGCTGCTGGTCACGGTGGTCATCGCCAACGCCGCCGTGGTCTGTGTACGGGCCGTACGCTCGCCCGTACCGCTCCCGACGACCGAGACGCCGTACGTCGAATCCCGCATCGACCTGCCGCAGCAGGCCACCGAACCGCTGGTGGGGGCCCGCTCATGACCGTCCGGCACCGGGTACGTGCCGTGTTCCGACACGTGCGCTGGTACCTGCGCGAACTGACCGGAGAGGCGGAGTACGACCGCCACTGCGAGCGCCATCGCGGCCGGCACCCGCACACCCCCGTGCCGACCCGGCGCGAGTACGAGGTACTGCGCACCCGGCACCGGGAGACCCACCCGCAGAGCCGCTGCTGCTGACACCCCAGCCCCTGGCCCCCGGCGCGTCGACGCCGGGGGCCAGGAACGTTCAGTTGGATTTGCGCGACAGCCGGGGGGCAAGGCTCACGTCAGTGTGAAGTTCGGCCGATAACCGCCGGGCGGGGTCCCCCGAAGGGCGCTCTGCCCCTTACCTTCGCCTCACCGATCTCTCCAGCCCGACCCGCCCAACCCGTCTGACCTGTCCGACACGCCAACTCCGCACACTGGGAGCCCCCTTGGACGCCGAAGACACCTCCAGCCCCACGGACGACGACACCCGGTTCGGTCCGCTCTCCCGCCGCAGATTCCTCCAGGTGACTGCCACGGCAACCGTCACGGCCACTGCCACGGCCGCCGCACTCGCCACCGCCGGTACGACGGTGGCCGTCGCCGCGCCCAACACCGCAACCGACCTCACCTTCACCGCCGCCACGGGCGGCTCCGCGACCCTCGCTCCCGCCGGTGACCGGCTGGTCGCCGAGGTGCAGAACGTGCTCTGGTCCGTGCCGCGCGGCGGAGGCGCCGCCGTCGCGCTGACTTCGCCCGGTCTCGAACCCACGCGCCCCCAGTTCTCACCCGACGGCAGCCGTCTCGTCGTATGCGCCTACCGCGGCGGAGGCTTCCACCTCTGGACGCTGCGGCCCGACGGCACCGGCTTACGGCAGCTCACCGACGGCCCGTGGGACGACCGGGGCCCGGCCTGGTCGCCGGACGGCACCCGGATCGCGTTCGCCTCCGAGCGCGAGGGAGACACCGTGACCGGCGCCCCGTACCGCGTCTGGGTCGTGGACGTACGCACGGGCGCGCTGACCCGGCTCACCGGGCGCCAGGATCAGCAGGGCCCCGGGCAGGACACCGCCTGGGAGGACTTCGACCCGACATGGTCGCCCGACGGCGAGCGGGTGCTGTTCGTGCGGGGGACGGTCCCGACCCCGGGCTCCCTCCGCGCTACCACCGTCGCGTCCGTGGCCGCCGACGGCTCGGGCCCGGTCGTCACGGAGCACACCGACGACTCCGGCGCCCAGCTCATGACCCCCGCCGTCTCATCCGCCGGACGCCTCGCCTACCTCCGCACCACGGCCGCCCCCACCGCCTCCTGCACCCTCGTCGTGGACGGCACACCGGTCGCCGTCGACGGCGACCTCCTCCCGGCACCGCCCCGCTGGACGGACGGCGAACGACTGCTGCTGAACATCGACGGCCAGTTCCACCTCCTCGACCCGGACGCACCGGCCGACGGCGAGGAGATCCCGTTCACGGCGACGCTCCCCGTGCACCGCCCCAAGTACCGCGTCAAGTCGTACGACTTCGAGGGCGCCGGCACCCGTCCCGTCCGCGCGATCCACCTGCCCGCCCTCTCCCCGGACGGCCGGTCCGTCGCCTTCGCCGCGCTCAACGCGCTGTGGACCGCGGGGACCACGGGCGGCCGTCCGCCCCGCAAGGTTCTCCAAGTACCCGCCACCCGCTATGTGTTGGCGCCGACCTGGTCGCCCGACGGCACGGCGCTGGTGTACGCCGACGACCGCGACGGCCTGTTCACCGTACGGCGGCGCGACCTCGACTCCGGTGCGGAGACCGTGCTCGCCGAGGGCGGCCGGGTCTTCCCCGCCCTCTCGCCCGACGGGACGCGGCTGGCCTGCCTGGACATGGCGGGCAACCTCGTGGTGCGCGACCTGCCCGACGGCGCCGAACGGACCCTCGCCGCACCGCTCGGAGCGGGTGGTCTGCCCGGCCGCCCCAGCTGGTCACCCGACGGCCGGTACGTCGCCCTCTGCGACCGCAACCGCGTCAACCAGCGCTTCCGCGAGGGCTTCAACCTCATCCGGGTCGTCGACACCACCACCGGCACCGCCGTCCTGCACGCCCTCGCCCCGCACACCTCGCTCGCCGACCGCTACGACTCCGGGCCCGTCTGGTCCCCGGACGGCCGCTGGATGGCCGTCGTCGCCGAGTCCGCGCTCTGGCTGCTCCCGGTCCGCGCCGACGGCACTCCCGACGGCGAGCCACGCCAACTCACCACCGAACCGGCCGACCACCCGTCCTGGTCGGCCGACGCCCGCACCCTCCTCCACCTCTCCGCGGGCACCCTGCGTCTGATCGACATCACCGACGGCAGCACCCGTACCGTCCGCGTTCCGCTGGACTACCGCAGACCCCGCCCGGCCGACACGGTCGTCCACGCGGGCCGCTTCTGGGACGGCACCGGGCCGGACGTCCGCGAGGACATCGATGTCGTCGTCCGCGACGGCCGTATCGCCGAGGTCGCCCCGCGCCGGGCCGGCCGCGCGGCCGTACGCCGGATCGACGCGAGCGACCGTACGGTGATCCCGGGTCTGTGGGACGCGCACACCCACCCCTGGCAGTCCACGTACGGCGGCCGTCAGACGGCACTCCAGGTCGCGTACGGCATCACGACCGCCGTCTCGCTCGGCGGCTTCGCCTACGAACAGGCCCGCATCCGCGAGGCGGTCGCCGCCGGTGCCCTCGCCGGCCCCCGGCTCCTGGCCACCGGCGAACTGCTCGACGGCGGGCGCGTCGCCTACAGCATGGCCCGCGCCCACCGCACCCCCGAGGGCCTGCGCCGCTCCCTGACCCGGGCGCGGGCGCTCGACTGGGACTTCGTGAAGACGTACGTCCGAGCCCCCGGCTGGGTGATGAAGGAGGCCGCCGACTTCGCCCACGACCGGCTCGGAGTGCGCAGCGGCAGCCATCTGTGCAGCCCGGGCGTACAGCTCGGCCAGGATCTGACGACCCATCTGCAGGCCACCCAGCGACTGGAGTTCGGGCACGCGACCACGGCGACGGGCCGTGCCTACCAGGACCTGGAGGAGATCTACACCCGTACCGACTTCCACCTGATCGCCACCCCGTTCACGGCGGCTCCCCTGCTCGGCGCCGACCCCGCCCTCGCCGACGACCCGCGCGTCACGACGCTCATGCCCCCGTGGGACACCGCACTCGTCCGACAACAAGCCGGAGTTGCGCCCACCGAAGCCCAACTGGCAACACTGGCAAGGGAGGTGGACGTCTACCGGCGGATCCTCGCTGCGGGCGGCCTGGTCGCGCTCGGCACGGACCAGCCGCTTGTTCCGGTGGGCCTGCACCTGCACCTGGCCCTGCGCGCACTGCACCGCGCCGGCCTGTCACCGGCCGAGGCGCTGCGCACCGCCACCCTGCTGCCCGCGCGGGTCTTCGGCGCCGACGCCGACCTGGGCACGCTGGAGGAGGGCAAGCTCGCCGACCTCACGATCGTGGACGGCGACCCCTTCACCGACTTCGCCACCCTGATCCGGACCGTGGCCGTCCTGCGAGGCGGCATCCCCTTCGAGCAGACGGACCTGGTCGACGCCTTCGGGCCCGACTCCACTCGCCGTCACGACCCACAAGGGGCGCTGGCTTCAGCCGCGGACTGGCTGGAGGTCAGCCACCAGATGCGACGGGACGGCTGCTGCGATCCGGGCAGCGGAGGCTGACCACTGGTGACCGACGACTGGTGACCGACCGCCGGTGACCGACCGCCGGGTGGGATCTTTCCGGGATGCTCCGGGATGCTCCGGGATATGCCGAGATGTGGCGTGCACCCCATGTCGCGTATCGTCGTTTCTTGGTCGATACCGCATATCACGCACCACATCGGCCGAATCCGAGGAGGCTCGGACGTATGACGGACCCCATCCGGACGGGTCCCCGCCGCATCGACGTCCACCAGCACCTGATCCCACCGGAGCGCGCCCGTGCGATGGCCGGGCGTGCCGTCGGCCTCGGCTGGCCCGCTCCCGTGTGGGATGAGGCGAGTGCGCTCGCGATGATGGACCGCCGGTCCATCGCCACCGGCGTGCTGTCGTACGCCGCTCCACTTGCCGCCCCCGACGACCCGGACGGCGCCCGAACCGGAGCCCGGAGCGTCAACGAGTACACCGCCGAACTGGTCAAGAACCGGCCCGACCGCTTCGGCCTGTTCGCCGTGCTGCCCCTCCCGGACGTCGACGGCGCGCTCGCCGAGGCCGCCCACGCCCTGGACGAGCTGAACGCCGACGGCGTGATGGTCCTGTCCAACGCCCAGGGCCGCTACCTCGGCGACCCGGCGTTCGAGCCCCTGTGGGCCGAACTGGACCGCCGGTCCGCCGTCGTGCTCGTCCACCCCACCGCCCCGCCAGGTCCACCGGGCCCTCCGGACCCCGCGCTGCCGCCCGCCCCACTGGTCGATTTTCCCTACGACACCACTCGCACCGCCCTGCATCTGGCGATGCGCGGGGTACCCCGGCGCTACCCCCGGATCAGGATGATCCTGCCGCACGCGGGCGGCTTCCTGCCGTACGCCGCCCACCGGCTGGCCCTCGCGGGACACCTCGACCCCGACACCACCCCCGAGGACTTCCTCACCGACCTGCGCAGTTTCTACGTCGACACCGCCCTCGCCGGCAGCCCCGCGACCCTGCCCTCGCTGCTCGCCTTCGCGGATCCCGAACGCATCCTGTTCGGCAGTGACTTCCCCATGCTCCCCCAGGAATGGGGCACCGGCTTCGACAACGGCCTTGACGCGTACGCCGGTTGGGGCCCCGGTCAGCTGCACGCGGTCAACCGTGGCAATGCCGAGGCGCTCATTCCGCGACTCGCGGCGACCGTCCGGTCCACGGCCGGTTAGTCTCGGGGCATGCGGATCTCCGTTTCCTCGGACATGGACGAACCCGTGGCCCGCGCCCTCCTCGGGCACCTGCGGGATCGCGGACACGACGTGGTGACGTACGGAGCGCTGAGCCCCGGCGACGATCCGCAGTGGGCCGCCTGCTCGGAGGCGGCGGCCCGTGAGGTCGCCTCCGGGAACGCCGACCAGGCCGTCGTGTGCTGCTGGACCGGTACGGGTGCGTCGATCGCCGCGAACAAGGTGCCCGGCGTACGCGCGGCCCTGTGCACGGACGCCTACACGGCGGACGGCGCCCGCCGCTGGAACGACGCCAACGTGCTCGCGCTCAGCCTGCGCCTGACCTCGGAACCGCTGCTCAAGGAGATCCTGGACGCCTGGTTCGCCGCCGAGGCGAGCGCGGACGCCGAGGACCGGGAGAACGTGGCTCGCGTCGAACGGCTCGACAGCACCAGAACCACCCCCTGAATGAGGGCAGTTGAAAGAGGGTCGTGATCGCTGAGGCCGCATTCACTGAGGCCGTGATCACTGAGCCCGTGATGACTTCAGACCGCGATCACTCACACCGTGATCACTCAGACCGAAATGACCCTGAGGCCGGCCTCCTCGAACCGCCCCACCGTCTCCGCGTCCGCCGCCGTGTCCGTGACCAGCGTGTCCACGGCCTCGATCGCGCAGATCCGGGCGAACGCCCGCCGCCCCAGCTTGCTGGAGTCGGCGGCCACCACCACGCGCCCGGCGCGCTCGCACAGCAGCCGGTTGATCGCGGCCTCCGCCTCGTCGTTCGCCGCCGCCCCGTGTGCGACATCGAGGGCGACCACACCCAGCACGGCCATGTCGATGGTGATCTGACTCAGCACGCCGTCGGCGAGCGGCCCGACGAGTTCGTACGACTGAGGGCGTGCGACCCCGCCCGTCAGCACGATCTTGAACTGGGGCCGTACGGCAAGCTCGTTGGCGATGTTCAGCGCGTTCGTGACGATCGTCAGCGCGGGCGAGCCGACGGTCAGATCGCCGCGTACGGCCAACGCGCGCGCCACCTCCGTCGTGGTCGTCCCGCCGGTCAGGCCCACTGCCTCACCGGGGACGACCAGACCCGCGACCGCCCGCGCGATGCGCTGCTTCTCGGAGGCGCGGCGGGCGGTCTTGTAGCGCAGCGGCAGCTCGTACGACACGCCGTGCACGACCGCGCCGCCCCTGGTGCGTACGAGCATCTGCTGCTCGGCGAGCTGGTCGAAGTCACGACGGATCGTCGCGGCCGACACCGCCAGCTCGGCCGCCACCTCCTCGACCTCCAGTCGACCCCGCTCGACCAGTAGCTCCAGCAGGGACTTCCAGCGGGCGTCCCGGGACATCCGGACTCTCCGTTCCTCGATCTTCCGCGACCCTAGCGCACCGAATGTGCACGGTCCCTGCTGCTCGAATGCTTGATTCTGCTCGAAATCTGGCTATATCTTGCAAGAACAAGCATGAATCGGCTCTCTGGGGGAGAGGCACCGCATGACCTACGTCGAGGACGAACTGAACAGCCAGCCCGAGTGCTGGACCCGCGCCGCCGCGGAGGCGACCGCGCATGCCCACGCGCTGCCGGCGGCGGGGGAGCGGGTCGCGATCGTGGGCTGCGGGACCTCGTACTTCATGGCACAGGCCGTCGCGGCCCTGCGGGAAGGCGCCGGCCAGGGCGAGACGGACGCCTTCGCCGCCTCCGAGTTCCCCTACGGCCGCCCGTACGACCGGGTCGTCGCCCTCACCCGGTCCGGCACCACCACCGAGGTGCTCGAACTGCTCGGACGACTGCGGGACGGCACGCCCACGCGGACGCGGACGACCGCGATCACCGCCGATCCCCGAACTCCCGTGATGGAAGCGGCCGATGACCTGGTCGTGCTCGGCTACGCGGACGAACGCTCCGTCGTGCAGACGAGGTTCGCCACCACCGCCCTCACCCTGCTCCGGGCGCACCTCGGACTGCACGACGAGACCGTGCTCGACGACTGCCGTACGGCGCTCTCGACTCCGTTGCCCGAAGGGCTCGTCGAGTGCACGCAGTTCACCTTCCTCGGCCGGGGCTGGACGGTGGGGCTCGCCAACGAGGCCGGGCTCAAGATGCGCGAGGCGTCCCTGTCCTGGACCGAGGCGTATCCGGCGATGGAGTACCGGCACGGCCCCATCAGCGTCACCACCCGCTCCACAGCGACCTGGATGTTCGGCGAGGCGCCGGAGGGGCTGGCCCAACAGGTGCGGGACACCGGTGCCTTGTGGGTGGCCGGCGTCCTCGACCCGCTCGCCGAACTCGTGCGTGCGCAGCGCCTCGCGGTCGCGGTGGCGGCGGCACGGGGCCTCGACCCCGACCGCCCGCGCCACCTCACCCGCTCGGTGATCCTCACACCAGCAATCTGAGGCCTCGTCAATGTCCAGGCACCACACACCCGTTGAACGCCAGGCCCGAGAGACCCGGAAGGAGGAGACATGCCCCTCGTGACCACCGGCGAACTCGTCACCCGGGCCGCCGCCGCACGCTCGGCGGTCGCCGCGTTCAACATCATCACCCTGGAGCATGCCGAGGCTGTCATCGCCGGTGCGGAGGAGGCGGGTTCGCCTGTCGTCCTCCAAGTCAGCGAGAACGCCGTCAAGTTCCGCCAAGGGCAAGTCCTTCCGCTGGCCCGCGCCGCCGCCTCGGCCGCCGACCACGCCGCCGTACCCGTCGCGTTGCACCTCGACCACGTCCAGAGCGACGACCTGCTGCGCCAGGCGCCCGCCGCCGGATTCAGCTCCGTGATGTACGACGCGGCCCGGCTGCCGTACGCCGAGAACCTCGCCGCGACCAAGGCCGCCGCCGACTGGGCGCATACCCAAGGGCTCTGGATCGAGGCCGAGTTGGGACAGGTGGGCGGCAAGGACGGCCGGGCCCCGCTGGACGCGCACGCACCCGGCGCCCGTACCGACCCCGCCGAGGCCCGCGCCTTCGTCACCGACTCAGGGGTGGACGCCCTCGCCGTGGCCGTCGGCAGCACGCACGCCATGACCACCCGTACGGCAGCCCTCGACCACGACCTCCTGAAGCAACTCTCCGCCACTCTGGACGTCCCCCTCGTCCTGCACGGCTCGTCCGGCGTACCGGACGGCGAACTCGTGGCCGCCGTCGCGGGTGGCATCACCAAGGTCAACGTCGGTACGGCCCTCAACGTCGCCATGACCGGCGCCATCAGAGAGTTCCTCGCCGCCCACCCCGAGACGGTCGACCCGCGCACCTATCTGAGCGTGGGCCGGGAGGCGATGACACGGGCGGTGACCCGGATCATCGGCGTACTGGGCTGACAGGGCTTACGGTCACCGTCGCTGGTAGTTTTTCACCATGCGTGAAACGGAGCTGTACCTCGGCGAGCCGCCCCACGTGGCGAACGCGGGCGTCGGCGTGCACGGCGTCGCGAGCCGCACCGACGTCTTCCGGCTGCCGGAGCTGTGGCAGCTGCACCTCTACCAGTACGAGGCCGAGCTGATCGTCGGCGGCACACCGCACGTCGTCCGCCCCGGCCGCGTCAGTCTCGTACCGCCCGGCGCCACGGTCCGCTTCCGCTACCAGGGCCGCTCCGAGCACCTCTACGCACACCTGCGCATCCCCGCCACCGGCCCCTCGCGCACAGTGCCCGTCGTCCAGGACGCGGGCCCCGAACTCCCCACCCTCACCGGCCTGTTGCTCGCCGCGATCGCCGCTGTGCCGCGCGCCCCCGAGCACACGAGGGCCGAGATCTGGACCGCGCTGTGGCGCATCGCCCACCTCACCCCGGACACCGAACGCCCCGGCCCTGGTCCGCACCCGGCGGTCAGCGCCGCCATCGCGTACATCGAGGGCCAGCTCGCCGCCCCGCTCACCGTGCCGGCCGTCGCCCAGGCGGCGGGCGTCTCGCACAACCACCTGACCAGGCTGTTCAAGGCCGCGACCGGCGACACGGTGGTCGGCTGGATCCGCCGCCGCAGACTCGACCGCGCCCACCACCTGCTGCGCGCCTCGACCCTCTCCATCCCGGCGGTGGCCGCCTCCGTCGGCATCCCCGACCTCCAGGCCTTCAACAAGGCATGCCGCCGCGAACTCGGCGCGTCACCACGAGCCCTACGGGGAGAGCCGGCCACCACTGATACATGAGGTGGTAGAAAATCAGCCCTGTACCCCGGCACCCTGGTACCGCTTACCGCTTACCGCGTCACTGCTTCACGGCCTTCAGCACCACGAACTTGGCATCGCTGGCGACGAGCCGACTGTTGCCGAACAGCTTCCGCAGCTTGATGTGATAGCCGAGATGCCGGTTTCCGATCACCCACAGCTCACCGCCCGGCCGCAGCGCCCGCCGAGCGCCGGTGAACATCCGCCAGGCCGTGGCGTCCGACGTCGCCTGATGGGTGTGGAACGGCGGATTATTGAGCACCAAGTCGACGCTCCCGTCCGCGATCCCGGCAAGACCGTCCCCGACCCGGAACTCGGCACGCCCGTCCAGCAGCCCGTTGGCCCGGTACGTCTCCTCCGCCGAGGCCACCGCCTGGAACGACTCGTCGACGAACAGCAGCTCGGCCTCCGGCGCGGTCAGCGCCACCGCCGTACCGACCACACCGTTCCCGCAGCCCAGGTCGACCACCCGGGGGGCACCTGACGGCTCCGGCAGATGCTGGAGGAAGAACCGGGTGCCGATGTCGAGACGCTCGGCGCAGAACACGCCCGCGTGGTTGACGACGGGGTGTCCGGAGGCCGGGCCGATACCGTCGGGCAGCGAGTAGCGGAGCGGCCAGGGATTGGCGCCCCGGCCCACCGACGGACCGACGCCGGAGTGGATGAGGCGGGCCTTCTTCTCCGCGAGCGAGGTCCGGGTCGGGCCGACGATCCGCTCGAACAGCTTCAGCGTCGAGGTGTGGATCTCCTTCACCATGCCGGTGCCGACGACGACCGTGTCCTTGTGCAGCGCGGGCGCCAGCCGCAGCAGCTGGTCCTCAAGGAGCGCCAGACTCTTCGGCACCCGCACGAGCAGCACGTCGACGCGCTCGGGCGGCGGATCCTGGGTGGTGAGCAGCCGTACGGACTCCTCGTCCACGTCCGCCCGCCGCAGATTCGCCCGGGTCGCCTCCTGGGCCAGGAACGAGTCGGTGACCTGGGTCGGCCGGTGCGCGGCGAGCGCCGTGGTGAGCGCGCCCCAGCGGTCACCGACGACCACGACCGTGCCGGACAGATCGGTCCCGGCCTCCTCGAGATGCCCGAGAAGGTACTCGTCGGCGGAGTCCCAGGCACGGAGCCGCTCACGCGGATCGGCGGGGAAACGGGTCAGCGTCAGCTCGGACCAGGGAGTCGTCATACGGTCGTTCATCGTGGCCCCACCCTACCGAGCCGCAGCTCACACCCCGTCGGCCGCGTCGACCCGGTCGGGCAGGATGGGATCCATGGACGCCGAGCTGTTCCCCAGAGCCCGTACGGAGATCGCGCCGGGCGCGGTGCACGTGCCGGACTGGCTGGACGCGGGACGTCAGCGCGAGCTGCTGGACGCCTGCCGCGACTGGGCACGCCCACCGGCTGGCCTGCGCACGGTCCGGACGCCCGGCGGCGGCACGATGACCGCCCGGCAGGTCTGTCTCGGCTGGCACTGGTACCCGTACGCCTACGCCCGCACCGTCGTCGACGGCGACGGCGCGCCGGTGAAACCGTTCCCGGAGTGGCTGGGCGAGCTGGGGAAGGAGGCGGCCAGGGCAGCGGCGTACGACGGCGACGCCGCCTACGACATCGCGCTGATCAACTTCTACGACGCCGACGCCCGCATGGGCATGCACCGCGACAGCGACGAGCAGTCGGACGCGCCCGTGGTGTCCCTGAGCCTCGGCGACACCTGCGTGTTCCGCTTCGGGACCACCGAGACACGCACCCGGCCGTACACGGACGTCGAGCTGCGCAGCGGTGACCTGTTCGTCTTCGGAGGCGCGTCCCGACTCGCCTACCACGGGGTGCCACGGGTGTACGAGGGCACGGCACCGCCCGAGTTGGGGCTGACCGGCCGGTTGAACGTGACGCTGAGGGTCAGTGGTTTGTAAGCGGTCCGAACAGCGGCCTCTGGAAGGCGCCCCGTAGGGGCAACCTTCCAGGGGCGCGGGGCTGTGTTGAATTTGCGGCTACCGCCGCGTGGGCGCGACAAGCCCCCAGCGGCCCGCAGCAAATGAACGGCATATCCAGCGGAGCGCTTCGTACGGATCATGGGAGACTCGCCCTCATGAGCGGCAAGGTCGAGGGGACCACTTCGAAGACGCGGTTGGACCGGGGGCGCGGCGCTCTCGGGCCGGCCTTGGAGCTGGTGCACACCGGCCGGGCGCCCACCCGGGCCGTGCTCACCGCCGAGCTGGGGGTCACCCGGGCGACGGCCGGTGCGGTGGCCGCCGAGCTGGAGGCGCTCGGGCTGATCCGTGTGGACGCCCGGCCCGGCGCGGCGGCCGGTTCGCAGGGGCGCCCCTCGCACCGGCTCGACGTCGCCGAGGACGGGCCGGTCGTACTGGCCGCGCAGGTGCACGCCGACGGGTTCCGGGCCGCGCTGGTCGGGCTCGGCGGGCGGATCGTCGCCACCGCGCCCGGTTGCGAGACCGTCGACGCGGACCCGGCGAAGGTGCTCGGCTCGGTCGTCGACGCGGGCGCCGAGCTGCTGCACGACACCGGGCGGCGGTGTGTCGGCGCCGGTCTCGCCGTGCCGTCGGCCGTCGCCGAACCCGAGGGCCTGGCCCTGAACCCGCTGCACCTTGCCTGGCCGGCCGGGGCGCCGGTACGGGAGATCTTCGCCGAGCGCGTCAGGGCCGCCGGCATCGCCGGACCGGCGTTCGCGGGCAACGACGTCAACCTCGCAGCGCTCGCCGAACACCGGCACGGCGCCGGACGCGGCGCCCGCGACCTGCTGTGCGTGGCCACCGGGCACCGGGGTGTCGGCGGGGCACTGGTCCTCGACGGCCGTCTGCACACGGGGAGTTCAGGCCTCGCGCTCGAAGTCGGCCACCTCACGGTCAACCCCGAGGGCCGCCCCTGCCACTGCGGCAGCCGAGGCTGCCTGGACGTCGAGGCGGACCCGCTCGCCTTCCTCACGGCGGCGGGCCGCGACCCCGGCCCCGAGGTGTCCCTCCTCCAGCAGGCGAACGACCTGATCCGCGACCAGTACACGGACCCGGCGGTCCGCACGGCCGCCGAGACCCTGATCGACCGCCTGGGCCAGGGCCTGGCAGGCCTGGTCAACATCCTCAACCCGGACCGCATCATCCTCGGCGGCCTGCACCGCACCCTCCTCGACGCCGACCCGAACCGCCTGCGCGCGGTGGTAGCCGACCGCAGCCTCTGGGGCCGCAGCGGCGGCGTCCCCATCCTCGCCTGCACTCTGGACCACAACAGCCTGGTCGGAGCAGCGGAGTTGGCGTGGCAGCCGGTGCTGGACGATCCGCTGGCGGCAATGGCGTAAGGAGCCGCGCCCCAAAGGGGCGCGGGGCTGTGTTGAATTTGCGGCTACCGCCGCGCGGGCGCGACCAGCCACGACGCACCCGCAGCCGCAAAACGAGATACCGCGCCTCCCCCGTAGCGCTCATCCCGCAAGACTCCACAACGCCGCAACCTGAGGCCGCCGCAGATCAACCCGCCGCACACACAACCCGATCGGAAACCGTTCCGGCGCCGGATCGACCGGCACAACCCTCACCCGATCACGCACCGCACTGTGATCGAGAACAAGCCGCGGCACGACCCCCGTCCCACACCCCAGCGCGACCAACGTCAACAACCCTTCGTGACCGTCCGGTTCAGCGGCCACCTCGACCGAGGACGAGGCACCCCGCGCCCGGAACCACCGGTCGGCAGCCTCCCGCACCAACCCCCGGTACGGCAGCACGAACGGCCCCGCAAGCCCCGGGTCCGGACGATCCCGTGCCGTCACGAACACCAACTCGGTCACGGCAACCGTCCGACTCACCAACGGCTCCGGCAGCCGCGCCGGAATTCCCGCGACGGCCACATCCACCTCACCCTCGTCCAGCCGGGCCAGCGCCGCCGCCGCGTCACCGGTGCGCAGATCGAGCCGTACCTGCGGATGCGCGGCCCGGAAGGGCGCCAACAGGTCGGGCAGTAGCACCTGGCAGGTCGTCACCGTCGCGAACACGGCCAACCTGCCGGTGAGTTGAGCGGGGTCGGGATGCTCCTCACGGTACGCACGCCACAACTCCAGTGCCTGGACGGCGTATTCACGGAACCGATGCCCCTCCGCCGTCAGCGACACCCCGCGCGGACCCCGGTCGAACAGCCGGTGCCCGAGATCGGCCTCCAGCCGCTGCACGGTCCGGGTGAGCGTCGCCGGACTGACATGGCAGTCCAGACTGGTCCGCCCGAAGTTCAGCGTCTGCGCGAGATGGACGAAAAGCCGCAGCTCCCGATGATCGTCGCGCATACCGTGACCTGGCCCTTTCATTCCCCGCAACACCGTGCTGCACAAGTTGCGCTTGCCGCAACACTCGCCGCGAGCCTACAACTCGACCATGACCTCGACCACGCACACGACGACCACGGCCAAGCACACGCACACCTACGCCTCCCGTGTCTTCGCCCTCGAAACGATGGACGTGCCCGGCGATACGGAGACCATCCTGCGCGGCGGACGCCACCTCTTCCCGCTCCTCCCGCAGGCCTTCGAAGGCATCCGCCGCGTCGGTGTCATCGGCTGGGGCCCGCAGGGCCGAGCACAAGCCCTCAACCTGCGGGACTCCCTCGCCGGTACGGACATCCGGGTGGCCGTCGGGCTGCGTCCGGGCTCGACCTCCGCCGCCGACGCCCGCGCCCACGGCTTCACGGAGGCGGACGGCACCCTCGGCGACTGGCTCGCCGTCACCGCCGACAGCGACCTGGTGATCCTGCTGATCGCGGACGCGGCACTCGCCGCCCACCACCAGGAGATCTTCGCGACCCTCAAGCCGGGTGCGGTCATCGGCCTCTCGCACGGCTTCCTGCTCGGCCATCTCCGGTCGTCCGGCGGTGAGTTCCCGCCCGGACACGGGGTGATCGCCGTCTGCCCCAAGGGCATGGGCGACTCGGTGCGGCGCCTCTACGAGCAGGGCGCGGAGATCAACGGCGCGGGCATCAACAGCAGCTTCGCCGTGCACGCGGACCCCGACGGCCGGGCCACGGACCTCGCCCTCGGCTGGTCGGTCGCGCTCGGCTCGCCGTACACCTTCCGTACGACCCTCGACAGCGAGTACCTCTCCGACATCGTCGGCGAGCGCGCCATCCTGCTCGGCGCCGTCCACGGCATCGTCGAGAGCCTGTACGCCCGCTTCCGGCTGGCCGGGGACGACGAGACGACCGCGTACGAGAAGTCCTGCGAGAACGTCACCGGCCCGATCGCCCGCACCATCTCCCACGAGGGGATCCGCGCGGTGCGCGAGGGCCTCGACCCGGCGGGCCGGGACACCTTCGACCGCGCGTACTCGGCCACCTACCAACCCGCCCGCGACCTCGTCGCCGAGATCTACGACGAGGTCGCCGAACGCGGCCACCCCTGGTCGGAGATCGTCAACGAGTCCGTCATCGAGGCGGTCGACTCCCTGCTGCCGTACATGCACGCCCGTGACGTGGCGTACATGGTGGACAACTGCTCGCGCACGGCCCGCCTGGGCGCCCGCCGCTGGGGCCCGCGTTTCCAGGCCGCGTACGAGCAGATCGCGTACCCGACGGCCGAACTCCCCGCCTCCGAAGCCCTGTTGGCGGCCTTCGACACCCACCCGGCGCACGAAGCCCTGGCAGCGGCGGCGAAGCTCCGGCCCTCGGTCGACATCTTCGTCGCCTGAGACAGGCCTGGCACCCCCGGGAAGCAGCCGGAAGTGGCCCGCGTACTCCCGGGGAGGTACGCGCACTGCCGCTGCCCGTACGACGACCCGGACCCCCTCCCGGCGCGAACGTGGAGTCATCGCACACAACCCCGACCTGGGAGATGACTCGACATGAACACCCTCGCCAACTGGGACGGCGGCCCCGGCCCGTGGATCCTCTTCTTCCCGCTGATCTGGGCGGCCGTCGTGATCGGCGTCGTCACCGTCCTGCGCCGCACGGTCTGGCGCGGACGCCGCGGCCCCTGGCGTGCCATGAACGGCCGCTACGACGCCCAGGACCGCCTCTCCGGCGACGCCCCGCTCGCCGTACTGGGCCGGCGTTTCGCCTCCGGTGAGATCGACGAGGACGAGTACTGGCGGCGGCTCTCCGTCCTGGACGAGCAGTTCGGCGCCACGGGCGGCCGTGCGGGCAAGGGTGGTGCGGCATGACCACCGCCACCACCACGACCCGTACGGCAGCCCGTGTCGTCGACGCGGTGAAGGTGTACGGCGGTGGCGACACCGCCGTACGGGCCCTCGACGGCGTGAGCGTCGGCTTTCCGGCCGGGCGCTTCACCGCGATCATGGGGCCCTCGGGCTCCGGCAAGTCCACCCTGATGCACTGCGCGGCCGGCCTGGACACCCTCACCTCCGGCGCCGCGTTCATCGGCGACACCGAACTGGGCACGCTCGACGACCGGCGCCTCACGCTCCTGCGCCGCGACCGGATCGGCTTCGTCTTCCAGGCGTTCAACCTGGTGCCGACGCTGACCGTCGCCGAGAACATCAGGCTGCCGATCGATCTGGCGGGCGGAGACGGCGACCGGGAGTGGATCGACGCGCTCGTCGACGTGGTCGGCCTGCGCGACCGGCTCCACCACCGCCCCGCCGAACTCTCCGGCGGTCAGCAGCAACGCGTCGCCGTGGCGCGGGCGTTCGCCGGCCGGCCCGACGTCGTCTTCGCCGACGAACCGACCGGCAACCTCGACTCGCGCTCCGGCGAGGAGGTCCTCGGCCTGCTCGGCCGCGCGGTGCGGCACATGGACCGCACGGTCGTCATGGTCACCCACGACCCGGTCGCCGCCGCCCACGCGGACCAGGTCCTCTTCCTGGCCGACGGGCGTCTGGTGGACCGGATGGAGTCCCCGACGGCCGACAAGGTCCTGGACCGGCTGAAAGCCTTCGAGGTGCCGTCATGAACGCCCCCGCGCCCACCTTCCGACCCACCGTTCGCATCAGCCTCTCCTCCCTCCGCGCCCACAAGCGCCGCTTCGCCGGCACCTTCCTGGCGGTCTTCCTCGGCGTCGCCTTCCTCGCCGGGACCCTGGTCATGGGCGACACCCTGCGCGCCAGCTTCGACACCATGTTCGGCAACGCGACGAGCGGCACCGACGCCGTCGTCCGCAGCGCCGACGCCATCACCACCCCCGGCGAGAGCGAGGGCGTACGCCAGCCGGTCCCCACCGACCTGGTCAGGACCGTCGAGCAGGTCCCGGGAGTGGCGGCAGCCGCCCCCAACATCCAGGGCGCCGGCCAGCTCATCGCCGCCGACGGCGACCCCATCGGTGGCCAGGGCCCGCCCACCCTCGCCGGCAACTGGATCACCGACCCCAAGCTGAACCCGTACCAACTCGCCGAAGGACGCGCCCCGTTGAGGTCCGGCGAGGTCGTCGTCAACCGGGGTACGGCCAAGAAGGGCGGCCTGAGCATCGGTGACACGACGACCCTCCGTACGCCCGACCCGGTCAGGGTGACCATCGTCGGTCTCGCGACCTTCGGTGGCGAGGACGGCATGGCGCAGGTGACGTTCACCGGGATGACGCAGGCCGACGCCGAGAAGTACCTCACGGCGAGGCCGGGCGAGGCAGCGAGCATTCAGGTGCGGGCCGGTCCCGGGGTCGGTCAGCAGGAGCTGGTGGACCGGCTGACGTCCGTACTGCCCAAGGGAGTTGAGGCCATCACCGGTCAGGAGTCGGCCGAGGAGAACACGGAGATGATCTCCAGCCAGTTCCTGACCATCTTCACCCTGTTCCTCCTGGTCTTCTCGGGTGTGGCGATCCTGGTCGCGACCTTCTCCATCCACAACACCTTCGCGATCGTCGTCGCCCAACGCACCCGCGAGAACGCCCTGTTGAGGGCGCTGGGGGCGTCCCGCCGCCAGGTCACCGCGGCCACGCTCGTCGAGGCGACCGCCGTCGCCGTGACGGCGTCGATCGCGGGTCTCGCCGGTGGCATCGCCATCGCCGCGGGCCTCCAGGCGCTGTTCCCGGCCATCGGATTCCCCTTCCCCGAGGGCGACTTGGTGATCGGCCGGCTGTCCATGCTGCTGCCGCTCGCGGTCGGCATCGTGGTCTGCCTGGGCTCCGCCCTGCTGCCCGCCGTACGCGCCGGCCGCACCGCACCCCTGGCCGCCCTCCGTGAGACGGCCGTCGACCAGTCGGGCGCCTCGCCCGTCCGGGCGGTCACCGGCGCGGGCCTCGGGGCCCTCGCGATCGCCATGACGCTGACCGGCGTCCTGGTCTCACCGTCCTTGTGGCTGGCGGGACTTGGCGCCGTACTGGCCCTCGTCGCCTTCGTGGTCCTGGGTCCCGTCGCGTCGACCACCGTCGTACGGGTTCTCGGCGGCCCCCTCGACAGGCTGCGCGGAGTCACAGGCGCCCTCGCCCGGCGCAACGCCCTGCGCAGCCCCAAGCGGACCGCCGCCACCGCGAGCGCCCTGATGATCGGCGTGGCCGTCGTCTCGCTGTTCACGGTGTTCGGTGCCTCGCTGAAGGCCACCATGGACCAGACCGTGTCGCGGTCCTTCGCCGGCGATGTGGCCGTGAGCACCCCGTCGTTCGGGGCGGGCGGCAGCGGACTCAGCCCCGCCCTCGCTCCCGCGATCGCCGAGCAGCCCGTGGTGGCGGACGCCGTCGGACTCGGCCGAGGGGTCGCCGAAGTCGACGGCAAGGGACGGGCGTTGACCGTCACCGACCCCGTCACCCTCGGCAGGGTCTTCGACCTCGGCGAGGTCCGCGGCTCGCTCGACGGCCTCGGCACCGACGGCATCGCCATCACCGAGTCGGAGGCCGACCGGCAGCACCTGAAGACGGGCGACACGACCCGACTCACCTTCACCGACGGCGGGCAGGAGACCTTCACGGTCCGCGCGGTCTACGGCCGGTCCGAACTCGCCGGCGAGTACGTCATCACCCGCGCCGCCTGGGCCCCACACCGCACCCAGGACTCCGACACGCTCGTCGCGGTCTCCTTCAAGGACGGTGTGAGCACGGCCGCGGGCAAGGCGGCCGTGGAGCAGGTAGCGGCACGATACGGCGATCCCGACGTCCAGACCCGCGACGAATACGCCCAGTCGTCGGCCGGAGGCATCGAGATGATGCTCACCCTCGTCTACGCGCTGCTCGCCCTCGCGGTGCTCATCGCACTCCTCGGCATCGCCAACACCCTGACCCTCGCCATCCACGAACGCACCCGTGAACTCGGCCTGTTGAGGGCCGTCGGCCAGACCCGCGCCCAACTGCGGGCCATGGTCCGCTGGGAGTCGGTCCTCGTCGCCGCCTTCGGCACGGTGGGCGGGCTCGCCCTCGGCGGGTTCCTCGGCTGGGTGCTGGTGAAGGCCTCGGACGGCGCCAGCGACAGCGCGTTCGCCTTCGCGCTGCCGCCCACCCAGCTGGTGATCGTGGCCCTGGTGGGCATCGCGGCCGGAGCGCTCGCGGGCCTGCGCCCGGCCCGGCGGGCGGCACGCCTGGACGTACTGCGCGCCATCGCCACCGAGTGACGTACGGAGAACAAGGAGCGGAAGGAGTGGAAGGAGACGGCGGAGGAATCCCGGAGGTCACCGCCCGGTCAGCCTGCGACGGCCGACCGGGCGGGAGCGTGTTCCGGCCTGCGCCGGTGAACCCCCGGCTTGTACCCCTTGTCGTCGCACAACGGCTCCTCGAACGCCTGACGCGTGGGCGTCGCGCTCGCGGGCCGGGTCTCCGGGGCGGCCACGACCGGCGCGACCGTAGGCAGCGTGAACCACACGACCTTCCCGGACTCGCCGTCCGGCCGCACACCCCAGCTCTCGCTCACCGCGGCGACCATCGCGAGGCCGCGTCCGCAGGTCGCGGTGGGATCCGCGTCCCGCAGCTCGGGAATGCGCGGGTCGTGGTCGTGCACCGAGACCGTGAGCCGGTCGAGCAGGACCTCGATCTCCACGGTGCACAGCTTGTCGGGCTGGGCGTGCCGGTGGACGTTGGTCAGTAGCTCGGTCACACCGAGCGAGGCCCGGTCTATCAAGGGATCCAGATGCCAGTAGCGCAATTGTGCAGAGACGATTCTGCGGACCTGGCCGATCCGCGACGGAAGAGCTTGGAGCTCCACCGTGCAGTGCCTGCTTGGGTGGCTGATCACGGCTTGCGACTCCCCGAATTGAGGTCCGGAAGAAGACACGAGATCGGATCCAGCAGAGTGCCTGTGTGCAATGGCCGCCTGCTGTCGTGGCCGGCGGGCTGGTTCGCAGCGTTATCGCCGGTAAACCCAGAGTGACGTGTGACAAGCGTGGCTCAAGGGGGCGAAACCCGCAACTCGCGGCATGGTGTGAGACACACCCGGTGTCCGCGCGAAGTGCGCCCCCGTGGTCCCCGTCCGGCTCAGCGTCGGCGCCCCGCCGCGTTGCGTACGGCCTCGATGAACCGGCGTGCCGCAGGTGGCCCGGACTCGCCCGGTGCGGGGTCGTGATCCCCCAGAGTCAGCAGGTAACGCTGGCCGTTGAGATCCGCGAGCGCCCGGTCGTCGGCCGCGAACCAGGGCTTCGACGCGCGCACCGCCTGCACGGGAGCGCTGTCGATCTCGCTGCCGTAGCTGGTGAGCAGCTCCAGCCTGCCGTCGCTGATCCGGACCTGCCCGGCCCGGGTGAGGGAGCGCAGCCTCTTCCCGATTCGCACGCCCGTGGCCGTGAACTCCGGCTCCGCCATGATGCTCCGCCCCCTTGTCGGCTTCCGCCGAGATGCGTGGTGATACCGCCTGGACGTGATCCAGTGTGCGCCCCCGTGCCGAGCAGTCTGCCCGCCCCCGGCGTCGAGCACCAGTGCGTACAGCACTCTCCGGCAACCGGCGGAAGCACTCACCGGGATGCGCCCCGGGCGTGCCGACTCCCGCCCGGCCTGTTGCCGCGTCCTGCCCCCAGGCCTGCCTTTGGGCCGCCCAAAGGTGTGTTTATGCAGGTGAGAGGCGTGTGGAAGGTGTCTATGATCGGAATGTACGGCTGCGCAAGGACGCCGTCGGCACGCGCATCGCAAGGAGTCCGACGTGAGCATCCCCGACCCCACCGGGACCGCCGAAACCCTCGACACGCTCGATGTCGACCGCAGCGACGCCGACTACCGAGCCTGGCTCAAAGAGGCCGTCCGCAAGGTCCAGGCCGACGCCAACCGCTCGGCCGACACGCATCTGCTGCGCTTCCCGCTGCCCGAGAAGTGGGGGATCGACCTGTATCTGAAGGACGAGTCGACCCACCCCACCGGCAGCCTCAAGCACCGCCTCGCCCGCTCGCTCTTCCTGTACGGACTGTGCAATGGCTGGATCTGCCCCGGCCACCCGGTGATCGAGGCGTCCAGCGGCTCCACGGCCGTCTCCGAGGCCTACTTCGCGAAACTGATCGGCGTGCCCTTCATCGCGGTCATGCCCCGCACGACCAGCGCCGAGAAGTGCCGCCTCATCGAGTTCCACGGCGGCCGGTGCCACTTCGTGGACGACTCCCGCAAGATGTACGAGGCCTCGGCGGCCCTCGCGGCGGAGACCGGCGGCCACTACATGGACCAGTTCACCTACGCGGAACGGGCCACGGACTGGCGCGGAAACAACAACATCGCCGAATCCATCTTCCGCCAACTGGAGTTGGAACGTTTTCCGGAGCCCGCGTGGATCGTCGCCACGGCCGGCACCGGCGGCACCTCGGCGACCCTCGCCCGCTACGTCCACTACACCCAGCGCGACACCCGCATCTGCGTGGCCGACCCCGAGAACTCCTGCTTCTTCGAGGGCTGGACCACCGGCGATCCGGACGTCACCTGCGACTGCGGCTCCCGCATCGAGGGCATCGGCCGCCCCCGCATGGAACCCAGCTTCGTCCCCGGCGCGGTGGACCGCATGATGAAGGTCCCCGACGCGGCCAGCATCGCCGCGGTAAGAGTCCTGGAACAGGCAATCGGGCGCAAGGCGGGCGGATCCACGGGCACGGGCCTGTGGAGCGCCCTCAAGATCATCGCCGAGATGGTGGCAGAGGGCCAACAGGGCAGCGTGGTAACCCTGTTGTGCGACCACGGCGACCGCTACCTGGACAAGTACTACTCGGACACCTGGCTGAAGGAGCAGGGCCTGAACATCGCGCCCTACGGGTCGGCGATCGAGGCTCTACTGAAAACAGGCGTGTGGGCGACTCCCTAGGGGCGCCTTTCAGGGGCGCGGGGAACTGCGCGACAAGCCACAACGGCGCCGCACCCGCAAACCCACCCCCAAGGCACCCTTTAGGCGCCCTCACCCGCAACAACCAGCCTCCGCAAATGCTCAGAAACCTCATCCCGAGCCTCAGAAGCCAACCCCGAGTCCGTGACCAACGTATCCACCTGCTCCAACGCCGCGAACGAACTCAACCCCACCGTCCCCCACTTGGTGTGGTCGGCAACGACAACAACCCGCCGAGCGGACTGCACCAGCCGCCGGTTGGTCTCAGCCTCCGCAAGATTCGGCGTGGACAACCCCGCCTCCACCGATATCCCGTGCACGCCAAGAAACAGCACGTCGAAATGCAGCGACGCGATCGCCTGGTCGGCCACCGGCCCCACCAGCGAGTCGGACGGCGTCCGCACCCCACCGGTCAGCACCACCGTCGCAGCCCCCTGCCGCTGCCCCGACACCCGCTGCGCGGCATGGAAGACATCCGCCACCCGCACGGAGTTGGTCACCACCGTCAGATCCGCCACGTCCAGCAGCTGATGCGCCAGCGCGTACGTCGTCGTACCGCCCGACAGCGCGATCGCCGAGCCCGGCGCGACCAGCTCCGCCGCCGCCCGCGCGATGTCCTCCTTGGCCGTCAGCTCCAGGCCCGACTTGGCCTCGAACCCCGGCTCGTGGGTGCTCGCCTCGACCACTGGAACCGCACCGCCGTGGACCTTCTCCAGCACGCCCTGACGGGCCAGCGCGTCGAGGTCGCGGCGGACCGTCATGTCCGACACGCCGAGCTTGCGGGTCAGTTCGTTGACGCGAACGCCCCCGCGCCGCCGTACCTCGTCCAGGATCAGGGCGCGCCGCTGCTCCGCAAGGAGATTCTGGTTGTCATTCACGACCGCTCCACGTCCTTCCGGGGTTCCTCCGGGCCTGTCGGTCCACTCGCCCCCACCAACTCCGACACGTCCCGCACACCCGCTGGGAACCTGCTGCGCACCCGCTCCGACAAGGACATTCCTCCTGCTACCGGCCCGGCGGACGTCCCATACTCGCATGGGCCGGTACGCGTCGCGCCACTGCCCGTCACGACGCGAACATGTCACCCTGGCAACACGGGCTCCTCGCACGTCACACGGATCGGGGAGATTCCGTGACGAGAGGTGTACGGAGCCCACTCGGCGGAGATCCTCCAGTCCCGCACGGCATCGTTCCCGACCGGACGACGGCCGTCGGTGTGACACGGGGGAAGTACGAGCAACGGGGGAAGTGCGAACAGTGGAACAAGCACAGGAACGGGCCTCGAAGTCCGGGGCGAACGGCACGGCCAGACCGCCCGAGGAGACCGGGGCGACCAGCGCCATCGCCCTGGAACTGCTGGTCCACGGCGTGGGCGGCGCCACGCCCGAGAAGATGCTCAACGATCCACGGACCGTCCGCGTCACCGGCGACGACACGGCCGCCGTCTTCCGGCGCGTGGACGACGCGGACGCGGAGGACCGCCCCGTCGACCCGGACGGCGCACCGGTGCGCGAGGCGTACGTCTGGTGCAACCTCACCTCCGGCAACGGCACGCGCGCCCTGTGGCTGTTGCTGCTGCCGTTCATGGTGGTCAACCTCGCCCATTGGATGCGCCCCACCGCCCGCAACCGGCCGGGCACGGTCCGGCTGTACGGCCTGCTGGTGCGCCTCGCCGGTCTGACCCTCACCGTTCTGCTGGTCGCCGCCGCCTGCGAGGTCGCCCTCGACCTGACGGCCTGGCAGTGCGCGGGCACGCGCGCGTGCGCCGAGGCGCACTCCTGGCTGGGCTTCCTCTCCCCGACCGAGTCGGACGGCGGCTGGTGGAGCGAGCCCGGCCGCCGCCTCGCCCTGGCCGCCGTGGTGCCCGCCGCCCTCACCGGCCTGCTGTGGTTCCTGTCCCGCCGCACCTGGAGCGCGTACGAGTCCCAGAAGCCGCTGACCCACGCTCCCGAGGCCGCCGCCGACAACATCCGTACGGCGCTGGGGCGGCCCGGGTTCTGGTACGGGCGGCGACTGGTCGCCCGGCTGCGCGCCGCGCACACCGCGGCCGGCCTGCTGACGGTCGCCGCCGCCCTCGGCTCCGCCGCCGCCCGCCACGATCGCGAACCCGGCGGTCCGGCCACGCTCGCGGCTCTGGCCCGGCTCCTCGACGTGGCACTGATCGCCGGAGCCGTCGCCGTGGTGTGGGTGGTGTGCCGCCGGGGGCGCAGCGAAAGACGCCTAGACCAGGAGGTCGACGCCCGGCTCGTCCGCCTCCTCCCGGGCGCCGCGCTCGCCCTGCTGCTCCTGACGGCCGTGTACGCCGGCTGGTCGCGTCCCGGGTGGCGGTCGGCGGGGATGCTGCCGGGCGACACGACCTTCGGCACCCTCGCGCTGCTCCAGGGCCTCATCGTCCTCGGCCTGGCCGTCGTCGCCCACCTGCTGTACCGCGCCCACCCCGACCCGCGTGCCGCCATGCGCGGCTTCGCCGGACCTGCCGTCGCGACGCTCGCCTGCGCGCTGGGCGGTGTGATGTCGGGCGGCGTGTCCCAGCGCGTCGCCGACTGGCTGGACGGCACCGGCGGCACCATCGAGGGCCCGCCCGTCCTGCTGACCTGGCAGGCGTCCGTGATCCCGGCCGTCCTCCTGGTCGTCCTGGGCCTGGTCGGCTGGCTGGCCCGGCGCACTCTGCAACTGCGCCGCGGCGAGCTGGACGCCGTGGAACGGGACTACGACGACGGTTCCGGGGAGCGCATGGACGACGCGCGCACCCGCCGGATCGCGAGCACGCGCGCGATGGCCGCCCTCACGGACCGGGCGCCCCGCATCCTCGGCATCACCTCCGCGGTGACGCTGCTCCTGGGCGCCGCCGCACTGGCCGGAGCCCAGCTCACGGACGACACGCCCGGAGACGCCTCGCACGGCTCGTACGCCGTCGTCCAGGGCGCCGCCGAGACGGCCCAGGCCCTCGGGTCCTGGCTGATCGGATTCGGCTTCCTGCTGTTCGTCACCTGGGGGCGGCGCGCCTACAAGGACGCCTCCGCCCGGCGCACCATCGGCATCCTCTGGGACGTCGGCACCTTCTGGCCGCGCGCCGCACACCCCTTCGCACCGCCCTGCTACGCCGAGCGCGCCGTGCCCGACCTGACCTGGCGGATGGCCACCTGGACCGAGGAGACCGGCGGCCGTCTGGTCATCTCCGGGCACTCCCAGGGCAGCGTCCTCGCGGCGGCAGCCGCCTGGCAGCTGAAGCCGTCCGTGCGCAAGCGCGTCGCGCTGCTGACGTACGGCTCACCGCTGGAGCGCCTGTACGGGCGCTGGTTCCCGGCCCACTTCGGCCCCGCCGCGCTCACCTCGCTGCACCACGACGTGGCCTGCTGGCGCAACCTGTACCGGCTCACCGACCCCATCGGCGGTCCCGTACACCTGCCCGGCGACTGCGGTCCCGAGGTGGACCGCGCGCCGCTCAAGGACCCGCTCGCCTACGGCCGTACCAAGGAGCACCCGCTGCCCGCGCCGATCCTCGGCCACTCCGACTACCAGGCCGATCCGGCCTTCGTCGAGGAGCGCGAGGAGCTGCTGGCGCGGCTGCGGCCCCGGGAGGGGGTGCCCGGGCCGCGGCCCGAGGCTCAGGGCAGCTCGGGCAGGTCCTCCGGGTAGAGCAGGGTCAGGTCGTCCGTGCTCGGCTCGGCGTGCTGGGCGACCCGGCCCGCGTGCCGCTCGACCATCGCCTCGAACGTCTGCCGAGCCGTGCGGCCGTTGCCGAACGTCGCTCCCTTGGGGATCTCCGTGAAGTACTTCAGGAGGGCCTCGGGGGAGCCGGGGCCGAGCCGGTACTCGTGCTCCTCCGACTGCTGCTCCACGATCCGCAGCAGCTCCTCGGGGCCGTAGTCACCGAAGGTGATGGTCCGCGAGAAACGGGACGCCACACCGGGGTTGACGGAGAGGAAGCGGTCCATCTCGGCGGTGTAGCCCGCGACGATCACCACGACGGCTTCCCGGTGGTCCTCCATCAGCTTCACCAGCGTGTCGATGGCCTCCTTGCCGAAGTCCCGGGCGGAGTCCTCCGGGGACAGCGCGTACGCCTCGTCGATGAACAGGACGCCGCCGCGCGCCCGGTCGAAGGCCTCCTGGGTGCGGATCGCCGTCGAACCGATGTGCTCGCCGACCAGGTCCACCCGGGACACCTCGACGAGGTGGCCCTTCTCCAGGACGCCGAGCGCGGCCAGGATCTCGCCGTAGAGCCGGGCGACCGTCGTCTTGCCGGTACCGGGGGAGCCCGTGAAGACCAGATGGCGGCGGGCGGAGGCCGCCTTGAGGCCCGCGAGCTGGCGGCGCCGGCCGACCTCGATCATGTCCGTGAGGGCCCGCACCTCGCGCTTGACGCTCTCCAGGCCCACCAGCGCGTCGAGTTCACCGAGTACGTCCTTCGAGGACCGCGCGGCCTTCTCCGGCTCCGGTGCGGTGACCGCCTGCTCCTGCTCGGTGGTGCGCTGGCCCGGGATCGAGCCCAGCAGCCCCGGCGACTGCGTGACCGTCTGGACGGCCGTCTCCGGCACCGGGGACGGCCGCAGCGCCGCGCTCTCGTCGCTGGTGCAGTCCTCGACGACCGGCCCGCCGCCGGGGGCCGTGCCGGGCCCGCCCTCCGCGAACTCGTAACCACCGCGCGCGCACCGCTCCGTACGGCACTTCGTCAGTGTCGTACGGCAGCCGTCTATGACATGGAAGCCATAGCCCTCACTGCCCGTCACCCGGCAGTTCAGGAAGCTGCCCCGGCCGCCCGCCGACACATAGAAGCCCGCCTCGGCGGGGGAGTCGACCGTGCAGCGCTCGACGGTCGGGTCGGCGCCCTTGGTGACGATCACACCCGTCTGCGTACCGACGACCGTGCAGCCGTTGAGCGTGCCGCCGCTGCCGTGGTCGCGGAACCAGGCGCCTGTCGCCGCGTCCTTGATCCGGCAGTCGTCGAGCTGGGCGGTCGCGCCGTCGCTGACCGACACGGCCGTGTTGCGGACCTGTGTGAGGTCGCTGTCGACGACGTCCGCGCGGGAGCCCCTGTCGAGCACGAACAGCGCGTCCGGCACGTCGTGCACCCGGCAGGACTCGAGGACCGCCGTGGCGCCGTCGCTGATCCACACCGCGGGGTAGTCGCCGGTGCTGTCGAAGATCTCGCACTGGTTGGCGTCCACGCGCGTGCCCGGGTCCCACACCGACAGCCCGTTGCGCCCGAACTGACGCACCGTCGTGCGGGTCAGCGTGAGGACCGAGCGGGACCGCAGATCGACCGCGTTCTCCGGGATGTCGTGGATACGGCAGTCGGCGAGCGTCAGTACGGCGTCGGTGTCGAGCGTCACGCCGTCCGCGGACGTGCGGTGCACATCGCAGTCGGTGAGGTGGGCGGTGGCCCGGCCGGTGACCTGGACGCCGCTGCCCTTGACCTCGTACACCTCACAACCGATGCCCTCCAGCGCCGAGTTCTCGCCCGAGACGGACAGCCCGACGCCCGAGGCGTGGTGCACCCGGCAGCGCTCCAGACGCGGATGCCCGCCGTCGCGCACGGTCACGCCCGCCTGCCCGGCCGCGACGACCTCGCACTCCTCGAACACCCCGCCCGCGCCGTCCAGTACGGCGATTCCGGCACCCGCTGGGTTGTCGACCGTGCAGCGCCGGACCGTCGGGCGCGCGCCGCCGCGCACCTCGATGCCGGCGGCGGACCGCGTCACGATCCGCAGGTCCAGCAGTTCCGGCGTGCCCTCCTCGACGAGCAGGGCGGGCGCGGTCGAGTCCTGGCCCTCCACATGCAGGTCCTGGACGACCGCGGAGGCGCGCACGGTGAGCGGCACTCCGTCCACGGGCGCGATGCGTACGGAGCCGGGGGAGCCCTCGGGGCCGCGCAGGGTCACCGCCCGCTGGACGACGAGGTTCTCCCGATAGGTGCCGGGGGCGACCGTGAGGACGTCACCGTCCGCCGCGGCCTCCAGGGCGGCGGCGAGCGACGCGTACTCACCCGTGCGGCGCCGCCACCTCGATGTGCCGGTGTGCGTCACCTGGACCGTGCCCTGTGCCATGGCGCTGCTGTGCCCCCACCTCGTGGAACGCGGGATGTCGCGGAAGGTGCCGAACGATGTCGGCCGGTCCACCGTAGCGTGCGCGGGCACGGTGGGTTGACCAGAGCCGGAACGAGGTCAACTCCCGG
Organism: Streptomyces sp. NPDC000878; assembly: GCF_053599695.1. Classification (NCBI taxonomy): domain Bacteria; kingdom Bacillati; phylum Actinomycetota; class Actinomycetes; order Kitasatosporales; family Streptomycetaceae; genus Streptomyces; species Streptomyces sp. NPDC000878. Next base: position 49,068 of record NZ_JBSFMT010000032.1, on the reverse strand, counting down.
TCCCGGTCCGGCCCCAGTCGGGTCCGGCCCGGTCCCAGGCCTGGTCCCAGCGGGCGTACCGACGACGGACCATGCGCCAGACGATCAGGCGCCGACAGCCCTCGACGAACCCGGCCGACAGGACGGTCGCGCCGAACCCGGCGAGAACCGCGTGCGTCGTCGCGGTGGCGGTGTCCAGTGGGCGGGCGGTTATTCGCCCCTGTCCGTCCGTCCACAGCGTGAAGTGGTCGCCGGGGTGCGGGGACTTGAGGTTCGCCAGGACCTTGCCGTGCTGCTCGGTGCCGTCCGGCCCCGTCCAGTCTGCCTCCACGCGGCTTCTCGCCTCCCGCGCGGAGGCCGTCTCGGGGTCGGGCTCCAGCGGGGAGCGGGAGAGCTTCTTGACCACGGTGGCCGTCACGAGATGCCGGGCCTCGCGCTGGTCCCGTACGGCCTGTTGCAGCGCGTCCTGGGCGACACCGCCGATCAGCAGGCCGATCAGGGGCGCCGCCAGCAGGATCAGCAGCAGGGCCGTCAGCGCCAGCCAGGCCTCGGCCAGGTCGGTCGCGCGGCGCAGTGGATTGTGCCGCCAGCGCCAGAGTCCGCCGATCGCCCGCACAGCCGCACCCCCTTCCCGCTCCGTGATAACCCCGGTCGGAGCAGTTCACGCACAAAGCCGGTCGAAGAGAGAGCGAAATCACCTCTCACCGGTTCTTACCGGCCGTCTCATGAACTTCTCACCAAAGCCAACGGTCAGGCCCCGCGCCGGTGTTCCCGCCTAAGCGAGGATCCTGAACGGATCGCCGACACGGATCGTCCCGGGATTCTCGGGAACCAGGTTCTGGCCGAAGACCAGCTGGTTGCCGAAGCGGCGATGACGCCCGAGCGTGCGCAGCGGTTCCCGTCCGCGTTCGGCGGTCTCCTGGTCGGTGGTGGTCACCACGCACCGCCCGCACATCTTGGCCACCCGGAAGCCGACCTCACCGATGGCGATCCGGGACCAGCCGTCCTCGGCCCACGCGGCGGTCCCCGACACCACCACGTTGGGCCGGAAGCGGTTCATGGGCAGCGGGCCCTCCTGCGCGTGATCCCCTCCCGCGATCAGGGAGTTGAGGGCGTCCAGCGACGCGAGCGTGGTGAGCAGCAGCGGGTAGCCGTCGGCGAAGCTCACGGTCTCGCCGGGGCGCGCGAACTCGGGGTCGACCGCGCGGCGCGTGGCCGGGTCGTCCATGTGCAGAAGACGTACGTCCTCGCCCAGATAGCCGCTGCACCAGCCATGGGCCCCGTCCCCGGCGGGCACGGCCTCCACCTTGGTGCCGAAGATGTCCACCGTCGTCGTGCCCGCCACCTCCGGGACGGGCACGGTCAGGGGCGCGCGACCGGGCGCGGACAGACGAATTCCGCCGCCGGGCAGAAGCTCGGCGGCGGCCTGTGCCAGACGCGGTTGCTGGCGCTGTGTGACGACCTTTCCCCCGGCGTCAATCAGTACCCAGCGTCGGTCTCCGGCCAGCCCCCAGGGCTCCACCTCGGCTTGCCGGGGCGACTCGCCCCGGAACGCCTTGACCGGATGGATGTGAATCGAATACAGCTCCGCGTTCCCCATACCGCCATCGTGCCAAGGCACGGACACTCCGGGGGCCGGATCAGTACCCGCGGTACTGCTGGTTGTTGTACGGCTCCTGGTACGGCGCGGGGGCCGGGCGGGGAGCCGCCGGGCGCATCGCCTCGTAGCCGGTGGCCGCCGCCGGACGCTGCTGCTGCATCGGCTGGCCCGCGCCGGCGGGGTAACCGCGCGGCGGTGCCTGCTGCGGGATGTACGCGGCCGGCGCCTGCTGCAGCGGCGAGGGCTGCTGCGCCTGCGGGTAGCCGCCGTAGGAGGGGGCCTGCTGGGACGGGCCGGCCGGCAGCGCGGGGAGCGCGGACGGCAGCGCGGGCAGGTTCAGGCTGCTGCCCGTGTCGTACGCGGCGGGGACCCGGATCGGAGCGATCTGCGGGGTCCCCCGCTCGGCGACGAGCGAGTCATAGATCGGAGTGTCCGGGAAGGCGGAGTAGTAGCCGCCGCCGTAGGTGGAGCGGGGGGAGGTCATGGCACATAAGTTAAGCCCACGATGAGCTGGTTGGGGAGACCGATAAGAGGGTTGTTTTCCGTGTCGGCAGTGACGTGGGACCCCCAATGCGAGCGAACTTGCCAAAAAGGGGCACCAGCTCATGCTGAGATCAGGTAAATGCCAGGTTCCGACGGGGTTACCGACGGGTCGCCCCGCGTTCCTCAGTCGTTCGCCAGGGGGGTTCAACAGGAGTTCACAGGCCCGGGAGAATAGGTTGGGCCGCGAGGCGATCAGAGTCGGAGATGGGGGCAGCCATGGCAGCCGTGTCAATGTCCAAGGGATCGAACGTTCCGGTGCCCACGGCGGCGCTCCGGGTCGAGCTGGGCTGGCGCTCCGGGCCGGGTGTCCCCGACGCGGACGCCTCCGCGCTGCTGCTGGTGGCCGGAAAGGTCCGTTCCGACGGTGACTTCGTCTTCTACAACCAGCCCGTGCACTCCTCCGACGCGGTGCGGCACGAAGGCAAGCGGGACAGCGGGGGCCGGGTGACGGACACCCTGCTCGTCGACCTCGCGCGCGTGGAGCCCGCCGTCGAGACCGTGGTCCTCGTCGCCTCCGCCGACGGAGGAACGTTCGGGCAGGTCCCCGACCTGTACATCGAGGTCCGGGACGCGGCGCAGGGCACGGTGGTCGCCCGCTTCGACAACGCGGGCGCCAGTGTCGAAACGGCCTTCGTGCTCGGCGAGTTCTACCGCAGGCAGGGCGCCTGGAAGTTCCGCGCGGTCGGACAGGGCTACAGCAGCGGCCTGGCGGGCCTGGCCACGGACTTCGGCATCACCGTGGACGAGCCCCAGCACACGCCCGCCCCGCAGACCGCCGCCCCCGCGCCTCCGCCCGTCGCGCCTCCCGTGACCATGTCCCGGCCGGTCGCCCCGCCCGTGACCACGCCCCCACCTGCTCCGCCCGCCCCTCCCGCGACGCCGGTACGCCTGACCAAGGTGACGCTCACCAAGGAGGCCCCGTCCGTCTCGCTCACCAAGCAGGGCGGCACCTCGGGCGCGCTGCGCGTCAACCTCAACTGGCAGGTGCACAAGCAGTTCTCGGGGTGGGGCAGCAAGCTCGGCCGCGCGATCGCCCAGCACTCCGATCTCGACCTCGACCTGTGCGCCCTCTTCGAACTCTCCGACGGCAGCAAGGGCGTCGTACAGTCCCTCGGCAACGCCTTCGGGGCGCTGCACCAGCCGCCGTACATCCACCTCGACGGTGACGACCGCACCGGGGCCATGTCCAGCGGGGAGAACCTCACCGTCAACCTGGACCACAAGCAGGCCTTTCGGCGCATCCTCATCTTCGTGACCATCTACGCGGGCGCGCGTTCCTTCGCCGACCTGCACGCCACGGTCACCCTGACCCCGGCGAACGGCGCGGCCGTCGACTTCTCGCTCGACGAGTGCACGGTGCCCTCCACGGTGTGCGCGCTCGCCCTGATCACCAACACGGGCGGCGATCTGATGGTGCAGCGCGAGGCCCGCTATCTCGTGCCCGAGCGCGGAGTGAGCCCGCAGCGGACCGTCGACCACGTCTACGGCTGGGGCATGAACTGGACCCCGGGCCGCAAGTGAGGCAGGCCGGTCAGCTCTCGTCCGTGGCGGCCTCCGGACGCGTGTACGTCCGGCCCTTCCAGGCCGCGCCGCGCCCCCGGTAGTGCTGCACCGCCGAGTCGACCGTCATGAGGAGGTACAGGAACGCCGTGAACGGCAGCAGCGGAGCGAGCCACAGGGGCTGCCCGTAGTAGCGCAGCATCGGGACGTACGTCCCCGCCATCACGAGCCACGCGAGCCCGCCGCACACCGTCGCGGCCGTCGTCCCGGTGACGAGGCCGGCCACCAGGGCGAGCGGCGGCACCAGATACACCAGGGCGAGGCCCAGCACCGTACCGAGCAGGAGGAGCGGGCTGTGGCGCAACTGCGCGTACGCGCTGCGGGAGACCATCCGCCACAGGTCGTGCAGTCGCGGGTAGGGCCGCACACTGTCCACCCGGTCGGCGAGCCCCAGCCAGATGTGGCCCCCGCCGCCCTTGACGGCCCGCGCGAGCGCCACGTCGTCGATGACGGCCTGCCGGATGGCGTCCGGGATCCGGGCCCGCTCGGCCGCCTCCGTACGCAACAGCACGCAGCCGCCTGCGGCAGCCGCCGTCCGCGACCCCTTCCGGCCGATCCGGCGGAAGGGATAGAGCTGCGCGAAGAAGTACACGAACGCCGGTACGACGAACCGCTCCCAGACGCTCTCCACCCGCAGCCTGGCCATCAGCGACACGGCGTCGTAGCCGCCGCCCCGCGCCGCCGCCACCAACTCCCGCAGGCTGTCCGGCGCGTGGGCGATGTCCGCGTCCGTCAGCAGCAGGAACTCGGGTCCACGCGCGCGTGCCAGCCCGATGCCATGGCGTACGGCCCACAGCTTGCCCGTCCAGCCCGGGGGCGGTTCGCCGGGCGAGTCCACGGTCAGCGGCAGCCCACCGTGGCGCCGTGACAGCTCCCGGGCCAGCTCCCCGGTGCCGTCCGAACTGCCGTCGTCGACCAGGAAGACCTCGGCCCGCCCCGGATAGTCCTGCGCGAGCAGCGACGGCAGGCTCGCGGGCAGCACGGCGGCCTCGTCACGGGCCGGCACGACGACGCAGACGGGCGGCCAGGTCTCCGGCTCCCGGTCGTACGACGGCAGCCTGACGTCCGTACGCCAGAAGAAGCCCTGGCACAGCAGCAGCCACAGCCAGGCGGCGAGTGATCCGACGGCGATCCACACAACGGCGCTCACCTGCCGCAGTCTGCCCCACCCCAAAGGGGTGCAGGGGCACGCCGTTTATAGTGACCGGGTGAAGATCGCGCTCATGGACTCCGGAATCGGACTTCTGCCGGCGGCGGCAGCGGTTCGGCGGCTGCGGCCCGACGCGGACCTCGTGCTCTCCCTGGACCCCCAGGGCATGCCCTGGGGCCCACGCACCCCGGAGGATCTCACCGAGCGCGCCCTGGCCGTCGCCGAGGCCGCCGCCGCACAGCGGCCCGACGCACTGATCGTCGGCTGCAACACCGCGACCGTGCACGCCCTGACCGCCCTGCGCGCCCGCCTCGAACCGGAGCTGCCGGTCATCGGCACGGTCCCGGCGATCAAGCCCGCCGCAGCGGGAGGCGGGCCCTTCGCGATCTGGGCGACCCCGGCCACCACCGGCAGCCCCTACCAGCGCGGCCTCATCAAGAACTTCGCCGAGGGCGTCGCGGTCACCGAGGTCCCCTGCTGGGGACTGGCCGAAGCCGTCGAACACGCGGACGAGACGGCGATCGACGCGGCGATTGCCGCCGCTGCCGCTCTCACCCCCGACGAGGTAACGACCGTCGTCCTGGGCTGCACCCATTACGAACTCGTCGCCGAACGTATCCGCGCGGCCGTCCAGCAGCCCGACCGCCCGCCGCTCGTCCTGCACGGCTCGGCCGGTGCGGTGGCCGCCCAGACGCTCCGCAGGCTCGGCGCCCACCCCGCCCCCGAGGCGCCGGCCGACGGCACCCTCACCGCGCTGCTGAACGGCGTCGCGAGCCCGCTGCCCGCCCCCGCGATGGCCTACGAGGAAGGCCGCCTGCTGCAGGCGGCCACGCCCGTCCGCTGACCGACGGCCGTGCGCCGGTGGCCCTTGGGGCCACGGGGCGGCCAGGCGGAGCAGTCACACTCCGCAAGCCGGTGCCCGCGGAGCGGAACCTGAGTAGTCTCATAGCCATGAGGGACCACCCCCACGACGAACACGTCGAAACCACGCCGACCGAGGTCTGGACCGGCCGGGCGACCAACCGCGCCCAGTGGATCCTGGCCCTCGGAGGCTGCGCCTTCATGGCTCTCGGCATCGAACTGGCCGTCGACTCCGCGTGGACGTCCGGTGTCGCGCCGCTCGCCATGTCCGTCGTGGGCTGCATCGCGGCCGGCCTGCTCGTCCTCTTCGGCACCCTCGCGTTCGTGCACGTCGCCGTGAAGGTCGACAAGGACACCCTCGAAGTGCGCTGCGGCCACATCGGCCTGCCGCGCCGCAGTATCCCGCTGTCCCAGATCGTCGGCGCCGACTTCGTGGCCAGGGTCACCCCGCGCCAGTGGGGCGGCTGGGGCTACCGCTGGCGGCCCCACCAGGGCACCGCGGTCGTCGTACGCCGGGGCGAGGGCGTGGTGCTGCGCCTCGGGGACGGGCACACGTTCACGATCACGGTGGACAACGCGGAGGCGGCCGTACGCGTCATCCGGGACCTGCTGCGGTCCGGCGCGGCGGGGGCCACGCACTGACGCTCCCGTCGCCCTCGCGGTGGTTCAGCGGTGCTCCCGCGCGCGTGTCGTCGTCGTGTCCGGTGTCTCGTAGCCCAGGGGGCGGGCCGTCGCCAAGCCCGCCAGGAGGCCCGCGCCCGCCGTCACCGTGGTGAAGCTCAGTACGTTGCCGACCGTCGCCAGGACGGCCAGACCCGTCAGGGCCGCGCCCGCGGTCAGCGCGACGGGCGTGGGGCGCGGGGTGCGCCACAGGGCGTACAGCACCCAGCAGAAGACCGCCGCCAGCAGGACCACGCCGACCAACCCCTGCTCGGCCGCCTGCTGGAGCGGCGCGGAGTGCGGTCTGGTCTCGGCAGGCAGCGCCTGCGATGCCGTCCGGCTGAGTTCCGCGAACCTGCCAGGGCCCACACCCAGCGCCGGGTCCCGGTGGGCCAGCAGCAGGGCGTCGCGCCACAGACCGACCCGGTGACCGCTCAGCTGGCCCTCCAGCGAGTCGGCGAGCCCGTCCGGCAGGACGTTCTCGGCGACCGCCCAGGCCGTCCCGGTCACCACGGCCGTCGTCAGCGCCAGCCCGGCCAGGCCCACGCCCCGGCGCATGTGGTCGGCGGCGAGCGAGCACAGCAGGACAGCCGCACAGAGGACGGAACCGGCGATCGGGCCGAGGACCAGGGACGCCGCCGTGCTCCCGGCGGCCAGGGCACGCAGCGCCAGTCGCAGCAGTGGCGGCCGGGCCGCCCAGGCCGCGCAGCAGGCGGCGCCGGTGGCCAGCACCAGCAGCGCGGACACGGCCCCGAGATGCCCGGGCGGGGTGGCGATCTGCGGCCCCGGCAGGGTGTGCGGGGCGGCCACCGCCAGACCGAGCCCGGCCAGCGCCGCCGCACAGGGGGCGGCGACCGGCAGCAGCGCCCCGCAGATCCGTCCCGACGCGTAACCGGCGGCCACCGCGAGCACTGCCAGGAGCACGCCCTCGGGGCGGCCGTCGTGCGTGGCCGCAGTGATCAGCGACCAGGCGGCACACGCGCCCAGCACGACGACGCCCGCCGCGTCGGAAACGTTTCGTCTCTCACCGTCCGCCGCCGCACCGGCCGCGGACGTCATCCCCGTGGACCTCAACCCGCCGCCCCCCGAACGTGACGGGCCCCGACCGCACGGGCCGTCACCGGCGCGCACGTCAGAGGCTCCGCACACCGTAACGGCTGATGCGTCATTTGTGGACGAGTTGCGCAGGAACGATGCTGCGGACGGGGCCGGGGCCAGCCCCGGCCACGGGCCGGACCGTGCTGTCGGCGCCCGGGGCAGGCGCCGTACACTCCCGGAGTGACCGCCACCGCTCCTTCCACAACCGGGCCCGACCAGCTCGAACCGCAGCTCGCGCCCGCTTCGCGCCGCGCGCGGCTGCTCCGTCTCTGGCCGGCCGCCACCGCTGCGCTCGCCGGAGTGCTGCTGTACGTCAGCTTCCCGCCGCGCACCCTGTGGTGGCTCGCCCTGCCCGCCTTCGGCATCTTCGGCTGGGTGCTGCGCGGCCGGTCCTGGAAGGCCGGACTCGGCCTCGGCTACCTCTTCGGTCTCGGTTTCCTGCTGCCCCTCCTGGTGTGGACCGGCGTGGAGGTCGGCTCGGGGCCCTGGCTGGCACTGGTCGTCATCGAGGCGATCTTCGTCGCGCTGGTCGGCGCGGGCATCGCGGCCGTGTCCAAGCTGCCCGGGTGGCCGCTGTGGGCGGCGGCCCTGTGGATCGCGGGCGAGGCGGCACGCGCGCGCGTGCCCTTCCGCGGCTTCCCCTGGGGCAAGATCGCCTTCGGCCAGGCGGACGGCGTCTTCCTCCCGCTCGCCGCGCTGGGCGGCACCCCGGTGCTCGGCTTCGCGGTCGTTCTGTGTGGATTCGGCCTGTACGAGGTTGTCCGCCAGGTGATCGAGTGGCGTCGTACCGGTGCCGTACCGCACGTTGCGGTGGTCGTCGCCGTGCTGAGCGTGGTCGCCCCCGTGGTGGGCGCCCTGGCCGCGCGGACGCTGGTCAGCGACAAGGCTGAGGTCGGCACCGCGACGGTCGCCGTCATCCAGGGCAACGTCCCGCGCGCGGGCCTCGACTTCAACTCCCAGCGGCGTGCCGTCCTCGACTACCACGCGCGGGAGACCGAGCGGCTGGCCGCCCAGGTCAAGGCGGGCAAGGTGGCCCAGCCCGACTTCGTCCTGTGGCCGGAGAACTCCTCCGACATCGACCCCTTCGCCAACCCCGACGCCGCAGCCGTCATCGAGAACGCGGCCAAGGCGATCGGCGCGCCCATCTCGGTCGGAGGGGTCGTCGAACGCGGCGGCAAGCTCTACAACGAGCAGATCCTGTGGGACCCGGAGAAGGGCGCGACCGACACCTACGACAAGCGGCAGGTCCAGCCCTTCGGCGAGTACCTCCCGCTGCGCTCGCTGCTCGAACACATCAACAAGAACTGGACCACCATGGTCCACCAGGACTTCAGCCGCGGTTCAAAGCCCGGTGTGTTCACCATGGACGGCGCCAAGGTCGGCCTCGCCACCTGCTACGAGGCCGCCTTCGACTGGGCCGTGCGCGACACCGTCACCCACGGCGCCCAGATGATCTCCGTACCGAGCAACAACGCCACCTTCGACCGCAGCGAGATGACCTACCAGCAGCTCGCCATGTCCCGGATCCGCGCCGTCGAACACAGCCGGACCGTCACCGTCCCGGTGACCAGCGGGGTGAGCGCGATCATCATGCCGGACGGAAGGATCACGCAGAGGACCGGCATGTTCGTGGCCGACTCGCTCGTCCAGAAGGTGCCGCTGCGCTCCTCCGAGACGCCCGCCACCAAGCTCGGCATCCTGCCCGAGATGCTCCTCGTGCTGGTCGCCGCCGGCGGTCTCGGCTGGGCGATCGGCGCCGGTGTGCGCGGGCGGCGCGCCGGTGGCGTGTAGCCGTACGCCGGTTGCACGCCCCCTTGATCAACAGGGGTGACGGGGCTGCCCCGTTAGGGTCGTGGCATGGCTACTCCTGACTTCATCAGTGCCCTCCGTGCCTCCGCCGGGCGCCAGTTGCTCTGGCTCCCCGGTGTCACCGCCCTTGTCTTCGACGACGAGGACAGAGTGCTCCTGGGCCGGCGCACCGACACCCGCAAGTGGTCGGTGATCGGCGGAATCCCGGACCCGGGAGAGCAGCCGGCGGCGTGCGCGGTGCGGGAGGTCTACGAGGAGACGGCGGTCCGGTGCGTGCCCGAACGGGTCGTGCTCGTCCAGGCCCTTGACCCGGTGACGTACGAGAACGGGGACGTCTGCCAGTACATGGACATCACCTTCCGTTGCCGGGCCGTCGGCGGGGAGGCGCGGGTCAACGACGACGAGTCCCTGGAGGTCGGCTGGTTCACGGTGGACGCGCTGCCGGAACTGAACGAGTTCGCGTTGTTCCGGATCAAGCAGGCGATGTCCGACGCCGATGCGCCCACCTGGTTCGACACGACGGGTTTCGCCAGTTTCGAGTGACCCGCGAACCACCTGCGAGTGACCCGCGAACGGCCCCGGCCGCGACGGCACGGTGAGCGGGCCCGCCGGACACTCCGGCGGGACCCCGTGGGCACGCTCAGCCGCGCGCGAGCGAGCGTGTCACGACGACGCTGAGGACCCGTACGCCGTGGGTGGAGCCGGGTTGGATGCCGGTGAGTTCGTGGGCGCGCTGGAGGCGGTAGTCGAGCGTGCGGGGGTGGACGTTGAGGGCCGCGGCGGTGCGGGTCCGGTCCATGTCGTGGCGGTAGTAGCTGTCCAGCGTGGCGATGAGGTCGGGTCCGCGGGAGAGGTGCCCGGCCAGCTCGCGCAGCCAGTCGTCGACCTCCGGCAGCCGGGTGACGCCCAGCTCGACGAAGACGTCGTTCATGGTGTGCGGGTGCTGCCGCCCGGACTGCATCGGCGCGACCCGGCTGATCCGCCGGGCCCGGTCGAAGGCACCGGCCAGCGCGCCGGCCGCACCGACGCTCGTACCGATGGCGCAACTGCCGCCCACCGCCTCGGTGATGTCGTGTACGACGGTCAGCGCGCGGTCCTGCCGGGTCGGTACCGTCGGCGCGTCGGCCGGCTCATCGGCGTACTCGGGTGTCAGGGCCACCAGTTCCTCGGGGTCGCGCCACATGATCGGCACCTGCCGGCGGCGCAGGAGGGACTCGGTGATCTCCTCGCGGCGGGTACTCGTGGGGCGCGGACGGCCGGGCAGACGGATGACGGTCACCCGATAGCGCGGGTGGACGCGCATCCCGACGCCGGATGCCAGGCCCGACGCGGCCGGGTCGTCGCAGAGCAGGGCCTCGGTCAGCAACCGGACCCTGGCCACCAGGGACATACGGCGGCCCTGCCCCGACACGAACCCCGACAGGTAGGCCTCACCGCCGCGCGTGCCCTGCGGGCCGAACCAGCGCATCAGACGCATGAGGTCGTCGCCGTCGTCGGGGCCGGTCGACTCGTTGATCTCGCGCAGCATCAACCGGGTGTGCGCGACGACCAGTTGCTGATGGCCCGGCAAGGACAGCCCCTTCCCGGCCCGCTGTTCGCCCACCGAGGCCATCAGCCTGAGGTCGTCCGTGCCGAGGGGCTCTTCCTTCGCCGCCAGTTCGACGGTCCGGCGCCGTAACCACACCGAGTACTCAAGGGCTTCACGGCGCGAGCGTCCGTCCCGCTCCAGTACCTGGTACTCGGGGACCTCGCGCCGGTAGACGTCGGTCGCGTGCCGTGCGTTGCTGTCGAGCTGTCTGAGCAGTTTCGTGAAGAGATTCCCCATGTCACCCTCCTCATGGCACCGTCGGCGGGGCGTCCGCCCAGGAGCTGTTCGTTCGAACTCCTGTTTTGGATGTCATGTCCTGGGTGACATGGGCGACATCGGGTGTCAGTCGCGTCCCGTGCCCCGGTAGAGGTCCAGCTCGCCCTCCAGCTCCACGGCCAGGACGGTCGCGTACTCGTCGAGGTCGGCCGCCCCGGGCGCGTCGATCCAGGTCACGCCGGGCACCTGGTCCAGGCCGCCGGTGACGTGATGGCCCAGCTCGGTGCCCGTACCGACGACGGAGACACGCCGTACGGCGTTGCGCAGGCCCCGGATCGACACGGCCTCGCGCGGCGCGTCGAAGCAGATCAGGTACAGGGTGCGCCGGTCGGCGGAGAGGGTGCTCGGCCCGTAGTGGTGCCCGGCGGGCAGGCCCGCGACCGTGCCGTACACGGCGTCGGCGTGCTTGGTGACCCAGGAGCCGAGCCCCTCCAGACGCTCGACCTGCTCCTCGGGGATCGTGCCGTCCTCCGTCGGGCCGGCGCCGAGCAGCAGATTGCCGCCCATGCCGATCGTCTCCGTGAAGTAGCGCACCAGCTGGCGCACCGACTTGAAGTCGCGGTCCTTGGCCCGGTAGCTCCACGAGTCGTTGATCGTCAGGCACAGCTCCCACGGGCCGTCCGGGGCGATCAGCGGAACGCCCTGCTCGGGGGTGGCGTAGTCGCCGTAGCTGAGCATGCGGGCGTTGAGGATGGTGTCCGGGTTGCCCGCGAGGATCAGCTCGGCCAGCTCCCGCATCCGCCACTGCTCCTCGGTGCGCTCCCACTCGCCGTCGAACCAGAGGATGTCGGGGCGGAACCGCTCGACCAGCTCGCCCACCTGGCCGTCGCGGTAGGCGAGATAGCGCGCCCAGGCCTCCGGGTCCTCCTCGCCGGGGCGGGCGTGGGAGTAGTCGTTGCCCGGCACGATGTGAGGGCCGGGGTGGCGTTCGCTCGCGTAGTCCGGGTGGTTCCAGTCGGAGTGCGAGTAGTAGAGGCCGACCTTCAGGTTCTTCTCGCGCAGGGCGTCGACGAAGCCGGTGACCAGGTCGTGGCCGGCCGGGGTGTCCCGGACGACGTCCAGATTGCGGTGGTCGGTGTCCCACAGGGCCACGCCGTCGTGGTGCTTGGTGGTGAGGACCGCGTACTGGGCGCCGACGCGGGCGAACAGCTCCGCCCAGGCCTTCGGGTCGTAACGCGAAGCCGTGAAACGGTCGAGCTGTTTCATGTACTCCTCGTGCGAGACCTCGCCCGTGTAGAAGGACCAGGACTCGGCCCAGCCGTCCACGGCGTAGATGCCGTAGTGGATGAAGATGCCCAGCTTGGCATCGGGGAACCAGGGTTGCATCGGCATACGACCACGCTAGGCACGGGCCCCCGGAACGCGCGTGGGCGCGGGTCACCACTACTGGTCCGTTTTCACCATCGGTGCTGGTGGGAGCGGTCCCGCCGGACACGGCGAACGGCACGCCGACCGTGGCGGCGCCGGGGAAGGCCAACCTGCGGGTGTACGTCCTGAACGGGCCCGGGAGGATCGGGACCGCCGGGCCGTACCTGAAGTAGCGACGGGCCGGGTCCCGGGCCACGCATGGCCGGGACCCGCTCGGGTAAGCGACTCCGTACCGTGCCCGGAACCGTCGTGTCCCGGGCGGCCCGTACGACCCGCCGCTATCAGGGGACCCGACATGGAGACACCCACGCGCCACCACACCGCCACACCGGCCCGGCGGGCGCTCGACGTCCTGGCCGGCAACAACGAGGACCCGGCCGCCCTGGACGTCCTCGCCAGGAGCGACGTGCTGGTGCCCGTACCGGACGACGTCAGCGACGCGGACGCCGGCGATCCCTCGATGGTGGCGCTGCCCGTCCTGGAGGAGCCCGACGGGCGGGAGGCCGTGCCCGTGTTCACCTCGGAGTCCGAGCTGGCCGGGCTGCTCCCGGCCGTCTCCCGCTACCGTCTCGTCCCGCTGGGCGCGCTCGCCGACCAGTGGCCCACCGGCGACCTCGCCCTCACCATCGACGCGGCCTCCCCGCACGGCCTGACGATCACCTCCGAGGGCGTACGCAACCTGCTGGCCAGGCCGTACGAGTACTGAACCCCCGCCCGCCTAAAGGGACTTGCCCGGGTTGAGGATGCCCCGGGGATCGAACGCGTCCTTGATCCGCCGCTGCAGCGCATGCGCCGCAGGCCCCAGCTCGTCGGCGACCCACTGCCGCTTCAGCACCCCCACCCCGTGCTCGCCCGTGAGTGTCCCGCCGAGCCGCAGCGCCAGGGCGAAGATCTCGCCCGCCGCCTCCCAGGCCGCGTCCGGCAGCCCGTCCAGGGTCGGGTCGACCACGATGATCGGGTGCAGGTTCCCGTCCGCCGCGTGCGCGATGGTGAACACCGGGACGTCATGGCGCCGCGAGATCTCCCGGATCTCCCGCGCCGCCTCCGCCAGCCGTGAGCGGGGTACCGCGATGTCCTCGATCAGCGGGCGGCCCAGCCGCTCCAGCGCTGGCAGCGCGCCCCGGCGGGCGGCGAGCAGGGCCTCCGCCTCGGCCGGATCCTCGGTCGTCTCGACCAGAGTCGCCCGGGTGAGCACGCCGGCGACCGCCGCCGCCTCCGCCCCGGCACCCGCCCCGTCGCACTGCACCAGCAGCAGCGCCGCGCCCCGCTCCCGCAGCGCCGGGTCGACGGCGTGCAGCACCGGCCCGTCGACCAGCTCCGCCAGCGCCGGTACGACCCCGGCCCTGCCGATCGCGTACGAGGCCTCGGCTGCCTCCTCGAAGGTCGGGAAATACGCAGCGACAGTGGCCGTGGCCACCGGCAGCGGGCGCAGCCGCAGGGTCGCCGAGGTGATCACCGCGAGGGTGCCCTCCGAGCCGGTGAGCAGCGCGGTCAGGTCGTAGCCCGTGACGCCCTTGACGGTACGGCGGCCCGTGCGCACCACCGTGCCGTCCGCGAGGACCGCCTCAAGGCCGAGCACGCTGTCCCGCGTCACGCCGTACTTGGCGCAGCGCAGCCCGCCCGCGTTGGTGGCGATGTTCCCGCCGATCGTCGACAGAGCGGCGCTCGCCGGATCGGGCGCGTACCGCAGGCCGTGCGCGCCCGCCGCCCGGTCCAACTCGGCGGTGATGACGCCGGGTTCGACGACGGCGAGCTGGTCGTCCACCGACAGTTCGAGGATGCGGTTCATACCGGAGAGGTCGAGTACGAGGGTGCCCTCGCCGGCCGTCGCACCACCCGACAGCCCGGTACCGGCTCCGCGCGGTACCACCGGCACGCGCAGGGCGTGCGCGTGCCGGAGGGTGACGGTGACGTCCTCGGTGCGTCGTGCGTGGACTACGGCGAGTGGACCGCCGTACGGCCGGGTGCCGGAGCGGTCGGTGGTGTGCGCGGCCAGCGTCAGCGGGTCGGTGGCCAGCCGGTCGGGTGGCAGGTCGCGGGCGAGGAGGCCGAGGAGCTGGGCGGAGGCGGTCGTGGTCGGGGCGGTCACTGGTCCTCCCGGTTCTCTGCGACGGCGGCCTTCCGCAGGGACTTCGTGCCGATCGCGAGTACGGAGATGTCCTCCTGGGGTGCGTGCACGGGCGCGCACTGGATGTCGCGGAAGTGCCGCTCCAGGGGGTTGCCCCGGGCCAGTCCCGGATTGCCGAGCAGCCGCACGGCCAGCCCGACGGCCTGTACGCCGTGACGGTCCGCCAACATCCTTGCCCCGAGGGCCTGTTCAGGGGCGTACGAGGGGTCTGCGGCGTCGACCCGGGCCGCGCCGCCGAACACCAACTGCTCGGCCCCGGCGAGCAGCACCTCGATCTCCCCGGCCGCCCGGCGGAAGCGCTCCGTACGGGCCACCGGATGGCCGAGGTTGGCGGGCACCCGGGTGTGCGCGAACGTGTGGAAGAACGCCTGCGCGGCCCGCGCGACCCCCAAGTACAGGGCGGCGAGCGGCAGATGGAGGGACGCGCCCGCCCGGTTGTGCTGCTCGGCGGCCGGACCGTACGGTGCGAGCCCGATGACCTGCTCGTACGGCACCCCGACATCCCGGAAGGTCACATCGTGGCTGCCGCTCGCCCGCAGCCCCAACTGGTCCCAGTGGCCGGTGACTTCGATGCCGGGGGAGTCGCCGGGCACCAGGAAGGTGCCCACGCGTGGCTCCGGCTCGTCGGTCGTCGCCCACACCAGGAACCAGTCCAGGCCCTCGGCGCCCGTGACGAACCGCTTCGTCCCGCTGATCGCCCAGCCGTCCCCGGTGCGCCGGGCCCGGGTGGCGGGCAGGCCGCCGCGCGCGGGGGAGCCCAACTCGGGTTCCACACGGGCGTGGTTGACGAGCACGGGACGTACTAGCGACTCCTTGACGACCCGCGCGTACAACTCCTCGGGCCAGTGCGGCTGTACGGCCTGCCGGCCATGGGTGGTGAGGGTCATCGCGGCGATCAGGGCGACGGACGGGTCGCCCTGGCCGAGGGTGTGCAGGATGTGCGCGGTCTCCTCGACGCCCGCGCCCCGGCCGCCGTACCGCTCACCGAGGGTGGCGGTGAGCAGGCCGGCCTCGTGGGCGACTTTGAGGGACTCGGCGGGGAACGCGCCCGAACGGTCGTACCCGGCGGCCAGTTCGGCGATGCGGGCGGTCACCCTGTCTCGGCCGGTCACGGCGTCCCGGGCAGTCACGGCTTCTCCGGTGGTCACAGATTCTTCTTCAGGTCGGCGGCCAGTTCGGTGTTGAGCTTGGTCGTCCAGAACAACTTCACGTCCAAGTGCTCCTTGAGGGCGCCGAGTTCGGTGAACACGTCCGCCACCTTCTGCTGCGAGGCGATGGTGTCGTCGCCGACCGTGCGGGCCTGGGTCGGGCGCTGGTTCTGCGCGTCGACCAGGTCCTTCTTCGCCTGGGCGAGCGGCTGGTGCGTGTTGTCCGACACGATCTTGGCGAACTCCGCCTCGCGGCCGTCCCTGACGTACGCGTACGCCTGGGTGATGCGGGCGATCAGGTCGGCCGTCGCCGCCTGCTGGGCGGGGTTCTTCAGCACGCTGTCGCGGGCCGTCCAGAGGAAGTTGCCCGACAGGATGTCCTCGCCGGAGCCGACCGTGGTGGCGCCCTGCTGGTGGGCGGTGATGATCGACGTGCCGTAGGAGGCGAAGGCGTCGATGCCGCCGCCGTTCAGGGCGGCGGTATCGACGTCGGACCCACTTCCGGCCCGCTGCTTCAGTAACTGGTAGAGGAGGTAGTGGGCGGTGGTGTTCTGGACTTGACGCCCTCTCCTGCCCGAGGGCTGGAGATTCCGGTCCGCACCGCTAGGCGGTACCACCGTGGGTTCCTGCTTCACTGGCCCTTGCCGGTCTCCAGGGAGCTCGGTCTTACAGGGGCCTCCACAGGCGTTACTTCCCGCCCGTCCGGCGGTAGATCCGACAACTTCGTCGTCGGATGAGGCGATCTTAGCCATGCCGCTGCGGCCCTCCAGGCTGCCATGGACAGGATGCCCTTCACCTCCACCCTGAAGGATGGAGCCCTGGACAAGTGTTCGGAAGCCGACCTCCTCGACCTTCCAGCCGGTCGCGCCGACCCGAAGGGTGACGGCGGACTGGTCGGACGACGACTCGGCCTGGGCCTGGCTCCCGCAGGCCGCCGTGAGGGCGAGCAGCAGGACGGCGGCGGACGTGCGCAATGAACGTGAGCGGCGGAACACGGAGTCTCCATAAGGGGATTCGCAGACAGGGGTGGGTGGACGGGGAGTTGACGGGATCAGGCGGCCTGGCTGGTCGTCGCCGCACGGTGGGCGAGTTCCTGCCGGACCAGCGGAAGGACGTAACGGGCGTAGTCGATCGCGTCGTTGAGCGGGTCGTAGCCGCGGATCGACAGCAGGTCGCAGCCGATGTCGACGTAGTCGAGCAGTGCCGCGGCGACCGTCTCCGGCGTGCCGACCAGCGCGGTCGAGGCGCCGGCGGCGTTGGTCGCCACCGCGGGGGCGGTCCACAGGCAGCGGTCGTGCACCTCGCCACGGTCCGCGATGTCGAGGAGGCGCTGGGAGCCGACGTTGGCGGGGCGGCCGGTGGTGCGGTAGTGGCGCAGCAGCTCGGTGTTGGCGGCCTGGTCCTTGAGCGCGCCCAGCGTGCGGTGCGCCTTCTCCCAGGCCAGTTCCTCGGTGGGCGCGATGATCGGGCGGAAGGAGACCCAGATACGAGGGTGGGGGCGCCCGGCGGCATCCGCGACCGCGTTGACGGCGGCGATCTGCTCGGCCGTCTCCTTCAGCGGCTCGCCCCACAGGCCGAAGATGTCGCCCTGCTGGCCGCCGACCCGGTAGGCGTCCTGCGAGGAGCCGCCGACCGAGACCGGGACCAGCCCGTTGTAGGGCTTGACGTCCGAGTAGTAGCCCTCGAACGTGAAGTACTTGCCCTCGTGTGAGACGGGCCCGTCGGCCTGCCAGACCTTCCGCAGGATCTGGATGTATTCGTCCGAACGCTCGTACCGCTCCGACTTGTTGAGGTAGTCGCCCTCCCGGTGCTGCTCCTCGTCGCTGCCCCCGGAGATGATGTGCAGCGACAGGCGGCCGTTGCTGATCTGATCCAGGGTTGCGAGCGCGCGGGCAGCGTGGGTCGGGAAGATCACGCCCGGCCGGTGGGCCAGGATCGGGCGGATGCGTTCGGTGTTGGTGGCGACGAACTGGGCGAGTTGGAGCGCGTCCGGGGACGCCGAGTGGTAGGCGACCAGGGTGTGGTCGAAACCGCCGTCGTCCAGGGTGCGGGCGTACTTGCGGACGAAGTCGGGGTCGAAGCCGCCGGTCCGGTTGCTGGAGGCGGGGCCGTTGGACCCGGAGTCGGTGTGGACGGCGCTGATGAACTCGACAGGCATGGTGAACTCCCTTGTCGTGAGGGCTACTTGAGGAGGGACGTGTCCGCCGACTTCGCCACGTCGACGTTCGGGTCCAGGACACCGATGCTGTTCATGAGGTCGGCCACGTCCTGGACGGTCTCGTTCACGTCGTCGGTGATCGGCAGGACCTGGCCGTACGCCGCCGAGGCCAGCGTCTTCGCCACCGAGGCGTCGGCGCCGTTGCGCTCCACGATGGCCTTCGCGTAGGCGTCCTTGTTCGCGCTGGTCCACTTCAGGGCCGTACCGAGGCGCTTCAGGAAGTCGGACAGCGCGGCCTTCTTCGCCGAGTCGGCGAGGGCCTTCTCGGAGGCGTTGACGAAGCCGTAGCCACTGACCCGGCCGTCCGCGCCGTCGACCAGCAGCTTGCCGCCCTGCTCCAGGGCGACGGCCTGGTAGACGCCGAAGATCGCCCAGACCTTGATCTTGCCGGAGGAGAACGCGGCCTGGGCGTCGGTCGGCAGCAGGTACTGCACCTTGACGTCCTTGTAGTCCAGGCCGTTCTGCTTGAGGACGTTGGCCAGCAGGTACTCCGAGATACTGCCCTTGGCGGAGGACACCACGACCTTCTGGCCCTTGAGATCCTTGATGCTGTCGATGCCGGAGTCCTTGCGGGCGACGATCCCGACGTGGGTGCCGTCGTTCTTCAGCGCGGCGACGTTCTTGATCTTCACCCCGCCGCTGAGGGCCTGGAGCGCCGGCAGGTCGGCGGAGAAGCCGGTGTCGGCGGCGCCCGCCTGCACCGCCTGGTAGAGCGGGGCAGCGCCCTCGAACTCGGCCCACTTCACCTTGTACTTGGCGCCCTTGAGGGCCCCGGAGGCGGCGACGATGGTCTGGAGGGTCTTGGCCTGGTCACCGATGGTGAGGGTCACTTTGGAGCCGCTCCCGGCGGCGTCCGCCGAGGAGTCCGCGCCGCAGGCGGTCAGCGCCAGCAGTGCGGTCGCGCTCAGCGCGGCGGTGGCGAGTCTGCGTATCACGAGGGGGTCCCTTCGAGGGTGTGTGCGGTGACACCGAGCCAGCCGAGGAGGTGGGCCCGGAGGGTGACGAACTCGGGCGAGGTGAGATCGCGCGAGCGGGGCAGATCGACGGTGAGGTCGTGGGCGATACGGCCCTCGTCCATCACCAGGACCCGGTCGGCGAGCAGCAGCGCCTCCTCCACGTCATGGGTGACCAGGAGGATCGCGCAGCCGTGCCGCTGCCACAGCTCGGCGACCAGTTGCTGCACCTTGCCCCGGGTCAGCGCGTCGAGCGCGCCGAACGGCTCGTCGAGCAGCAGGAGTTCGGGCTCGCGGACCAGGGCACGGGCCAGCGAGACCCGCTGGGCCTGACCGCCGGACAGGGTCTTGGGCCAGACGGTCGCGCGCTCCTCGATGCCGACCTCGGCGAGGGCCTTGTCGGCCAGGGCACGGTCGGGCCGCCCGGGCAGTCCGAGCACGACATTGCGCCACACCTTCAGCCAGGGCAGCAGCCGGGGCGACTGGAAGGCCGCGCTGCGCCGCGCGGGCACGGTCACCTCGCCGCCGATCTCGTCGTCGAGCCCGGCGAGGATCCGCAGCAGCGTCGACTTGCCGCAGCCGCTGTGCCCGAGCAGGGCGACGAACTCGCCCTCCCGGATGTCGAGATCCAGCTCGTGCAGCACGGTGTTGCCGTCGAAGGCCCGCGAAAGCCCCCTGATTTCCACGCTGTTGGCCATGGGGATCACGCCTCGCCCTCGAAGTTGGCCCGCCAGGTCAGCAGCCGGCGCGACAGGACCCGTACGGCGAAGTCGCAGGCGAGGCCGAGCAGCGCGTACACGGCGAGGCAGAGCACGATGATGTCCGTACGGAAGTACTGCTGGGCGTTGCTCATCAGATAGCCGAGCCCCGCGTCCGCGTTGATCTGCTCGGCGAAGACGAGCGCGAGCCAGGCGGTGGAGAGCGCGTACCGGAGCCCCACGAGGGCGCCGGGCAGTGCGCTCGGCAGGATGACGTACTTGATCAGACCGAACCGGCCGAGCCCCATCATCCGTGCCGCCTCGACGAGTTGGGCGTCGGTGGACCTGATCCCGCCGTAGATGTTGAAGTACAGCGGGTAGGTGACACCGAGGGCGACCAGGGCGATCTTCGGGGTCTCCTCGATGCCGAACCAGACGATGAACAGCGGGATCAGACCCACCCAGGGGATCGCCCGGAACATGCCCATCGAGGAGTCGATGACGTCCTCGCCGAGCCGGAACAGCCCGGCGAGCAGGGAGAGTCCGAGGGCGACCGTCGCTCCGATGAGGAAGCCGGTGGCGGCGCGGCGGCCCGACGCGGCGATGGCGCTGGGCAGTTCACCGTTCTTCGTCAGGTCGACGGCCTGCTTCAGGACGTCCACGGGGGAGGCGAGCACCGACTCGGGCAGCACACCGGTGGCCGAGGTCAGGAACCAGAGAAGTACGAGGCCCACGGGTCCGGCGGCCCGGCGCACGGAGCGGGGCAGCCGGCGCCGGCGGGTGGTGCGGGCGGCGCCTCGGATGGTGATCCGGGGTGCCGGTTCCGGGAGAGTGTCGGTGCGCGGCGGGGCCAGGGGCGCCGCGTCGAGCGGTTTGGTGGTCATGGCGGGTTCCTCTCGCGGGGCTCGGGGTGGCGGAGAGCCACCGGGCGGCCTCCGGGACGGCGCTCGGGTCAGGAGGGCTCGGGGCCGGTCGCGGCCGGGCGGGTGGGATCGGTGGACCAGGCGGACCAGGAACCGGCGAAGAGGGTCGCCTCGTAACCGGCGAGGGCGAGGGCGGCGATCTGGTGGGCGGCGGTGACACCGGAACCGCAGTACACGCCGATGCGTGACGCGTCTCCTGCGCCCCGGTCCTCGAACCGCTTGCGCAGCAGCTCGGGCGACAGGAAGGTCCCGTCGGCCGCGAGGTTCTCCCCGGTGGGCGCGGAGACCGCTCCCGGGATGTGCCCGGCGCGGGGGTCCACCGGCTCGACCTCACCCCGGTACCTTTCGCCCGCACGGGCGTCCAACAGCAGCCCCTCGCTGGCGAGTTCGGCGGCACCGTCGGCATCCGTGAGCGGCAGCCCGCCCGCGTGCAGGACGACATCGCCGGGTTCCGGACCGGCCGGGATGCCGGACTCCAGCGGCAGTTCCGCCGCCCGCCAGGCACCCAACGCCCCGTCCAGCAAGGTCACGTCGGCGACCCCGGCGTACCGGAGCAGCCACCAGGCCCGAGCGGCGGCGGTGTTGCCCAAGTCGTCGTAGACCACGACAGGTTGGCCCTGCCGGAGCCCCCAGTCACGGGCCGCCGCCTGCAACTCACCGATCTCCGGCAGCGGATGGCGCCCGCCCTCCGTGCTCGGCGGCGCGGCAAGCTCGGTGTCCAGGTCGACGTACACCGCACCCGGGATGTGCGCGTCCGTGTAGTGGTCGCGGCCGTACGGGTCGCCGAGCGCCCAGCGGACGTCGAGGACCAGGGGCGGCTGCTCGGAGGCGAGGGCGTCGCGCAGCTCGGCGACGGTCGTGGTCACACGCGGGCCGCTGCCGTTGTTCGTGAGCCCGCTCATGCGAGGCCCTCCGCGATCACGGGCAGCTCGGGGGAGAGGCGCAGCCGTTCCAGGAAGAGGACGACCGCGGCGGCGGCGGTGCGGTGCAGCGCGTCGTTGAGCACGTCGTGCCGGCCGCCGTCGAAGGTCACGGTCCGGACGTTCGCGTGCCCCGCGTAGACGCCGAGTGCCTGGTCGAGCGGGCTGACCTGGTCGTCCTTGCCGTGCAGGGCGAGAACCGGCACCTCGACCCGGTCGAGCCGCAGCTCCGGCAGGTCGACGGCCGCGTCGATCGCCCCGCGCCGGAACGCGGAGTCGCCGGCGAGGCGCCCCTGATGGGTCGGGCAGGCGGTCCGCGCAGCCAACTCGCCTTCCCAACTCCCGGACTCCCAGGGGCCGGTGGGCAGGCCGACGAGGATCAGTGCGTCGACGGCCGCCGGGTGCTCGGCGGTGAGCTGAACGGCGTACCGGGCACCCGTGTCCGAACCGACCAGGACCTTCGGGCCCGGCAGCGACTCGTCGGCGAGGAGCTTGGCCGCCTCGTCGAGCACGGACGGATCGGCGGACGGGTCGCCCAACGCCCGTACCCGGTAGGCGTCGAAGGCGAGCCGACGGCCGAACCGCTCGTACAGACCGCCGTGTTCGCCCCGGCCGGGCAGCACGATCAGTGTGCCGCGCGCTGCGAGACCTTCGGGTTCGTCCCAGGAGGCGGGAGAGGGCAGGGAAGAGGGCATGAGGAAGCAACTCCCGTTTCAGGGAAGGGAAAAGGGCGGGCGGAGAACGCGAACGGAGCGGGGACAGGCAACGGCCTACCGGTGCGCGGGCAGCGCGGAACCGGTCAGTGGAGGCCGTACGGAAACGCCGGGAGGGGGCGTGGGATCAACGACAGCGCGCAGTGCACGCCACGCCGAAGTCGATGACTCGGCGCTGCGTGAGCAGGGCAGCAGGTGCGGTCGGATACGCCATGCCCTCATCATGACCGGCACATGTGTGCGACGTCCAACGACGATTCCGCATCGAAATCGATCGCAATCCGTGATCGATCGAGAATAGCGATCGATGACCCGCGCGGGCTACGGTCACGGTATGCCCCAACCAGTCCTCGACATCGTGGCCCTGCGCAGCCTGACCGCGATCGCCGACCACGGCGGTTTCCACCGCGCGGCCCAGGCGCTCGCCCTCAGCCAGTCCGCGGTCAGCCAGCACGTCCGACGGCTGGAGAAGATGCTGGGCCGGCCCGTCGTCGAGCGCGAGGGCCGGGGCACACGGTTCACCCCGGAGGGTCGGCTGCTGCTGGAACAGGCCAGGCGTGTCCTCGCCGTCCACGACGAGGCCGTACGCACCCTGCTCGACGTCGACGGCGACACGATCACCCTCGGCTCCACCGAGCACGCCGCCGACCAGTTCCTGCCCCGGCTGACCGCGGCCGTCGAGGCGGTGCGCCCCGGCTGCCGGGTGCGGTTCCGGATCGACCGGTCGGCACGCCTTGTGGAGGCGGTGGAGCGCGGCAGCGTGGACGTCGCGGTGTACGTCACGGAGGCCGCGGCGACGGAGGGCACGCCGGTCGGCGGCCTGCCCCTGACCTGGCACGCTCCGCCCGGCTGGGCGCCCCCGGCCGCCCCCGTACCCGTACCCCTCGTGGCGATCGAGGACCCCTGCGCCATCCGCCGCCGCGCCATCGCGACCCTGGCCGAGCAGGGCGTCCCGGCGTCGGTGGTAGGCGACGCGGGCTACCTGGCGGGCGTCCTCGACCTCGCCCGCACGGGCAGGGGAGTGGCCCTCCTGGCGGCGGTGGGCCCGGCCCCGGACGGCCTCACCCCGTACAAGGGCCTGCCCCCGGTCCCTTCGATCCCGATGAGCGCCTTGGCCCGCCCAGGAGCAGACCCGGCAACGGTAGAGGCAGCGTTCGCGGCGGTAAGACAACTACTGACCTAAGCCCTGATGGGGGCGCGAGGAACTGCGCGAGAAGCCCCACAGGCGCGCACCAAACGAACTACCTGTCTCCCAACGACCGCTCCAACGCGGCCCGTTGAAGCGGCAGAACCTCACCATGCAGCTCCCGACCTCGCGCGGTCAGCGCAACCCGCACCCCCCGCCGATCCTCCACACACATGCTCCGCTCAACCAGCCCGTCCTTCTCCAACCGCCCGATGAGCCGAGAAAGCGCACTCTGACTGAGATGAACCCGGCCAGCGATGTCCTGCACCCTGCACTCCTCGCCCGGGTCGGAGGCGTCCGCCTCGGAAACAAGGACGTCGAGCACCTCGAAGTCGCTGGCCCCCAGGCCGTGCGGATGCAGCACACGATCGATCTCGCACATCGTGCGCGCATGCGCCGCCAGGATGTCCCGCCACTGGTCCGCCAGCCCCGCACCGGCCCTGTTCACTGCCATGCACCCCATGTTAATGCGTATGCATAAAAACCGACGTGGCGGGACCGACGCGACCTGAGCGACTCAGGCGGACCCTCGCTTGATCAGCTCGGTGGGCAGGATCACCGCCGCCGGGTCCTCGCCGCCGATCTGCGCGAGCAGCACGCGGACCATCTCGGCGCTGATCCGGTCGTACGGCTGCCGGATGGTCGTCAGCTGGGGGCGGGCGGCCAGCGCGGCCGAGGAGTCGTCGAAACCGCCCACGGACACGTCCCCGGGAACGGACCGCCCCGCACGCTCCAGTGACGTCAGCACACCCTGGGCCATCAGGTCGGACGCGACGAACACGGCGTCCAGGTCCGGGGACCGGTCCAGGAGCCGCTCCGCGCCCGCCTCGCCGCTGGCCCGGCTGTAGTCGCCGGAGACGACGAGACGGTCGTCGTACTCGATGCCCTCCTCGGCCAGGATCTCGCGGTAGCCGGCGAGGCGTTCCACACCGCCCGGGGTGTCGAGCGGGCCGGTCACCACGGCGATACGGCGGCGGCCCAGCGACAGGAGATGGCGGACCATGTCCCGCGCGCCGTCGCGGTCGTCCGCCGCCACATAGCTCACCTTGGAGCCGAGGCCGATCGGCTTGCCGCACGCGACCAGCGGGACGCCCGCCTCGCACAGCTCCTGCGCGACCGGGTCGCCGGAGTGGCTGGAGACCAGCAGCACCCCGTCGACATGACCGGCGGTGATGTACCGCGTGATGCGGCGCCGTTCGTCCTCCGTGCCGGCCAGCATCAGCAGCAGCGGGATGTCGTGCGCCGCCAGTGCCTGGGTGCAACCCCGCAGCAGGACATTGAAGTTGGGGTCCTCGAAGAACCGTTCCTGAGGCTCCGTCAGCAGAAAGCCGATCGAGTCGGAGCGGCCGGTGATGAGCGAACGGGCGTGCCGGTTCACCACGTAACCCGTCTTGCGGATCGCGGCGTTCACCGCCTCCTGGGCGGTGGGGCTGACGTAGTGCCCGCCGTTGAGCACGCGCGAGACGGTGCCTCGGGAGACCCCCGCCTCGCGCGCCACGTCGTGGATCGTCGGCGGTTTGCGCCGGCCCCCGGTATTGCTCATGGTCATGACTTTACGGCTCCGGAGAGCAGGTCGAGGCTCCAGAACCGCTGGATGACCAGGAACAGCGCGATGAGCGGGATGACCGCCAGGAGCGCGCCCGTGATCACCAGCGTGTAGAGCGCCGGAGTGTTCGCTCCCTGTTCGAGAAGCGTGAACAGACCGAGCGTGATCGGGAACTTCTCGTCGTCGCTGAGCATGATGTAGGGGAGCAGGAAGTTGTTCCACACGGCCACGAACTGGAACAGGAAGACTGTCACCAGACCCGGGATCATCATCGGCAGCGCGACCCTGGTGAAGATCCGCCACTCGCCCGCGCCGTCCATCCGCCCGGCCTCGACGACGTCCGCCGGTACCGCCGCGGCGGCGTAGATCCGCGCGAGGTAGATGCCGTACGGGGAGAGGATCAGCGGCAGCAGCACGGACGCGTACGAGTCCGTGATGTCGGCCTTCGCCAGCAGCAGGTACTGGGGGATCGCGAGGATCACCGGCGGCATCAGCACGCCCGCCATCAGGATGCTGAACACCGTCTCCCGGCCGCGGAAGCGGTAGATCGCCAGCGCGTAGCCGCTGATCGCCGAGACGGCTGTCGACAGGAGGGCGCCGAGGCCGGCGTAGAGGGCGGAGTTGCCCATCCACTTCCAGTAGACGCCGTCGCGGTAGGCGCTCAGCTCCTTCACGTTGTCCGTGAAACCGCTGCCGGGCAGGAACGTGAACGTGGAGAACAGCTCGCTGCCCGACTTCGTCGCCGCGATCACCACCCACGCGACCGGGAGCAGGCAGTACAGCGCGCCCAGCAGAAGCGTGATCGTCGGGATCAGGGCGATCCGGCTGCGCAGGGGCGGGCGTTGTGCGGTGCCGGGCCTGGTGCCCGTCGCCGCTTCCGCCTTGCCCACGGCAAGAGAACTCATCGTGCTGCCTCCTGCTTGTTACGGGAGTTCGCGGCGCGCAGGAAGCCGAACGAGAGGACCAGCGTGACGATCGCGATGAGCGTCGCCTCGGCGGCGGCCGAGTAGATGTCACCCTTGCCGAAGGCGTCCTGGTACACCTTCATCAGCGGACTCCACGTCGTGGGCACGGAGTTGGTGAGCGGCTTGAGGGTGGTCGGCTCGCTGAACACCTGGAGCGTCGCGATGATCGAGAAGAAGAAGGTCAGCACCAGCGAGGGCGCCACCATCGGGATCTTGATCCGGAGCGCGATCTGCAGCGGGGTGGCGCCGTCCAGCTTCGCCGCCTCGTACACCTCGGCCGGGATGGACCGCAGCGCGGTGTAGATGACGATCATGTTGAAGCCGGTACCGCCCCACACCGCGATGTTGGAAAGGGCGATGTACAGCGGACCGCCGTCCAGCAGGTCCGGCTGCGGCAGCCCCAGCTTGTCGAGGACGAAGTAGAACGGGCTGACGTCGGGGAGGTAGAGGAAGCCCCACAGCAGCGCGGCGACGACGCCCGGGATGGCGTACGGCAGGAAGATCGCGAGCCGGGTGAAGGGCGTGAACCGCACCTTGTCCGCGTCGAGCATCAGCGCGAAGACAAGGGCGAGACCCAGCATCACCGGGACCACGATCGCGCCGTAGCCGACCACGCGCAGCGCGCCGGCCAGCAGCTCGCTGTCGGTGAGGGCGTCGGTGTAGTTGCCGATCCCCGCCCAGACCTCTTTGCGTGCCCCGGCGCCGAGGCCCAGGCCGGACACCTTCACCTTGTGCAGGCTCAGCCAGAGCGCGTAACCGATGGGCAGCGCGAAGAACAGGGCGAACAGGATCACCGCGGGCAGGAGGAAGGCGTACGGGGCCCCCTTGACCCCGTACGACGTCCGGCGTGCGCTCGTCACTCCGCGACTCCGAAGCCCTGCTTCTTCAGGTCGGCGACCGTGTCGTCCTGCATCGTCGTCAGGGCGGCACCGAAGTCCGACTTGTTCTTGGCGGCGGCGGCGAACGCGTCCTTGAACGACGTGTACGCCACGTTCACGTTCGGGCCCCACGCGGACGGCGCCGTGGTCTTCGCGATCTCGGCGGCCTTGGTGTAGAAGTCCGCCTGGTTGGAGAAGAAGTCGGGGGACTTGAGGAACGCGCCGCTGAGCTGGGCGCCCGAGGCGGCCGGGTAGATCCCGCCCTCCTTGGCGAGCGCGGCCAGCGCGTCACTGTCGGTGTTCAGCCAGGCGGCGAACTTCGCGGCGGCAGCCTTGTGGCCGGAGTCGGTGGTGACGGCGGTCGACGAGCCGCCCCAGCTGCCCGTCACCTCCTCGCCGGTCGACCACTGGGGGAGCGGGGCCATGGCCCACTTGCCCTTGGTGTCCGGCGCGGCTGTGGTCAGCGTGCCCGGCGCCCACACCGCGCTGACCCACGCGATCTGCTTGCCGGTGTTGAGCGCCTTGTTCCAGGCCGGGGTGTACATCGGCTGGTTGTCGATGGCGTCCTCCTTGACGAGGTCGCCCCAGAACTTGGCGACCTTCTCGGTCGCCGCGTCGTCGATACCGACCTTCCACTTCTCGCCGGAGGTCGTCCACCACTTGGCGCCGGCCTGCTGGGCCAGGCCCGCGAAGAGACCGGAGTCGTTGGCGGAGAAGGTCGTGAGGTCCTTGTCCGGGGCCTTCTTCTTCAGGTCACGGGCGGTCTGGGCGAACTCCTCCCAGGTCGTCGGGACCTTCAGGCCGTACTCCTTGAAGAGGTCCTCGCGGTAGTAGAACATCATCGGCCCGATGTCCTGCGGCACCGCGTACACCGCGTCCGTGCCCAGCGTCGTCTGCTGCCAGACACCCTCGGCGAAGTCCTTCTTCGCGTCGCCGACCTCGCCCGAGATGTCGGCGAGCGCGTCGTTGCTGACCAGCGTCGGCAGCGCCTGGTACTCGGCCTGCACCAGGTCCGGCGCCTTCTTGGCCTTGTGCGCGGTGAGGATCTTGGTGACCAGCGTGTCGCCGGACGCCTGCTTCTTCACCGTGACGGTGATCTGCTGCTCCTTGCCCGGCCCCTTGTTCCACAGGTCGACGACCTTGTCCATGCCGGGCGTCCAGGTCCAGTACGTCAGCGACACCGGGCCGGACTGGGCTTCGCTGTCGTCGTCGGACCCGCATGCGGCGAGTGTGGTGGCGCCGAGCGTGACGGCGACCGCGGTTGCCACGAGGCGCCACTGCTTCGTGTTCGGCATGGAACGTTCTCCCCTGACCATGGGGCTCCCGCCTGCTGCGAAAGCCCGCCATGCTTCTGTGAGCGTTCACAGTAGAGAAACATCCTCGACACTTGTCAATGGTTGTTGCCATGAGGTTATCTAGGGCCCGCGCTGCTAAAGCTGTGTGTGCACGTTCCCAAGATATGTTCCAGAGCGACAGACCGATCGGGAGACAATCCATGCCGGAGACCACCCCCACGGGCCTCACCAGGCTGGCCTTCGGCGGGGACTACAACCCCGAGCAGTGGCCGGAAAGCGTCTGGCGGGAAGACGTCCGGCTGATGCGCGAGGCCGGCGTCACGATGGTCAGCGTCGGAATCTTCTCCTGGGCCCTGCTGGAGACCGCGCCCGGGGTGTACGACTTCGGCTGGCTCGACCGCCTCCTGGACCTCCTGCACGAGAACGGCATCCGCGCCGACCTCGGTACGCCCACGGTGGCGCCGCCGGCCTGGTTCTACCGCGAGCACCCGGACGCACTGCCGGTCACTCCCGAGGGCGTGCGCTACGAGTTCGGCTCCCGCGCCGCGATCTGCCACAGCAACGCCGACTACCGGGCCGCCGCCGCCAACATCACCACGCAGCTCGCCGAGCGCTACGGTTCCCACCCGGCGCTCGCCATGTGGCACGTCCACAACGAGTACGGCGTCCCGGTCTCCGCCTGCTACTGCGACTCCTGCGCCGCCCACTTCCGCCGCTGGCTGGAGACGACGTACGGGACGGTCGACGGCGTCAACGAGGCCTGGGGAACGGCATTCTGGGGCCAGCGTTACGCGACCTTCGAGCAGATCAACCCGCCGCGCGCCACGCCCACGGTCGGCAACCCGGGCCAGGCCCTGGACTACAAGCGGTTCGCCGACGCGACGATGCGCGAGAACTTCGTGATGGAGCGGGACATCCTGCACCGTCTCGCGCCCGGCATCCCGGTCACCACCAACTTCATGACCGCCCTCAGCCAGTGCGACTCCGTCGACTACTGGGCCTGGGGCCGCGAGGTCGACATCGTCACCAACGACCACTACCTGATCACCGACGGCCGCCGCACCCACGTCAACCTCGCGATGGCCGCCGACCTCACCCGTTCCGTCGGCGGCGGCGCTCCCTGGATCCTCCTTGAGCACTCCACCTCGGGCGTCAACTGGCAGGCCCGCAACCCCGCGAAGGCACCGGGCCAGATGGCCCGCAACTCCCTCGCCCACGTGGCCCGGGGCTCCGAGGGCGCGATGTTCTTCCAGTGGCGCCAGTCCCGGCGCGGCGCCGAGAAGTTCCACTCGGCGATGCTCCCGCACGGCGGCACGGAGACCCGCGTCTGGCGCGAGGTCGTCGAACTCGGCGCCGCCCTCGACTCGTTGGCCTCCATCCGCTCCACCCGCACCGTCGCCGACGTGGCCGTCCTGTGGGACTGGCACTCCTGGTGGGCGCAGAACCTCCAGTGGCGCCCCAGCGAGGACCACGACCCGCGCGAGCGTGCCGACGCCTTCTACGAGGCCCTGTACGACCGCCACCTCACGGTCGACTTCGCCCACCCGGAAGCCGACTTGTCGGCCTATCCCCTTGTCGTCGTACCCGCCCTGTACCTGATGACGGAGGCAGCCGGGAACAACCTCCGCGAGTACGTCGAGAACGGCGGCACCCTCGTCGTCTCGTACTTCTCCGGCATCGTCGACGAGCACGACGCCGTCCACGAGGGCCCCTACCCGGGCGCCCTGCGCGACGTACTCGGCCTGACCGTCGAGGAGTTCGCGCCGCTGCTCCAGGGCGACGCCGTACGTATCACCGGCCCCGACGGCTCCGAGCTGACCGGCGACGTGTGGACCGAGTTCGTCGTCCCGCGCGGCGCCGAGACCGTGTGGACCTACGCCGACGGACTCACCGCCGACCAGCCGGCCGTCACCCGCCACCGCCTCGGCGAGGGCACCGCCTGGTACGTGTCGACCCGCCTCGACGCGCACGGACTGGACGCCCTGCTCGGCTGGGCCACCGAGGACGCCGACCTCGCGCCCCGCGCAGACCTCCCGCACGATGTCGAACTCGTCCGCCGCACGGGCGAGTCGGGCACCTATCTGTTCGCCGTCAACCACACCGCGTCGGACGCCAAGGTGCCCCTGGAGGCCCCCGGCACCGAACTGCTGACCGGCGAACGAGCCTCGGGCCGCCTCGCGCTGCCCGCCGGAGCCGTCCGGGTCGTACGACTCGACGGCTGAGCCGCAAGTTCCCCTCCGCCCGTGCGTGCCACGAGAGCCGCGGGCGGAGGGGCCCCTCCTTCCCCTCGGGAGGGACACCCCCAACCCATCACGTCGAAGGGACGACGGACGACGATGTTCCATCCCAGACGCACACCAGGGCGCACCACCAGGCGCGCACTCAAGGCCCTGCTGCTCCCGCTCGCCGCAGGCCTCGCCCTCACCGCCCTGCCCGCCACCTCGGCCCAGGCGGCCAGCACCCTCACCAACGGCGGCTTCGAGGCCGACGGTTCGGGTGCGGCCGTGCCCAACGGCTGGTCGGAGTACGGCAGTACGGCTGCCTCGTACGTGGAGTCCGGTGGCCACGGCGGCAGTTACCGCCTGTCCCACTACTCCGCCTCCGCCTACAAGGTGGAGACCTACCAGTACCTGTCCGGGCTGACCAACGGCAACTACAAGCTCACAGCGTGGGTGCGCTCGGGCGGCGGCCAGAACTCGGCCTACATAGCCCTGAAGAGCTGCGGCAGTTCGGAACAGCGCACTGACCTGCCCGTCTCCGCCAGCGGGTGGATCCGGATCGTCGTGCCGATCGCCGTGACCAACAACCAGTGCACGATCAGCATCAACTCCGATGCCAACGCGGGCAACTGGATCAACGTCGACGACCTGACCTTCGCCTCCGGCACGGGCGGGCTGTCGATCAAGGGCGCGGACATCTCCTCGCTCCCCAAGAGCGAGGCGCTGGGCGGTACTTACAAGACCAGTGGCGGGACGACGAGCGACGCGCTCACCGTCCTCAAGAACTCGGGCATGAACTACGCGCGCGTCAAGGTCTGGGTCAACCCGGCCGACGGCTACAACAACAAGACGCGCGTCCTCGCCATCGCCAAGCGCATCAAGGCGCAGGGCATGAAGCTGCTGGTCGACTTCCACTACTCGGACACCTGGGCCGACCCGGGCGCCCAGTCCAAGCCGGCCGCCTGGGCCGGACACTCGTACAGCCAGCTGAAGACGGACGTCTACAACCACACGTACGACGTCCTCAACGCCCTCAAGGCGCAGGGCACCACCGCCGACATGGTCCAGGTCGGCAACGAGATCAACGGCGGCATGCTGTGGTCCGAGGGCTCGACCGACAACTGGTCGCAGCTCGCCGGGCTGCTCAACTCCGGCTACGACGCGGTCAAGGCGGTCAACTCCGGTACGACCGTCGCGCTGCACCTGGCCAAGGGCGGCGACCTGTCGGGCACCCGCTGGTGGTTCGACAGCGCGGTCTCCAACGGCGTGAAGTTCGACGTGATCGGCCTGTCGTACTACGGCTACTGGCACGGCTCGCTCTACGACTTCCAGACCACCCTGGACGACGCGGCCTCCCGCTACGGCAAGCCGGTGTACGTCGCCGAGACGGCCTACCCCTTCCGTCTCGACAGCGAGGACTCGCACGAGAACATCATCGACCTGAGCGGTGAACTGGTCTCCGGGTACCCGGCGTCCACGGCCGGGCAGTCGGCCTGGTTCCGGGACATCCTGAACATCGTGGAGGCCGTTCCGAACGGCCGTGGCCTGGGCGTCTTCTACTGGGAGGCGACCTGGACCGCGGTCACCGGCAACGGCTGGGACCCCACGGACTCCTCCTCCGGCAACGGCTGGGAGAACCAGGCCCTGTTCGGCTACGACGACAAGGCGCTCCCCGCGATGACGTGGTTCAGCCACCGCTGAGCC
This sequence comes from Streptomyces sp. NPDC000878, assembly GCF_053599695.1. NCBI lineage: Bacteria > Bacillati > Actinomycetota > Actinomycetes > Kitasatosporales > Streptomycetaceae > Streptomyces > Streptomyces sp. NPDC000878. Next base: position 17,082 of record NZ_JBSFMT010000032.1, on the reverse strand, counting down.
CGAAGTGACAGGGGCCCGGACGCCTGAGGGGGGCGGCCGGGCCCCTGCGCATTGCTGTGCAAGGGCTTGCTCGAACTCACGTACGCGACGAGGAGGGTTCGACGTCGGCCAAGAGGTGCGAAGCCCCGGACGCGGTGGCCCGAACTGAGGGACATTGGGAAGTGCGGCACGCGGTGACCGGGACGAGGAGGCGCGATGCTGAAGAGACCGGCGGGCGGGCAACGCCTGGAGATCCTGGAGTGGCTGAAGGACCCGGCCGCGCACTTTCCGCCCCAGCGGCACGGGGATCCGGTCGAGGACGGGGTCACGGCTGCGGCGGTGGCCGCGAAACTCGGGGTTCCGCGGTCTGTCGCCCATTCGCATCTGGGGCTGCTGGCGGGGATCGGGATGGTTCGTACGAAGCGGATTCGGTGGCGGACGTTCTATCGGCCTGACGAGGTGCGGATTGCTGAGGTGGCTCGGATGTTCGAGAAGGGGTGGTGACTTGGTGTGTTGAGTTGGCTGCCGGCCGGTGGGGGCTTGTCGCGCCCCGCGGCGGAGCCGCAGATCGATACAGCCCGCGCCCCTGTCGGGGCGCGTTACTCTGCTGGCCAGCCGTGATTCTCGTTCGCGGCGGTGAGTAGGAGACGTACGACCATGACCGCCCCCGCCACCCCCGTCCTGCGCGGGCAGGCGCCTGTCGTCGCCGTTGTCGCGGTGGGTGGTGCGATCGGGGCCTGTGCCCGGTACGGGGCCGCTCTGCTCTGGCCCGCGCAGACCGGTGGATTTCCCTGGACGACCTTCTGGGTCAACGTCGTCGGCTGTGCCGTGATCGGTGTGTTCATGGTCGTCGTCACCGAGATCTGGGCCGTCCACCCCCTCGTACGGCCCTTCTTCGGCACCGGGGTGCTCGGCGGGTTCACCACCTTCTCGACGTACGCCGTCGACATCCAGAAGCTGATCGACCACGGCCACCCCGGCACCGGGCTCGCCTACCTCGCCGCCACCCTCCTCGCGGCGCTCACCGCCGTGACGCTCGCGGCGACCGCGACGCGCCGGGTCCTGAAGGGTAAGAAGTCGTTGTGAACTGGCTGCTCGTGATCGCGGGCGGAGTGGTCGGCGCGCCCCTCCGGTATCTCACCGACCGGGTGGTCCGGTCCCGGCACGACAGCGCCTTCCCCTGGGGCACCTTCGCCGTCAACATCACCGGCTGTCTGATCCTCGGCCTGCTGACCGGCGCAGCCCCGGGCCAGCACCTCCAGCTGCTCCTGGGTACGGGTTTCTGCGGTGCGCTGACCACGTACTCGACCTTCTCGTACGAGACCCTGCGGCTGGCCGAGGACGGGGCCGGTCTCCTCGCCGCCGCCTATGTGATCGTGAGTGTGGTGGCCGGGTTCGGGGCCGCTTTCGTGGGCGTATGGCTGGGTGGGGCGCTGTAGGGGCGGTCGGAGGGCGTCCGGGTCTTGCCGGCGTGTAGTAGGACTGGCCGCCGCAGCCCGCCCCTCCCCAGCAGAACTGGATTCCATGAGCGCCATCTCCGTCGGTCAGGCCGTCGTCCTCGGAGCCGTCGAGGGGGTGACCGAGTTCCTGCCGGTCTCCTCGACCGGCCATCTGAAGATCACCGAGGGGCTGATGGGAATCCCCGTCGACGACAACGCCGTCGTCGGGTTCTCGGCCGTCATCCAGGTCGGCGCGATCGCCGCCGTGCTCGTCTACTTCTTCAAGGACATCGTCCGGATCGTCTCCGCCTGGGGGAGGGGCCTCGTCAACCGCGACGAGCGCCATCACCACGACTACAAGTTCGCCTGGTGGGTCATCTGCGCCACGATCCCGATCGTCGCCGTGGGCCTCGCCGCCAAGCCGCTGATCGAGGGCCCGCTGGCCTCGCTGTGGGTGGTCGCCGCCTCGCTGATCGTCGGGAGCGGGGTGATGTGGGCCGCGGACCAGATGGGCCGACACAAGCGCGGCGAGGACGACACGTCGTTCAAGGACGCGATGCTGGTGGGCAGTTCACAGATCCTCGCCCTGCTCTTCCCCGGCTTCTCCCGCTCCGGCGCCACCATGTCGACGGCGCTGATCCTCGACCTCGACCGGGTCACCGCCACCCGGCTCTCCTTCTTCCTCGGCATCCCCGCCCTGACCGGCGCCGGGCTGTACGAGCTGAAGGACGCCCTGGGCGCGGGCGTGGGCGTCGCGCCGCTGGCCGTCGGCACGGCGGTCTCCTTCGTCGTCGCCTACGCCTCCATCGCCTGGCTGCTGAAGTTCGTCGCCAAGCACTCCTTCGACGCGTTCGTGATCTACCGGATCGTCGTCGGAGTACTGCTCTTCGGGCTGCTGGGCGCGGGCGTACTGAACTGACGCGGGGCGGGCTGTGGGGGCCGGTGTGAGGATGGCCCCCACCCCGCACCCTTGACAGCCCCGTCCCGGCACCCGGAGTATCACCCCCGTGAACCTGTCAGACAGCCAGACAGGTGGCTCGGTGCCGCGGCGCGTCAGCGCGATGGAAGCGGTCCTCGGTCATCTGCGCAGCGCCATCGAGCGCGGAGACTATGCCGTGGGGGACAAGCTCCCCTCCGAGGCCGAGCTGTGCCGACGCCTGGAGGTGAGCCGGCCCGTGCTGCGGGAGGCCCTGCGGGCCCTGCAGACCATGGGCCTGACCGTCTCCCGGACCGGCAAGGGCACCTTCGTGGTGTCCAGCACCGTCGAGGACCCCACCTTCGGCGACTACGCAGCCAGCGACCTCCTCGAAGTCCGTCGGCACGTAGAGATCCCGGTCGCCGGCTACGCGGCCGTACGACGCACCCCCGAGGACCTCGACCACCTCGCCCACCTGCTCGACCGTATGGAGCACGAGACCGACACCACCGCGTGGGTCGCCATGGACACCCTCTTCCATCTGGCCGTGGCGCAGGCCGCCCAGAACCCGGTGTTCCGCCGGGTGATCGAGGAGATCCGGGACGCGCTGGCCCGTCAGTCGGCCTTCCTGAACGAGCTGGGCGGCCGGCGCGAGCAGTCCAACCGCGAACACCGGGCGATCGTCGAGGCCCTGATCGACCGCAGTGAGGACGACGCGGTGGACGCCATGTCCCACCATCTCGACCGGGTCTCCCGGACCCTCACCGACATCGTGCGCCCCGCGCACACGGACACCCCCCACGAGACATCCCCGGAAGGCGGACCCGAGGCGTGAGCGAACAATCCCTGCAAGACGGGCCGGCGGACCGCACGGCGACGACAAAGGCCGTGCACGTCGACGCCGGTGACGCGGGCTACAGCAAGTCGCTGAAGTCCCGGCACGTCAACATGATCGCCATCGGCGGTGCCATCGGCACCGGCCTGTTCCTCGGCGCGGGCGGCCGGCTGGCCGACGCCGGCCCGTCCCTGTTCATCGCCTACGCGGTGTGCGGAATCTTCGCCTTCCTCGTCGTCCGGGCGCTGGGCGAACTCGTCCTGTACCGGCCCTCGTCCGGCGCGTTCGTGTCGTACGCCCGTGAGTTCCTGGGCGAGAAGGGCGCGTACACCGCAGGCTGGATGTACTTCCTGAACTGGGCCACCACCGGCATCGCCGACATCACCGCGGTGGCCACCTACACCCACTTCTGGGGCATGTTCTCCGACATCCCGCAGTGGGTGATCGCGCTGATCGCCCTGGCGGTCGTCCTCACCGTGAACCTGATCTCGGTGAAGATCTTCGGCGAGCTGGAGTTCTGGTTCGCCATCGTCAAGGTCAGCGCCCTCGTCATCTTCATGCTGATCGGCATCTTCCTGCTGGTCACCCAGCACGAGGTCGACGGCACCACCCCCGGCCCGTCCCTGATCACCGACAACGGCGGCGTCTTCCCCAACGGCCTGCTGCCCATGCTGCTGATCATCCAGGGCGTCGTCTTCGCCTACGCCTCCGTCGAACTGGTCGGTGTCACGGCGGGCGAGACCGAGAACCCCGAGAAGATCATGCCGAAGGCGATCAACTCGATCATGTGGCGCGTGGGCATCTTCTACGTCGGCTCGGTGCTCCTCCTGTCGATGCTGCTGCCGTGGAACAAGTACACGTCGGGCGAGAGCCCCTTCGTGACCGTCCTCTCCAACATCGGCATCCCGGCGGCCGGCGGTGTGATGAACCTGGTCGTCCTCACGGCGGCCATGTCGTCCCTCAACTCGGGCCTGTACTCCACCGGCCGCATCCTGCGCTCCATGGCGATGTCCGGCTCCGCGCCCAGTTTCACCGGCAACATGAGCCGCAGCCAGGTCCCGTACGGCGGCATCCTGCTCACCAGCGGCGTCTGCGTACTCGGCGTCGGCCTCAACTTCGTCGTCCCCGACGACGCGTTCGAGATCGTGCTCAACTTCGCGGCGATCGGCATCCTGGCCACCTGGGGCATGATTATGGTCTGCCACCTGGTGTTCTGGCGGAAGACCGAGAACGGCGAGCTGACCCGCCCGAGCTACCGCCTCCCCGGCTCCCCCTGGACCGAACTCGTGACGCTGGCCTTCCTCGCCTCCGTCCTGGTCCTGATGTACGCCGACGGCGGCGCCGGCCGCACCACCGTGCTGTGTCTCCCGCTGATCGCCGGGGCACTGGTCGCGGGCTGGTACGGCGTCCGCGCCCAGGTGGCCCGCAAGGCCGCCGAAGGCACCCCTTCCACCCCTTCCAACCCGTCCACCGGATCGAGCGGGTCGGCCGGGGCCGACGCGTGAACCACGCAGTGATGCAGGATGCAGTAATGCAGGAAGCAGCGCAGGCAGGCATGTACGGCAGTTCTCTCGCGGACGCTCCCGCGATCCGCGAACCCCTCCACTCTCCCGTCGCGCACCTCGTGCGCGGCGGGGTCATCGAGGGCATCCACTACGGTTCCGTCGTCGTCCTCGGCGCCGACGGCCGGGTGGAGCTGCAGGTCGGCGACATCGAGGCGGCCTTCTATCCGCGCTCGGCGCTGAAGCCGGTCCAGGCGGTGGCGATGCTGCGGGCGGGTCTGCCCCTCGACGGCGAGCTGCTGTCCCTGACCGCCGCCAGCCACTCCGGCGAGGAACGCCACCTGGCCGGCACCCGCCGCATCCTGGAGCTGGCCGGTCTCACCGAGGACGACCTGCGCAACGTCCGGGACCTGCCGTTCGACCCGGTCGTCCGGGACACCTGGATACGCGAGGGCCGGCCGCCGTCCCGCCTCGCCCAGAACTGCTCCGGCAAGCACGCGGCCATGCTCTACACCTGCAAGCTCAACGGCTGGTCCCTCGACACCTACCTCGACCCCGCCCACCCCCTCCAGCAGGCGATCGCCGAGATCGTCGAGGACCTCACCGGTCAGCGCATCGCCCAGGTGACCGTCGACGGATGCGGCGCGCCCCTCTTCTCCATCTCCCTGCACGGCCTGGCCCGCGCCGCCGCCCGGATCACCACCGCCGCCCCGGACACCCCGGAGGCGCTCGTCGCCGACGCGATGCGCGACCACGCCGAGATGGCCTCCGGCTCCGGCCGGGACGTGGCCGCGCTGATGCGGGCGGTGCCCGGGCTGCTCAGCAAGGACGGCTTCGAGGGCGTCGAGGTCGCCGCCCTGCCGGACGGCCGCTCCGTCGCGGTGAAGATCGCCGACGGTGCGAACCGGGCCCGTGTGCCGGTGACGGCGGCGGCGCTTGTCCGGGCCGGTGTCGATGCGTCGGCGCTCACCGGGTTCGCGGGTGAACCGTTGCTCGGCGGCGGCGAACCGGTCGGTAGTGTCCGTGTCGTCCGTGCCCTGGACCCGCTTCCGGCTCATCAGGTCCGGCCCGCGTAGTTCTTCGGCCCCCGGCCGGTGCGGGCTGGTCGCGCCCGCGCGGCGGAGCCGCATATCGACACAGCCCCGCGCCCCTTCGGGGCGCGTCCACAGCACGCCCATCAGGACCACCCACCCGAAAGAGGCCCGCCCCACCATGACCGCAGCAGCCCAGCGCAGCGCCGCCGCAGTCCACCGCAGTGAACACGATCTGCTCGGCGACCGTGATGTTCCCGCCGAGGCGTACTGGGGTGTCCACACCCTGCGTGCCACGGAGAACTTTCCCATCACGGGTATGACCATCTCCGCCTACCCGCACCTCATCGACGCCCTCGCCGCCGTCAAGGAGGCCGCCGCCCTCGCCAACGAGGAACTCGGCCTCCTCGAACCGAAGAAGGCCGCCGCGATAGTCGAGGCGTGCCGGGAGATCCGCGGTGGCAGGCTGCACGACCAGTTCGTGGTGGACGTCATCCAGGGCGGGGCCGGCACCTCGACGAACATGAACGCCAACGAGGTCGTCGCCAACCGGGCGTTGGAGCTGCTGGGCCACGAGAAGGGCCAGTACCAGCACCTGCACCCCAACGAGGACGTCAACCTCGGCCAGTCCACCAACGACGTCTACCCGACCGCCGTCAAGGTCGCGACCGTCTTCGCCGTGCACGAACTGCTCAAGGCGATGGCCGTCCTCCAGGACGCCTTCGCCCGCAAGGCAGTCGAGTTCCACGACGTGCTGAAGATGGGCCGTACGCAGCTCCAGGACGCGGTGCCGATGACGCTCGGGCAGGAGTTCTCGGCGTACGCCGTGATGATCGAGGAGGACCGCAGCCGCCTCGCGGAGGCGGTCGAGCTGATCCACGAGATCAACCTCGGCGCCACCGCGATCGGTACGGGCCTCAACGCCCCCGCCGGATACGCCGAGTCGGCCCGCCGCCACCTCGCCGCGATCACCGGACTGCCGCTCGTCACGGCCGCCAACCTGGTCGAAGCCACCCAGGACTGCGGGGCGTTCGTCCAGATGTCGGGCGTGCTGAAGCGGATCGCGGTCAAGCTCTCCAAGAGCTGCAACGACCTGCGCCTGCTCTCCTCCGGGCCGCGCGCGGGCCTCGGCGAGATCAACCTGCCGCCGGTGCAGGCGGGTTCGTCGATCATGCCGGGCAAGGTGAACCCGGTGATCCCCGAGGTCGTCAATCAGGTCGCCTTCGAGGTGATCGGCAACGACGTGACCATCACGATGGCCGCGGAGGCGGGTCAGCTCCAGCTCAACGCCTTCGAGCCGATCATCCTGCACTCCCTCTCGGAGTCCATCACCCACCTGCGCGCCGCCTGCCTCACGCTCGCCGAGCGCTGCGTCGACGGCATCACCGCCAACACGGAGGCGCTGCGCGCGAGCGTCGAGAACTCCATCGGCCTGGTCACCGCCCTCAACCCCCACATCGGCTACACGGCGGCCACCGACATCGCCAAGGAGGCCCTCGCCACCGGCCGGGGCGTCGCCGAACTAGTCCTGGAGAAGGGTCTGTTGCCGGCGGAGCGCCTCGCGGAGCTACTGCGCCCGGAGATAGTGGCGGGCACGGGCGCGCCCCTTTAGGGGCGCGGGGCTGTGTCGATATGCGGCTCCGCCGCGCGGGCGCGACAAGCCCCCACCGGGCCGCGGATTCATCACCACCTCCCCAACGAAGCGCCCAGCACACACAAACGCGCACCAGGACCGGCCCAGAGGGACAATGGCGATCATGGAACCCGCTCAGTCGCCCCCGACCTTCCAGCCGGTCCTGGACCGAATCGCCGAGGAGATCGCCCGCACCCCGGGATGCGGGCGCCCCGCCGACTACATCCCGGCCCTCGCGTCGCAAGACCCCCGCAGCTTCGGCATGGCCGTCGCCGAACTCGACGGCACGGTGTACGGCGTGGGGGACTGGCGGCAACCGTTCTCCGCGCAGTCCGTCACCAAGGTCTTCACCCTCGCCCTCGACCTGGCCCGCGAGGGCGACGAACTCTGGGAGCACGTGGGCCGCGAACCCTCGGGAAACCCCTTCAACTCCCTGATCCAGCTGGAGTACGAGAACGGCATCCCGCGCAACCCGTTCATCAACGCGGGCGCCCTCGTCGTCACCGACCGCCTGCACACCCGTACCGGCGACGCGGCCGGCGCACTCCTCGACTTCCTGCGCACGGAGTCGGGCAACGCTGGCCTGACCTTCGACAAGGAGGTGGCCGCCTCCGAGGCCGGACGCGGCCACCGCAACGCCGCCCTGGCCCACTTCATGGCCTCGTACGGCAACATCGACAACCCGGTCCCGGACCTGCTGGAGCAGTACTTCCGCCAGTGCTCGGTCGAGGCGTCCTGCGCCGACCTGGCCCTCGCGACCGGCTTCCTGGCCCGCCACGGCGTCCGCGCCGACGGTACCCGCCTCCTCACCCGCAGCCAGGCCAAACAGATCAACGCCATCATGCTGACCTGCGGCACGTACGACGCCGCAGGCGACTTCGCCTACCGAGTGGGCCTCCCCGGGAAGAGCGGAGTGGGCGGCGGCATCATCGCCGTGGTCCCCGGCCGCTGCACGCTGTGCGTATGGAGCCCCGGCCTGGACGAGAGGGGCAACTCGGTAGCAGGCGTGACAGCTCTGGCCCGCTTCACCACACTGACGGGAGTGTCCGTCTTCTGACCAGGAAGCGGACGGCTTTCAGGAGGGGGCGAGTCGTGGCTTCTCAGGGTCACGAGCGGCCACTTGCAGGCGACGGCGAGGTGTCGCTTTCAGGGGCGCGGGGAACTGCGCGACAAGCCCCCACCGGCCGGCAGCCGACGAACCACCCACAGACGCTCACCCGCCGGTAACTCCCAGGCCCCCACCCGGATCGCACCCCGTAGCCTCCCGGCCACCCACCCTTGCCACCCTGACCAAGTGCTGGCCAAGGCTCCCCCGACCACCCTCCCCCGCTGCCAGGCCGTAGGCCTGATCGGCACCGCATGCCTCGCGCTGGGAGGCGAGACCGCCGGGGCCCTCCCCGTACGAGAACTCATCGCCCCCTCCACCGGCCGCGCAGCGCTGGGCCTCGTCGGTGTCTACTTCGGCGTCGTCCTCCTGATCGCCGCCTGGGCCCTGCTCGGCAGACTGGTCCGCGGCCCGGAGCCGCCCACCGTACGGTCCCTGATGCTCGTCCTCGCCGTCTGGGCGACCCCGCTCCTCCTCGCCCCGCCCCTCTTCAGCCGCGACGTCTACAGCTATCTCGCCCAGGGCGCGATGGTCGAGGCGAACATGGACGTGTACACACACGGCCCGGCCCTGCTCGGCGGCCCGCTCGCCGCCGAGGTCGCCCCGGTGTGGCAGCAGACCGGCGCCCCGTACGGCCCCGTGTTCCTCGCCGTCGCGTCCGGGCTCTCCGGACTGACCCGGGGCGAGATCCCGGCAGGACTGTTCGGCATGCGGCTGGTCGCGCTGCTCGGCGTGGCCCTGATGGCGGCGGCCCTGCCCCGCCTCGCCCGGCACAGCGGCGCCGACCCGGCCGCCGCGCTCTGGCTCGGCGCCCTCAACCCGCTGGTCCTGCTGCATCTGGTGGCCGGCGCCCACAACGACGCGATCATGCTCGGGCTGCTGGGCGTCGGCCTGGTCGCCGCACTGGGCCGGTGGCCGGTCCTGGGCGCCGTACTCGTCACGCTCGCCGCCCTCGTCAAGGCACCGGCAATCCTGGGCCTCGCGGCGGTCGTGGCCCTGCAGATCCGCGCGGGCCGCGGTCCGGTGCGGGCGGTACTGACCACGGCGGGCGCGGCAGCCGCCACCACTGTGGCTGTCACCACGCTGACCGGCACCGGATACGGCTGGATAGGCGCCCTGAAAACCCCGGTGTCACCCCAGAACTGGGCCCTCACCAGCCTCCTCGGCCGCGCCACGGCCGCCGTGCTCACGGAGATCGGCAGCGATCTCGCGCCGATGGCTGTCCCTGCCTGGCATCTGCTGGGCATCGCGCTCACCGTCCTCGCCATCGCCCACATATGGCTGCGCCGTCCACGCCTCAGCCCGGTGTACGCGCTCGGTCTGAGCCTGGCCGTCGTGGTCGTCCTCGGCCCGGCGATCCGGCCCTGGTACGCCCTGTGGGCCCTGTTCCTCATCGCCGCCGCCGCGCCCAGCACCTCGGTACGGCACCGGCTCGCGGCCGTCACGGGAGTCGTCGCGCTCCTCGCCCTGCCCAGCGGCGCGCCCGCCGGCACCGGGGAACTGGTCCTGGCCGTCTCCGGCGGCGCGCTGGCCGTCGTCGTCCTCTGGCAGGCCCACCAGGCGGCCCAGGCACCCCTGCGGGAGAGCACGGTATGAGCACTGTCCGACTGCCCCGGACCGACCGGGGACGGCTCCTCCTCGTGCTCGCCCTCGCCGTCGCGGTGACCGTGTTCACGGCGACCGTGCCCCTGCTGCGCGGCTGGTTCGACCTGCGCGTCTACTACGGAACCATCGACACCTGGGTCCACCACGGCGGCCGGATCTACGACTACCGGGTGCCCGGCACCACGTACGGCTTCACCTATCCGCCGTTCGCCGCCGTCAGCATGCTGCCGATGGCCCTGCTCGGGCTGCACGCCGCCATCACGGCCGCGCTGCTGCTCAACCTGGCGGCGCTCGGCGCGGTGGTGTGGATGACGGCCGGGCCGGTGCTGCGCCACCACGGCTGGTACGGCTGGGCCTTGACCGGCTGCGCGCTGGCCCTGTTCGAACCCGTCCGTGACACCTTCAGCTTCGGCCAGGTGAACCTCGTACTGCTGGCCCTCGTCCTCGTCGACGCCTGGCTGCTGACGACCGGCAGGGCCCGCTGGGCGGGCATCGGGATCGGACTCGCCGCCGCCGTCAAGCTGACGCCCGCCCTCTTCATCGGGCTGCTGCTCCTCGCCGGGCGGCGGCGGGCCGCTGGGATCGCGACGGCCGTCGCCGGTGCGGCGACCGGGCTCGCGGTGTGGGTCGCACCGGACGCCTCGCGCTTCTACTGGAGCGAGGCCCTGTGGGACACCCAGCGCATCGGCAGACTCGCGTACGTCTCGAACCAGTCGCTCCAGGGCGTGCTGGCGCGGCTGGCCGTGCCGGGCGAACCGAGCCGTGCCGTGTGGCTGGTGGTGGTCGTGGTCGTCCTCGCCGTCTGGGCGTGGCGGGCCCGGCGGGCCGTGGCGGCGGGGGACTGGTGGGCCGCGTTCGCCCTCACCGGGCTGACCGCCTGTCTGGTCAGCCCGATCACCTGGGTGCACCATCTCGTCTGGCTGCTCCCGTCGTTCGCCGTCCTGCTGCGCACCGGGCACGCGCGCGTGGCGGGCGCCCTGTACGCGGTGCTGTGCACGAGCGTGGTGTGGCTGTGGTTCGACGACGCGTCCGGCGTCGACGGGTTCATCGGCGGCAGCGCGTACGTCTGGGTCACCCTCGGGCTGCTGCTGTGGCTGCCTGCGGGCGGCGCGGATCAGGCCCGCCGTACGCCCGCGATCCGCAGCGCCAGCGACACCGCTGCGGCCCCGAGCACGGCCGCGCCCACGATCGTCCAGGTCTCCGGCCAGCCCGGCCCGGTCCCGGACGCCACGGTGGCGGCCACCGGCACCGAGCGCGGCGCCTGCGGACCGGCCTGCGGTACGGGCCGTGAGACGGCCAGTGAGCCGACGGGATCGACGCGTCCGGCGGCTCCGAAGCCCCAGTCGAGCAGCGAGCGGGCCTCCTCGTAGACGGCGTATCCGCCGCCCTCCTGAGGGTTCATCACCGTGACGACCAGGGTGCGCCCGCCCCGGCGCGCGGCGGCGACCAGCGTGTTGCCCGCCTTGCTGGTGTAGCCGTTCTTGACGCCGACGACGCCGGGGTAGCGCCCGACGCCGTCGGCACCGGTCAGCAGCCGGTTGGTGTTCTGGATCTCGTACGACCAGCCGCCCCCGCCGGGGAACTTCGCCCGGGCCGTGCCGCAGTAGTCGACGAAGTCCGCGTTGTGCAGCCCCGCCCGCCCGAACACCGCGAGGTCGTACGCCGACGACACCTGCCCCGGCATGTCGTACCCGTCGGGTGAGCGCACGTGCGTGTCGCGGGCGCCCAGGGAGCGGGCCTTGGCCCGCATCCGGACGGCGGTGTCGCGCCAGCCCCCGCTCATGGCGGCCAGGACGTGCACGGCGTCGTTCCCGGAGTTGAGGAACACACCCCGCCACAGGTCGGCGACACGGTACGTACGCCCCGCCGCGACCCCGACCAGACTGCTGCCGGCCCCGATGCCCGCCAACTCGTCCTCGGTGACCTTGTGCCGGAGGCCGGCGGGCAGCGTCGGCAGCACGGTGAGCGCGAAGAGCGTCTTGAGCGTGCTGGCCGGGGGCAGCTTGCGGTGCGAGTTGTGCGCGGCGAGCACGTCACCGGTGCGGGCGTCGGCGACCAGCCAGGACAGTGCGGACACGTCCCGTGGGAGGCGGGGGGTGCCGGGGCGGAGGCGGGCATGGGTGCCGGAGCGGTACAGCAGCCGCGCGTCCGCCGCTGACGGCTTGGTCGCGTCGGCGGTCGTGTCGGTGGTGGTGCCGGCGGACGCCTGGGCGGGGGCGAGGGCCAGGACGCCTGTCGCGCACAGGGCGCAGCAGGAGATGGCGATGCGGGAGGAGAATCTGATCGTCATACCGCAAACGTAGGAATGGACGTGCCGTACGGGGTGGTGCCGGGGCCGAGGGCGGGGTCCGAACACCCGTATGCGCTAGCGCTCCGCTGCGTGGGGCGGTTTTTGGGTGCGGGTCTGTGGGGGCTGGTCGCGCCCGCGCGGCGGAGCCGCATATCGATACAGCCCCGCGCCCCTGTCGGGGCGCTGCGCGCCCCCGACATCGGTAGGACTGCCCCGCGCTCCTCCCGTCAGGCTCGTTCAGCTGGCCGTGGGTAGCGTCGGCTGGATTCGGCGTAGGAAGGTCGCGTTGTCCGGGGTGTCGCGGAGGCGTTCCAGGAGGGTTTCCATGCTCGACTGGCCGTCTCGTGTCTGGAGGGCTCGCCGAAGTCCCTGTACGGTCGTCAACTCGGTCGGGGGCAGTAGGAGTTCCTCGCGGCGGGTGCCGGACGGGGTGATGTCGACGGCCGGGTACACGCGCCGGGACGCCAGCTCGCGGCTCAGCCGCAGCTCCATGTTGCCGGTGCTCTTCAGCTCCTCGAAGAAGAAGTCGTCGGCGCGCGAGCCCGTCTCCACCAGGGCGGTGGCGAGGATGGTCAGCGAACCGCCCTCCTCGGCGAGGCGTGCGGCGCCGAACAGCCGCTTCGGCCCGTGCAGCGCGGCGGCGTCGACTCCGCCGCTGAGGGTACGGCCACCGGAGGCCGCCGCGTTGTTGTGGGCGCGGCACAGCCGGGTGAGGGAGTCCAGGAGGATGACGACGTCCTCGCCCGCCTCGACGAGCCGCTTGGCCCGCTCGATGACGAGTTCGGCGAGGGCGATGTGCTGCTTGGGCGCCTTGTCGAAGGTCGAGGCGTACACCTCGCCGCGCACGGAGCGCCGCATGTCGGTGACCTCCTCGGGCCGCTCGTCGAGCAGCACCACCATCAGGCGGCACTCGGGGTGGTTGCCGGCGACGGCCGCCGCGACCTGCTGGAGCAGTACGGTCTTGCCGGTCTTGGGCGGGGCCACGATCAGCCCGCGCTGACCCTTGCCGACGGGCGTGACCAGGTCGGTGACGCGTCCGGCGAGTCCGGCCGCCGGGTGTTCGAGGCGGAGCCTCTCACGCGGGTGCAGCGGGGTGAGGTCGCGGAAGTGGCGACGGCCGCGCAGCTCTTCGGGCGTACGGCCGTTGACCAGCCCGACCTCGGTCAGGGCACGCTGGGAGCCGCGGGCGCCGGCGACGAGGTCGCCCTTGCGCAGGCCGTACCGGCGGATGAGTGCCGGGGAGACCTGGAGGTCGGTGGGGGAGGGCAGGCAGCTGTCGGCGGCCCGCAGGTACCCCTTCCCGTTGCTGTCGATGTCGAGGACACCGGTCGCGATGCGGGTCGGGGGCAGTTGTTCCACAGGGGGGTGTTCGAGTGTGGTGGTCATGAGACTGGGGTCCTTTCACGGACGAGGACACATGCCGCACGATGCGTGAGGCACGCAGAGAAAGAGGAAGGGGGAAGCCGCTAGAACTGAGCGCGCCGAGCACACTGCGGGCGGCGAAGACAGCAACACCTCGGGTACGGCAGAACTACGTCGCCGCTGGTGAGGTGGTACCGGGAGAGCCGATGCGCCGATCGGAAACCGACGGGCGGATCAACGAACTGAGAAGGAAACTGCACCGGCGCCCAAGAGAGGGGCGTACACAAGTGCTGCTAGCACCGTACCACACGGTGCGCGGGTGCGACTGTGAGTTGCAACTCAGCGGCGCGCGAGGAGGCCGTACGGCAGCGGGAGTTCACCCGTGCGCTTGTGGAAGACGATGCAGTCGGGGGTATCGCCAGGCCCACGCGAACCCCAAACAGGTCACAGGAACCGCCAAGCCTCGACTTCCTGGACTCCGGGCCCGCATACCAGCCATACGAACCCCCGATGGACCTGAAGCGACGCATTTCTTGTTCTGCCCAATGGCCGTACCTACGCTTCCACCACCGCACTCCGGCGGCACTGGACAAGGGACATGGCAACCATGGGTCGACTCGCCGGGAAAATCGCTTTCATCAGTGGAACGGGGGCCGGAATAGGTCGCGCCGCGGCCCACGTATTCGCCGCGGAAGGTGCCACGGTATTCGGCTGCGATCTTGACGAGGACAGCGCGGCCGAAACCGTCGAACTCGTCGAGAAGGCCGGCGGAATCATGCGGTCCCTCGCCCCCGTGGATCTCTCCACCGAAAGCGGCGCCCGGGAATGGATCGACGCCGGGATCGAGGCCTTCGGCGGGATCGACATCCTCTACAACAACGCCTCCGCGCTACGGAACGGACCGTTCGAGTCCCAGCCCGCCGAGGACTGGTACTTCACCATCCGTAACGAACTGGACATCCCCTACTTCTGTACGCGCGCGGCCTGGCCGCACCTGATCGCGCGCGGCGGCGGCGTCGTCCTCAACGTGGCCTCCGTGGCCGCCGTACGCGGGGCGCCCTTCATGCCGATGGTGCCCCACGGGGCCGCCAAGGGCGGGGTGCTGGCGATGAGCAAGCACCTGTGCGCGGCCGGCGCCCCGCACCACATCCGCGTCAACACCATCGCCCCCGGCATGACCCGCACCTCGGCCACCGCCCCCTTCCTCGACGATCCGGACGGCCCCCGGGCCCAGTTGGAGGCCCGTATCCCCGTCGGGCGGGTCGGCGAACCCGAGGACATCGCCCGGGCCGCGGCCTTCCTCTGCTCCGACGAGGCGGCCTTCGTCAACGGCGCCAACCTCATGGTCGACGGCGGCGACAGCGCGATGGCGGGCTGAACGGACGTGACCACCCGACTCGACCACGTGGGCGTCAACGTACGCGATCTGCCCGCCCAAACCGCCTGGTACCAGGGTGCGTTCGGCCTGAAGACCGTCTTCGAGTTCCACCTCGAAGGACCCGGACTGAGGGGTGTCGTCCTTGAGCATCCCGACGGCTGGCGCCTCGAACTGCTCGCCCGGACCGGTTCCGCCCCGGGCCTGCGCGCACCGGACCCGCCGACCGCCGCGCTCACCGAGGGATACGGGCACTTCGCGGTCACCACCCCCGAACTCGACCCCGTTCACGACGCCTTGGTCGCCCATGGAGCGGGCGAGGTCACGAAACCGGGGCCGTCCCCCGAACCGGGCGTGCGTATGGCCTGGGTCAGTGACCCCGAGGGAAATCTCATCGAACTCATAGAGAAGAAGCCGCGATGACCCTGACAACGAAATCGATCTCCCCGAACAGACTCGACAGAGGAACGCTGATAGCCTGCTGCCTCGCGGTCGCGGCGGCGCAATTGTGCATTACCGTTCCCTCGCCCATCAACGGGGAAATCCAGGCCGCATTCGGGGCCTCCGGTTCCCAAGTGGCTTGGGTGACCTCCGCCTTCATTCTCCCCACCGCCATTCTGGAACTGAATTTCGGTGTGGTCGGAGATCTCTTCGGCCGTAAGCGCCTGCTGGTCCTCGGCGGACTGATCCTGGCCCTCGGTGAACTTCTCAACGCCACCGCGCAGAGCATCGGCATGCTCTGGACCGGCCAGGCCCTCGCCGGTATCGGTGCCGCCGCGCTCTTCCCCAGCTCCCTCGCGGTCATCGCCGCGGCCACCCCGGACCAGAAGGACCGGGCGAGAGCCGTGTCCACCTGGGCACTGAGCATCTCCCTCGCCTCTGCCGCCGGACCGCTGTCCTCCGGTGTCCTCGCCACGGTCGCCGACTTCCGCTGGGCGTTCGTCCCGCCGGTCGTCCTCGGACTGGTCGTCGCCGTCGCGTCCTGGAAGCTCGTCACCGACTCCAAGGCACCCGAGGGCCGCACACTCGACTGGCCCGGCCAGATCACCATCGCCGTCGGCCTCACCGCCCTGCTCTGGGGCATCATCGAGGGCGGCGAACGCGGCTGGAGCAGCGCGGCGATCGTCGGCTCCCTCTCCCTGGCCGCGATCGCCCTCGTCGGGTTCGTCGTCGCCGAACTGCGCGCCACGTCACCGATGTTCAACCTGGAGCTGCTGAAGATCCCCTCGTTCGCGGCGGCGGCCGTCGTCGCCCTCGCCGGGATGTTCGGCTTCATCGGCACCGCGTACTGCGTGTCGATCCGGCTCGGCGCGGTCATGCACCTGAGCGCCCTGAAGGCCGGCATGCCCTTCGTCATCCTCCAGTTGATCCCACTGCTCCTCGCCCCCGTGCTGAGCAGAATGCTGACCAGGATCGACGCCCGCTGGCTGCTGATGGGCGGGCTGCTGCCCATGGCCGCCGGCCAGTTCTGGATCGCCGCCCTGCCCATCACCACCACCTCCCTCGCGGCCTTCATCGGCCCGGTGCTGCTGCTCGGCGTCGGCTTCATCTGTGTGGTCTCCTCGCTGACCTCCGCCGCCGTCAACGCCGTACCGATCCACATGACCGGCATGGCCAGCGGCGCCACCAGCCTCGTCCGCGAGTTCGGGCAGGGCCTCGGTCCGGCCGTCATCAGCACGATCGCGATGAGCGCCGCGTCCTCCGCGCTGGTCGGCAAGCTCAGCGGGGCCGACGCGGGGATGGAGGCGGCGGCAGGACCGCTCGCCGTCGTCAACGCGGGCAGCGACAGCGCCCGGGCGGCAGCCCAGACAGCGCTCGGCCACGGTATGGCGGTCGGCGTGGTGATCTGCGGCTGTGCCTCCCTGCTCGGCGCGGTGGTCACCCTGCTGCTGGTCCGCAAGAACACCGCTCGGTCGGAGGTCGACACGACCGGGGAGACGGCGGTGCAGCCCGCGACCGCGTGAGCCGTAGGGCGTACACGAGGAGGAGGCCGGGGCAGCTGCCCCGGCC